>NZ_JAMQTI010000036.1:0-56024 GCF_032883055.1 Mycobacterium sp. 29Ha
CAGCGAGTCGTCACACTTTCTCAACCAACCTGCCTGGGCAGTACACCTAACCCGCCACCGATCGGCTGACCTCGGTGTACGCCGCGCCGAGCGCAGGCATAGTGTCGTAGCCGCGCCGACGGGCGCGGGCCGCGTCGCGGCGAATCAGCGTCTGCAGCCCGGCGAACGTCGCCTGATCGAGCACCATCCGCGTCAGCAGCCGGTTGTGCACGAACCCGAACGACATCCCCGTCTCCGGGTCCGCCCAACCCACCGATCCGGCCAGTCCCGCATGCCCGAAGCCGGGCATCACGCCGGGGATCGGCACGGAGTGGTATCCGAGGTGGAAAGACAGCGGCACGAAGATGTTGCGGTCGGGCGCGAAGCTCCGCTCACCGGTCAGGCCGTCGACCCGCTCACGCGAGAGCAGTTGTGTGCCGTCGACGCGGCCGCCGTTGGCGATCGCACCGTACATCTTGGCCAGTGCGCGCGCGGTGGCCACACCGTTAGCGGCGGGGATCTCGGCATCGAGGAACGGCGTGTCGCCCTGCACGACGGCTTTCATGCCGGGGAAGTACATCGATCCGAAGCCCCCGGACATGCCGAGGGCGGCTACCCGCGGCGCCACGAAATTGAAGATCGGATTGGCCAAGGTGCCCTGCGGCGCGAGGATCTGCGCGGCCCGCGTCGGCGCTGCGACCGGCGGCCGGCCCAGGTGCAGCCCGTCGGTGTTCAGCGGTTCGGCCAATTCCTCACGAATCAAGTCCCGCATGCCCTTGCCGGTGATCGCGCGGCCAAGCCCCGACATCAGCCAGCCGTAGGTGAGCGCGTGATACGCCTGATGGCCGTACAGCAGCTTGTTCACCGGTGCCGCGGCGATCCGCTGCTCCATCGCGTGGTGGTCGAGCAGGTCGGCCTTGCTGACCCCGTTGAGCTGAGACAGGCCCGCGCGGTGGCGCATCACTTCGCGGACCGTGATGTCGGCCTTGCCGTTCTCGCCGAACTCGGGCCAGTACTGGCTGACCGGCGTGTCGTAGTCGATAAGGCCTCGGTCGGCGAGCCGGTGGATCACCGTGGAAGCCAGACCCTTGGTGACCGAGAAGACCATGGCGCCGGTGTCGGCCGTCCAGTACTCGGTACCACGGCGGTCGGAGTAACCGGTCCATACATCGACCACGGGCTCACCGTGCAGGTAGACGGAGAGAGCGCCGCCGCCGAATCGTCTCCCGGGGAACAACTTCGAGAAGGCCCGCAGGGTGCAAGCAAAGTTCGAATCCGCCGCGCCCTGAATCCTGTGCGGGAGCGCTGCGCTGCGCCCCACGGATTTGACACCCGTCACAATGCATACAATTTACCTGCAGCCCCGGCAAATAAACCGGGTGTTACCGAAAAGTTAAGTTAGCGCACGTCAGATGCGTCCAAAATCTGTTGCGCAGCAAGCGCGGGCGTCAGCTCGCCGTCGCGAACCTGGCGCTCGACTTCGGCCCGGATCTCTTTAACCGCGGGATGCGACAGCACACGGTCCAGCACGGTGTCGCGGACCATCGACCACGTCCACTCGACCTGCTGGGTGCGCCTGCGGGCCTCGAACTCACCGGCCGCGGTCAACACCTCGCGGTGCTTCAGCACCGTGTCCCACAACTCGACGAGGCCGTCACCGGTCAGTGCACTCATGGTGAGAACCGGCGGGCGCCATAGCGTTTCGCGTGGATAGATCAGTCGGATCGCACCGGTCAGTTCGCGCGCGGCGGCCTTCGCCTCCACAGCATGCTCGCCGTCGGCCTTGTTCACTACCACGATGTCGGCGAGCTCCAGCACGCCCTTCTTGATGCCCTGCAGCTGGTCGCCGGTGCGCGCCAGGGTCAGGAACACGAAGGTGTCCACCATGTTGGCGACGGTCACCTCCGACTGCCCGACACCCACCGTCTCCACGAGAATGACGTCGAACCCCGCGGCCTCCAGTAGCACGATCGTTTCGCGGGTGGCCCTGGCGACCCCGCCCAGCGTGCCGGACGTCGGCGAGGGGCGGATGTACGCGTCGGGGTGTACCGCCAGTTTCGCCATGCGGGTCTTGTCGCCGAGGATGGAGCCACCGGTGCGCGTCGACGACGGGTCGACCGCCAGCACCGCGACGCGGTGTCCCTCCTCGATCAGGTGCATGCCGAGCGCCTCGATGGTCGTCGACTTGCCGACACCCGGGACGCCGGTGATTCCTACGCGCGTTGCCGGCTCTGGCTGGGGGTATCTCCCGCTTGCGGGGGACAGTTCCAGCAGCAACTGCTGCGCCTGCTCGCGGTGATCGGTGCGGGTGGACTCGACGAGCGTGATGGCCTTCGGCAGCGCCGCTCGGTCGCCGCGGCGAACGGCGTCCGCTAGTTCAGAAACCGGGAGGTTCATCTCGTCAGGTCGTAGCCCAGCTGCTCGGCGAGCTTCTGCAGCAGGCCGATCGCAGCGTCGGCGATCACGGTGCCGGGCGGGAAGATCGCGGTCGCTCCTGCCGCGTACAGCTCGTCGAAGTCGCCGGGCGGGATCACGCCGCCCACCACGATCATGATGTCCGGCCTCCCCGCCTCGGCGAGCGCTTCGCGCAGCGCGGGCACCAATGTCAGGTGGCCCGCCGCGAGCGACGACACCCCGACCACGTGCACGTCATTGTCAGCCGCCTGACGCGCGACCTCCTCCGGCGTGGAGAACAACGAGCCGACATCCACGTCAAAGCCGATGTCGGCGAACGCCGTCGCGATGACCTTCTGCCCACGGTCGTGGCCGTCCTGGCCCATCTTGGCGATCAGGATGCGTGGCCTACGACCGTCGGCCTCGGCGAACTTCTCGACGAATTCGGTTGCTTTGCCGATTCCAGTCACGTTGCCACTGCTCCCCACCTCATCACGGTAGACGCCGGCGATGGTGCGGATCTCGGCGACGTGTCTGCCGTACACCTTCTCGAGCGCATCCGAGATTTCACCGACCGTCGCGTGGGCGCGCGCGGCATTGACGGCCAGCGCCAGCAGGTTGTTCCCCAGGCCGTCGTCCCCTGCCGGTCCGGATTCACCTGCGGCCCTGGTCAATTCGGCCAGCGCGGCCTGAGTTGCCGCCTCGTCGCGCTCGGCGCGCAGCTTCTCCAGTTTCGCGATCTGCTCGGCGCGTACCCGGCTGTTCTCGACCTTGAGAACTTCCACCTCCTGGTCCTCGTCGACCTGGTACTTGTTCACGCCGATCACCGTCTGTGCACCGGAGTCGATGCGGGCCTGCGTCCGGGCAGCCGCCTCTTCGATGCGCATCTTCGGGATGCCCTCGCTGATCGCCTGCGCCATTCCGCCGTGGGCGACGACCTCTCCGATGTGCATGCGCGCCGCGGAGGCGAGCTGGTGGGTCAGCCATTCGACGTAGTACGAACCGCCCCACGGGTCGATCGGACGTGTCGTTCCGGACTCCTGCTGCAGCAGCAGCTGCGTATTGCGCGCGATACGAGCCGAGAAGTCGGTCGGTAGCGCCAGCGCCTCGTCGAGCGCATTGGTGTGCAGGGACTGCGTGTGCCCCTGAGTGGCGGCCATCGCCTCGATACACGTGCGCGCGACGTTGTTGAAGGCGTCTTGGGCGGTCAGCGACCATCCCGAGGTCTGCGAATGAGTACGCAGCGACAGCGATTTCGGACTCTTCGGATTGAACTCGGCAACCAACTCGCTCCACAGCAGCCGACCGGCGCGCAGCTTGGCGACCTCCATGAAGAAGTTCATTCCGATGCCCCAGAAGAAGGACAGACGCGGTGCGAACTTGTCGATGTCCAGGCCGGCATCAAGGCCCGCCTTGATGTACTCGACGCCGTCGGCCAGCGTGTAGGCGAGCTCGAGATCGGCTGTGGCACCGGCCTCTTGAATGTGGTACCCGGAGATCGAGATCGAGTTGAACTTCGGCATCTTCGTGCTCGTGTAGCCGAAGATGTCAGAGATCACCCGCATCGACGGCTTGGGTGGATAGATGTAGGTGTTGCGGACCATGAACTCTTTGAGGATGTCGTTCTGGATGGTCCCCGCCAGCTTCTCCGGGGGTACGCCCTGTTCCTCGGCGGCCACCACGTAGAGCGCGAGTATTGGCAGCACGGCACCGTTCATCGTCATCGACACCGAGACGGTGGACAGGTCGATACCGTCGAACAGCTGTCGCATGTCGAGGATGGAATCGATTGCCACACCGGCCATTCCGACGTCGCCCTGGACGCGCGGATGATCGGAGTCATAGCCGCGGTGGGTGGCTAGATCGAAGGCCACCGAAAGACCCTTCTGCCCGGCGGCGAGGTTGCGCCGGTAGAACGCGTTGGACTCTGCCGCGGTCGAGAATCCCGCGTACTGACGGATGGTCCACGGCTGGTTGACGTACATGGTCGGGTACGGGCCGCGGACGAACGGCGGCGCGCCGGGGAACGTGTCCAGGGGATATCCGGCATCCACCACGGCGTCGCGGTCGGCGGCGATGTAGACCGGTTTGACGTCAATACCTTCGGGGGTGACCCAGTCGAGCTGCTCGGCGGTGTAACCGTGCGCGGCCGCGGCCGCGGCGATGTGCTCGGCGACCGCGGCCTCCGTGGCAGGCTCGGCCGCTTTCTGCCCGTGCAGGGGCACGTCGGCGAAGTTGGTGATCGTGTGCGGTTCAACGTCAGGAACCGGCTGGCCGGCGACATTGGACATCGTCATGGTCACGCCCCCAATCGGGTGAGAAGTGCCGACAGCGCGGCGATCGCGTCGATCTTGGCGGTCAGGTATTCATCCGGCTTGTTCGCTGCTTCGGCGACGGCTTTTTCCGGACCGGCAAGGTAGATGTGCGAAACACCCGCCCCGCGGGCGGCTTCCACCACGCCCGACGCCTCCTGCGCGTAGCGAGCGTCGGTGCCGCAGATCACGGCGGCGACCGCTCCACCGGCATCCGAAACCGCTTGTGCGACACCTGCGGTGTCCAGCGGCCCCGGGTTGACGGCCTCGACGCCGCCGGATGCCAGCAGGTTGGCCGCGAACGTCGTGCGGATGTTGTGTTCGGACAGTGGGCCGATCGGCAGCAGCAAGGCCGTCGGCCGCGAACCGTGCTCGGCGAGATAGGCGTCGGATCGATCCCGCAGTGCTTCGAAGCTCGCCGCGTAGCGTTGCACACCGGGAACCGGGTCCGATGGTGGCAACGGCATTTCCGACAGGTTTGGATACTCGTTGACGCCGGTGATCGCCGTACGACGGTGCGCGATGTCGTCGCGGCGCTTCTCGCTCACCTCCGCGATCTGTGCGGCCAGGTGGTCGACCGCAGCCGTGAAACCGCCGCGGGATTCGATGTCGCGGAAGTGCTTCCACGCCTCCTCGGCAAGTGCGCGGGTGAGATCCTCGACGAACCACGAGCCGCCGGCGGGGTCGAGAACACGCCCGATATGCGACTCCTCCAACAGCAACAGCTGGGTGTTGCGGGCCATCCGCCGCGCGAAACTGGCTGCGGTGCCGGGCCAGCCACCGGGGATGGCGCTGTCGAAGGTATGGACCTGGACGGTGTCCGCTCCCCCGACGCCCGCCGCGAAGGCGGCGACTGTCGTGCGCAACATGTTCACCCACGGATCACGTTGAGCCATCATCGGTTGCGAGGTCACTGCGTGCACTCGTGCCGCGCCGGCATCGGCCGTACCGACCACTTCGGCCACCCGGGCCCACAGCTGTCGTGCGGCACGCAGTTTGGCGATTGTCATGAATTGGTCATCGTCCGCGGCGAACCTGAAACTGATCTGGCGCAACGCATCCGGCGCCGGGACCCCGCTGTCGACCAGCAGACGCAGATAGCTGACCCCCGCGGCGATGGCGCCCGTGAGCTCCCACGATGCGCTGGCACCGAGATCGTGAAATGCCGGACCGTCGATCGTGATGGCCCGCACACCCCCGCCGAAGGCGATCGTCTTCTCGACGGTGGCAACCACTTCGTCGGTTGATGGCGCCGCACGGCCGCTGAGTGTCGCGGTGAGCGGGTCGGCACCGAGGTCGACCGAAAGTCGGGCTCGCCGTTCGTCATCCAGGTCATTCACCAGTGCCAGCACTGCGTCCGCGGCGGCGGTGAAGTCGGCGCCCGCGTCCAGCACCACGGGAACGAGTTCGAGAAATACGCCCTCGAGGAGCCTGTCGAGGTCAGCGGCGCTCACGCCGGTGGGCCCGACATCCAGGATCAGTGCGCTGGTGCCCTCGGTGAGGGCGGTCAGCACCGCGCCGTTTCCGTCGACGACCGACACCTGGCCCGGCGCCGGAAACGCCTCGGCGACCTTCCACCCGGATTTGACGTCGCGCAGACCGTCGGACCCGCGAATGAACGGCCAGCTGCCGGGCAGCGGCGCCTCGGGCTGGGAGTCGAGAATCGTGTACAGCGGCCGAATCGGAAAGCCCTCGTAGGTCGGTGAGTCGAGGAGTTGCTCAGGCGCCTCGCCGAGATCGGCGGGATCCTTGCGGCTGCTCTTGGCCAGCACTCCGGCAACGGCAGCTCGCCATTGTTCGCGATCCGATTCAGATCCCGCAGATGTATCTACCGACACCGGCTTCTCCTGTTGTCGCGACGGGTGACCTCTGTGTCTAACACGACCGCTCACCAGGCTAAATGATCCCGGTCACGCCGTTGACCACCGGTCGGCGGTCTCACGGCGTGCTGGCCGGTGGCCGCAGGCCATGCAAAGTAGGCTTGGCGGACGTGAATACCGTCGTCAGCACCCTGCGCGCGCTGCGTGGCTCGGTGGTCGCAACGGCGTCCGCGGTGCCGCGGCGACGGGTGTTCGCGATCCTGACCGCGATTGTGATTCTTGTCGCAATCGCGCTGCTGGTCCCCCTTCCGACCGCCGTTCAGCTGCGAGATTGGGCCACCTCGGTCGGCCCTTGGTTCCCGCTGGCGTTTCTCGGTGCACACATCGTGGTGACGGTCTTCCCGTTCCCGCGCACGGCGTTCACGCTGGCCGCCGGACTGTTGTTCGGACCGGTCCTCGGTATCCCGCTCGCGGTGTCGGCGGCCACCGTCAGCGCCGTCATCGCGCTGGTGCTGGTGCGCGCGGCCGGCTGGCAACTCAACAAGCTGGTGCCCCATCCGAAGGTCGACGCGCTGGACGCCCGTCTGCGGGAGCGCGGGTGGCCTGCCGTCATCTCGATGCGGCTGATCCCCGCCGTGCCGTTCTCGGTGCTGAACTATGCGGCAGGGGCGTCGGGAGTTCGGGCGCTCCCCTACGCCTTCGCCACGCTGGCCGGGTTGATACCCGGAACCGCGGCCGTGGTGATCCTCGGCGACGCGCTGACCGGCAGCGTCAACCCACTACTGGTCTTGATCTCGTTCTGCACCGCATGCGTCGGTGTGGCCGGGCTGGCCTATGAGATTCGCGCTCACCGCCGCGATCACACTCGCGATCAGACCGAGGTCTCCTACCGGGAGTGAGCGCCCCCGCCGGGGCCCTGCGTCGGTGAGTTGTATTGCGAGGGCGGTTGCTGCTGCTGCGACAGCGGCGGGTACTGCGGCGGCGGATCGATAGCCCCGGCCACCGGTTTGCGCGCCTCGGCTTCGGCCTTCGCGACGGCCTGTGCGATCTCCGGATCGGTCTGCGTGTTGAACCAGGCGGCCACCTCGGCAGAATCGTCCTCCGGCCGTTGAATGTCCTCTTCCACCGGCGACGGCTCGTAACGGAACACGCCGTCCGAACCCGGCGCGCCGAGCATCTTCGTGAAGCCCTGGAGTGCCGATCCGAAGTCGCTGGGCACGAGCCAAACCTTGTTCGCCTCGCCCTTGGCCATCTGCGGCAGTGTCTGCAGGTACTGGTAGGCCAGCATCTCCGGGGTCGGTCGGCCCCGCTTGATGGCGGCGAAGGTCTTCTCGATGGCCTTGGCCTGGCCCTGTGCCTGCAGGTACGACGCGGCCCGTTCACCCTGAGCGCGCAGCATGCGCGACTGCCGGTCTGCTTCGGCGGCCAGGATCGCCGCCTGCTTGGCACCTTCGGCCGCGAGGATCTGGGCCTGCTTCTGACCCTCGGCCTGCTTGATCGACGCCTCGCGGTTACCTTCGGCGGTCAGGATCATCGCGCGCTTCTCGCGGTCGGCGCGCATCTGCTTTTCCATCGAGTCCTGAATCGACGGCGGTGGGTCGATGCTGCGCAGCTCGACACGGGCGACGCGCAGTCCCCATCGACCGGTGGCTTCGTCGAGCACACCGCGCAGCTGGCCGTTGATCGAGTCACGCGACGTCAGGGTCTGCTCCAGCGTCATACCGCCGACCACGTTGCGCAGCGTCGTGGTGGTCAACTGCTCGACGCCGACGATGTAGTTGCTGATCTGATAGACGGCCGCCTGCGGATTGGTGACCTGAAAGTAGACGACGGTGTCGATGTTCACCGTCAGGTTGTCCTCGGTGATCACCGGCTGGGGCGGGAACGACACCACCCGCTCGCGCAGGTCGACGCGCGCGCGGATCTTGTCGACGAACGGCAGCAGCAGCGTCAACTGTCCCGACACGGTCTTGCTGTAGCGGCCGAGCCGCTCGATGACCGCGGCCTCGGCCTGTGGGATCAGTGCGATGGACTTGGCCACGATGATGGCGGCGAACACCACCAGCACGGCGACCAGAATCAGGCCGGCGACAGCACCATCCATGAACGTTCCTTTCGTGATTGTCTGGGGTTGGCCCAGGCTTTCCTCTAGACGACTTTCTGGACGACGGCGGTCGCGCCGTCGATCTCGACGACCGTCACATGGTCGCCGGGTTCGTAGACCTCGTTTTCGTTCAGCGGGCGCGCGGTCCAGACCTCGCCGTCGAGCTTCACCTGTCCTTCATGGCGGGCGACCCGGTCGAGCACCAGTGCGCTCTTGCCCTCCAACGCCTTCGCCCGTTCGGGCAGTGCGGTGCCGGAATTGAAGTGCCGGCGCAGTGCGGGCCGGACCAGCGCCAAGAGCAGCACGGACACGACCGCGAAAACCGCGCCGTGCACCCATAGGTCGTCGAAGATGAGGCTGGATCCCGCGGCCGCCAGCGCGCCGCCGCCGAGCATGAGCAGGAACAGGTCGCCGGTCAGCGCCTCGGCCCCGGCGAGGGCCAGCGCGGCGATGAGCCAGATCAGCGCAGCAGGCATGACGTCAGCCTAGCGCGTAGCCGACCCGATGAGCGGCTAACAACTACACTGCGGAAATCATGTGGTGTCCGAGTGTTTCGTTGACGGTTTGGGCGAACGCCTGGCTTGCCGGTGCCGCCGCGCCCGACGATGTGTTGGATGCGCTATCACAATGGGCGCCAAGACATTCCGTCACCGCATACGACTCGGTCGCCGCGGGGCGCACCGGCCTGCCCTGGCCGGATCTGACCGATGCGGGGGCGGTTTCCCTGCTGCAGACGCTGCGCACCTCGGTGGGCCGGACCAGCGGAGCACCCGCGATGGGTGTTGCCCTGCCGGTCCCCGGCGATGTCCGCGGGCTGCCAGCGGGCACGCAGTTCCAGCGCGACGCCGTAGCCGCGGGCGAGGCGCTCATCGTGGCGGGTGACCCCGCCGAGGCCATCGGCCTGGTGCCGGACTTCGAGTATCCCGATAGCGCCGATGACGAAGACCAACCCGATCTCGAAGCCGATCCGTCCGCGCTGTCGTGGACGGTGTACTCGGTGCCCGGCGCGATGCCCGCCGAAGGTCTCGACCTCGGCGAGGCGGAATACACAATGCGCTCGGCGGTCCGTTCCGCCGCTGACGCACTGGGCGCCCTGCACGCCGAAGCGGCGGGCGGCGACATCGAGGACCCGCGCAGTCTCGTCGAGCAGGTCGTGGAATCTGAACGGCGGCACAGCATTCCGGATCATGCGCCGACTCGGGCCCTGCGGGTGCTGGAGAACGCGGCATACATCGACGCGATCATCACCGTGAGCTCAGGCCTGATCCCCATCGGGCTCAACAGCTCCGCGGACGTGCAGACGGCCAGCGAAGCGCTGCGACCGCTGAACGGTGTCGTGCGGTCGGCACGCTTGGCTGCCGTCAGCGCGATACTGCACGCCGCCTGGCAACAGTGACAGCGCGACACTCACCACCGCCACGGCCACCAGTGCCGGTAGTGGCCGTACCCGAACACCGGACCGCGGTACTCGTTGAATCCGGGGCCGTAGCCGTGTCCGCCGTATCCGTGGCCGCCATGGCCGTAGGCGGCCGGAATGGTCACGGCGGGCGCCGGCGCTGCCGCGGCGACGGGGGCCGCCGCGATGGTCAACGCCGCAGCGCCCGCGACGACAACCGCCACCATTCGTTTGCACACTGATCGCATCGCGAAACTCCTTCGAGCATCTATGTTTCTCTTGCTCTTCCAGGGTTGCGCGCCGACCGACCCGTGTCCTTGCGGCAGACACCCATTACGGGACTCCGGCTACCTGCTAACGCACTGAGGTGTGCACACCACCCCGTCGATCGAGAAGCCCTGTAGCGGCGGGGATTCCGGATCCGGCACCCGAACGGGATCGCGGTCGTTGCGTAGTTCGTCGAGGAGGTCGGCCACCACATGCGCGAGGTGCGCGTTGGGCGTCGAAGCCCTGGCGAACGCGATGCGCGAGTCTTGCGCCTGCAGCCTGAGTTCGTGGTCCAGATCCCACACCACCTCGATGTGATCCGCGACAAAGCCGATCGGGCATACGATCACGGCATCCGTCCCGGCCTCGACGAGAGCGGCAAGGTGATCGCCGACGTCGGGTTCCAGCCAGGGGACCTGCGGTGGCCCCGAGCGCGACTGCCAGACCTGGTCATAGTCGTCGTAACCCGCCGCGGCCGCGACGAGCTTGGCGGCGTGAGCGACCTGTCGCGCGTAAAGGTCTCTGCCACAACGAGAGCTGCTGGACAGTGGGATGGAGTGGGCGGTGAACACCAACCGCGCATGGTCGGGCACAGTCTGTGCAGCGGCGGTGATCGCGTCGCTGAACATCTTCACGAACAGCGGATGGTCGTAGTACTGACGAAGTTTCACCAGCCGCGGTGCGTTCGCGCCCGTGGCCTGCCTGGCCCTCGCAATGTCCTCGACGTATTGAGTGCAACCCGAGTAGCCGCCCCATGCCGAGGTGGCGAAGACGGCGGCGTTGCGCACGCCGTCGAACGCCATCGCCGCAACGGCGTCTTCGACGTAGGGCTCCCAGTTCCGGTTGCCGAAATACACCGGCAGGTCGATCAGAGGGCGCAACTCGTCGATCAGTGCGCGGTTGATGCCGTTGATCGGTGACACACCACCGAAATGCTGGTAATGCTCGGCAACGGAGGCCAGCCGCTCAGGTGGTATCCCCCGGCCCCTGGTGACGTTCTCGAGGAACGGCATCACCTGGTCCGGCCCCTCCGGCCCGCCGAACGACAGCAGCAGGACAGCGTCGAAACCCGAGTTGTCCATCCCTTACAACAATTGCGTGCTGGCGCCGCCGTCGGCGTAGATGATCGTGCCGGTGGTCGCGGGCAGCCAGTCCGACAGCAGGGCGCAGACGGTCTTGGCGACCGGGGTCGGATCCTTCATGTTCCACCCGATGGGGGCACGCTGGTCCCAACCCTCTTCGAGCAGCTTCATCTGCGCACCGGCTTCCTCACCGAGCGCGCCGCCGACGATGGCGCTCATCGCCAGCGTGCGGATCGGGCCGGCGGCAACAAGATTGGACCGGACACCGTGCGGACCGGCTTCACGTGCGACGAATCGGTTGACCGACTCCAGCGCGCTCTTGGCGACCGTCATCCAGTTGTAGGCGGGCATCGCGCGCGTCGGGTCGAAGTCCATGCCCACGATCGCGCCACCCGGATTCATGATCGGCAGCACCGCTTTCGCCAGGGACGCGTACGAATAGGCGGAGATGTGAATGCCCTTGGCGACATCCTCGTAGGGCGCGTCGAAGAACGGGTTGATGCCCATACCGGTCTGCGGCATGTAGCCGATCGAGTGCACGACGCCGTCGAGCTTGTTGCCGTCGCCGATGGCCTCGGTCACCCGGTCGGCCAGCGTGTCGAGGTGCTTCTCGTTCTGCACGTCGAGCTCGAGCAGCGGCGCCTTCGCCGGCAGTCGGTCGGCGATGCGCTGGATCAGCTTCATCCGGTCGAAGCCGGTGAGCACCAGCTCGGCGCCCGCCTCCTGGGCGACCTTGGCGATGTGGAACGCGATCGAAGAGTCGGTGATGATCCCCGTGACGAGGATCCGCTTGCCCTGCAGAAGTGTCATGTGAAGTCCTTGTCTTTCTAGTGGCCCATGCCCATGCCGCCGTCGACCGGGATCACCGCGCCGGCGATATAGCTCGCATCTTCTGACGCCAGGAAGCTGACCGCCCCGGCGACCTCCTCGGCCGTCCCGACCCGTTTGGCCGGAATGAAGTCGAGCGCGCCCTCCTGGATCCGCTCGTCGAGCGCGCGGGTCATCTCGGTATCGATGTAGCCGGGGGCCACCACGTTGGCGGTGACGCCTGCCTTCGACAACTCTCGCGAAATCGAGCGGGCCATGCCGATCAGACCGGCCTTGGCCGCGGCGTAGTTGGCCTGGTTGCCGATGCCCCAGCTGCCGGACACCGAGCCAATGAAGATGATCCGTCCGAAGCGTTTGCGCTGCATACTCCGCGATGCCCGTTGCGCCACCCGGAACGCGCCGGTCAGGTTGGCGTTGATGACCTCTTCGAAGCGCTCCTCGGTCATCCGGATGAGGAACGCGTCCTTGGAGATTCCGGCGTTGGACACCAGCACCTCGACCGGTCCCTGATGCTCCTCGACCTCCTTGAAGGCGCGGTCGACGGCGTCGTTGTCGGTGACGTCGCACACGACACCGAACAGACCCTCCGGCGCACCGGATCCGCGGTGAGTGACGGCCACTTTGTGGCCGTCGGCCGCGAGGCGCCGAGCGATCGCGAGACCGATACCGCGGTTCCCTCCGGTCACCAGCACCGAACGCGACACGAAAGGCGGACGGCCACCAGCCGTTTGGCCGGCGGTGTCGGCCGAGTCATCGGTCACAGTCATGCCCGCCAACCTATCGTCTGGACGCCATTTCTAAGAAATCGCCTCAGAGTGGCAGCCTGCGGTTGATCAACAAGCTCGCGACCGCCGCGGCCGCGGCCGCCAGCGCGGCAAGCCGCAGCCAGCCGGTGGTGGCCTCACCTCGGACCGTCTCGTAGCCGATCTGATCCTGCAGCGTCCCGTAGACCTTGTTCAGCTCCTCGAGGTTGGACGCGGTGTAGGACTCGCCACCGGACAGTTGCGCGATCTTCTTCATCATCTCGTCGTCGACGGGTACCGGCACCTTCTCGTCGTTGACCTCCACCTCGCCCTGTTCGGTGCCGAAGGAGATCGTCGAGATGGGCACGCCCTGGTCCTTGGCCGTGCGGGCCGCGGTGAACGCGCCCTTCGGGTTGTCGGGGTTGGACGGCACGGTCTCCTTGCCGTCGGAGAACAGCACGATGCGCGCGGGCGGCGGTGTGTCGCCGCCACCGATCACGGCGCCCACCGTGGAGATCGACGACAGTGCGGTGAAGATCGCTTCGCCGGTGGCGGTGCGATCGGACACCTGCAGGTTGTCGATGGCGCGCCGGCTGGCGTCGCGGTTCGTGGTCGGCGAAACCAACACTGTGGCCGTCCCGGCGTACGCGATCACGCCGAGGTTGATGCCCGGAGTGAGCTCGTCGACGAACCGTTTGGACGCCTCTTTGGCGGCGGTCAGGCGGTCGGGTTCGACGTCGGTGGCCCGCATCGACTGCGATACGTCGATGGCCAGCATCACGACCGCTCGGTTGCGTGGCAGCCGCTGGTCGAATGTCGGCCCGGCCAGGGCGATCGTGCAGAACAACAGCGCGACACCGAGCAGCGCGGCGGGCACGTGGCGCCACACGCTCGGCCGCCTGGGCGCCACGCTGTCGAGCAGCTCGGTGTTGGCGAACTGCTGCAGACGCCTGCGCCTGGCGCGTTGGGCATAGAAGTACAGCGCGACCAGGCCCAGCACGACGAGGGAAAAGAACAGCAGCCACCAGATGTGGGAAAAGCCGGTGAGGGAGACCGGCCCCAGCAGCGGAACGTTCATATCAGCTCGTCATCCCTAATTCGGCAGACGACGGTTGATGAGCAGCGCCGACAGCGCGGCCAGCGCCAGGGCCAGCGCACCGAGACGCAGCCAGCCCACACTCGCATCGCCCTTGATCGTTTCGTACCCGATCTGCTGCTGCAGGTTCGCGTACACCTGGCGCAGCTGTTCGAGGCTGGACGCGGTGAACGCCTCACCGCCGGACAGATCGGCGATCTCCTTGAGCATGTCGTCGTCGACCGGCACCGGCTGACGCTGGTCGTTGATCTCGACGTAGCCGTACGGCGTGCCGAACGAAATGGTCGAGATCGGCACGCCCTGGTCCTTGGCGGTGCGGGCCGCGGTGAAGGCGCCCTTGGGGTTGTCCGGGTTCGACGGCACCGTCTCCTTGCCGTCGGAGAACAGCACGATGCGCGCGGGCGGTGGTTCGTCGCCGCCGCCGATCACCGCGCCGACGGTGGCGATCGCCTGCAACGCGGTGAAGATGCCTTCACCGGTGGCGGTGCGGTCGGCGAACTGCAGCTTGTCGATCGCGGCTTTGGTGGCCTCGCGGCCGGTCGTCGGTGAGACGAGCACGGTCGCCGTGCCGGCGTACGCGATCAGCCCGAGATTGATTCCGGGAGTGAGCTCTTCGGCGAACTGCTTGGACGCCTCCTGCGCCGCCGCCATGCGGTTCGGCGACACGTCGGTGGCGCGCATCGACTGCGATACGTCCATCACGAGCATCACCACCGCGCGGTTGCGCGGAATGCGGACGTCGTGTGTGGGGCCGGCCATCGCGACCGTGAGGAAGACAAGCGCGATGACGAGCAGAATCGCGGGCAGGTGCCGCTTACGCGTCGGCCGTTGGGGTGCAACGCTTTCCAGCAATTCCATGTTGGCGAACCGGAGCATGCGGCGGTGCCGGGCCAGCTGCACGAAGATGTACAGCGCGACGATCCCTAGTGCGACGAGCAGGAAAAGGAAGAACCAAGCGTGCTCGAACCCCGAAAGCGTGATCGGTCCAAGTATCGGTAACGTCATGTACGACTAATCTCTTCGCATCCGAGGCTCTTAGGCGCGGCCTGCCAGCGCCAAGCGGCGGGTGGCGACGAACCGAACCACGTCGGCGATCCAGTCCCGGTCGGTACGCAGCGACAGCAGCGGCGCATCGCAGCGTCGCAGCGTGCGCGCCACCTCGGCGCGATGCGCGGCCGCAGCCTTCGCGAAGTCCTCGCGCAACTGCTCGTCGATGGTGAACTCGCGGGTCCGGCCGGTCTCGGTGTCCTGCAGGATGACGTCGCCGACGGGCGGCAGTTCCACGTCGCGCGGGTCGAGCACCTCGATGCCGAGCACCTCGTGCCGACCCGCGATGGCCCGCAATGGGCGCATCCAATTGATGGGACCGAGGAAGTCGCTGATGATGACCGCCATACCGCGCCGGCGTTCGGGCCTGCGCAGCGCGTCGATGGCGGCGGCCAGATCACCGCGGACCCCCGCGGGCGCCTTCGGCATCGTGGCGATCGCGCGCAGCATCTCCTGCTCATGCATGCGGCCCGACAGCGCGGGCACGCGCCGCACGGTGTCGCCGTTGGCGATGATGGCCCCGATCCGGTTGCCGCCACCGCTGTTCAGGAACGTGATCGCGGCGGCCGCGGCGACCGCCAGGTCACGCTTCTCACATCCGACGGTGCCGAAGTCCAGGCTCGCCGAGACGTCGACCACCAGCCAGGTCTCCAACTCGCGGTCGGCGATCATCTGGCGCACGTGCGGATGCGTGGTCCGAGCCGTGACCGACCAGTCCATCCGGCGCACATCGTCACCGGGTTGGTACAGCCGCGACTCGCCGGGTTCCGAACCCGGCCCGGGCAGCAGGCCGAGGTGATCGCCGTGCAACACGCCGTCGAGCTTGCGGCGCACGGTCAATTCGAGCTTACGCAGCGCCGCCGTCAGCGCGGGATCACGGATCTCCCCCCGCTTGAGCGACGGCAGATCGACCCCACGTCGCGAGCTGGTCACCGACCGCTGGCCGCAGCCGCAGCGGCGGGCATGACGGGCGGCACCGAATGACCTTGCTGTGGAATGGCATTCACCTGCGGCAGGCCGACAGTCTGCAGGATCCGGTTGATCACCGTCTCGGAGGAAATCTCGTCGGCCAGTGCGTCGTACGTCAGCACGAGGCGGTGCCGCAGCACATCCGGGATGACCTCGACGACATCCTGTGGAACGACGTAGTCACGTCCGCGCACCAGCGCGAGCGCCCGGGAGGCAGCGATGATGCCGAGCGAGGCACGCGGTGACGCGCCGTAGGCGATCCAGGCCTTCGCGTCGGGCATGCCGAACTTCTCCGGCTCGCGGGTCGCGGTGACGACGCGCACCACATAGTCCACGAGCGCGTGATGCACGAAGTTGTTCGCCGCGACATCCTGCAGACGCAGCAGGTCGCCGGGTCCGAGCACCTGCTTGGGCTCCGGCGGCTTCACGCCCATCCGGTAGATGATCTCGCGCTCTTCCTCAGGCGTCGGGTAGTCGATGTTGAGCTTGAACAGGAACCGGTCGCGCTGCGCCTCGGGGAGCGCATACACGCCCTCCTGCTCGATCGGGTTCTGCGTGGCCATCACCAGGAACGGTGCGGGCAGCGGGAACGTCTTGCCGCCGATCGAGATCTTGCGCTCGGCCATGACCTCGAGCAGCGCGGACTGCACCTTGGCGGGTGCGCGGTTGATCTCGTCGGCGAGCAGGAAGTTGACGACCACCGGGCCGAGCTCGATGTCGAACTCCTCCTTGCCCTGGCGGTAGATGCGGGTACCGACGATGTCGGTCGGCACCAGGTCAGGGGTGAACTGGATGCGTGCGAAGGTGCCGCCCACGACCTTGGCGAAGGTCTCGACCGCCAGCGTCTTCGCGACACCCGGGACACCTTCGAGCAGGACGTGCCCCTTGGCGAGCAGACCGACCAGCATGCGCTCGACGAGCTGGTCCTGGCCGACGATGATCCGCTTGACCTCGAAGATGGCCCGCTCGAGGGTGTGTACCTCTTGTTGGAGGCCCCCGTTGTTTGTCGGCGCCGCGTGCGATCCAGCCTGACCTGGGGGGTAACCCTGCGCAGGGCCCTGCCCGGTCGGGGCCTGTCCAGGGAACCCTCCAGCGCCCTGCGGCGACCCACTCGGTGACGTCATCAACGGTCCTCCCACATCTGTATTCGCCGGTCTTCCGGCCTCTGCGACACCTTGTCCGCCGCACGCTCGTCGTCAACTATTCCAGGCACTCCGGGATCCGTCGACGTTGCCCGGCCCCGTTCGGCCGACATGACCAGCATTGCTAGCAGGAGCTCAGGGTTTGCTCAGCCCCAGCTCAGCTTTCGATAATCCGCGCGACGTACGGCTGCAGACCCGCGGTACGCACTTGGCTCACCCCAACCCCGCCCGCGGTGCCCCCGGACTCCAGCATCTTGCCGCCGCCGAGATAGATCGCGACGTGCTGGCTGCCGCCGGGCCCCCAGAACAGCAGATCGCCGCGCTTGGCCTGGCTCGTGGGGACCTTGCGACCGGTGTTGTACTGATCGCCCGAATACTTCGGGATGAGCACACCGACGCCGGCGAATGAGAACTGGGTGAAACCCGAGCAGTCGTAGCCGACGATGTTGGCACCGGAGTCGACGCCGGTGCTCGGGCCGGTCGGCTTCCCGCCGCCCCACGAGTACGGGGTGCCGATCTGCGAGCCGCCGCGCCTGATGACGTACTCGATGGCTTGCGGGCCGCGTACCCGACCGGGGGCGACGCCCGCCGTGGGCGGCGGGCCGAACCCGAGCGTGGCCAGGAACTTGCGGCCGAGGTCCATCGTCGCCTCGGTGGCCTGCGCGGTCGCCGCCAGTGATGCGTTGGCGATGGACAGCGGATCGCCCGGTGCGCCCGCGCTGAGGATCTTGGGCAGGGTGGGATCCCATTGGCCGTCGTCGGGTGCTGCGGCGGCGGGCATGGCTGCGCCAATGGCCACGGCAAGTGCCGCGACCATCATCAGAATGCCGCTGAGGAACCGAAAACGCCTGAAGTGCAAAGTAATCCTTCTCGTCACCATTCGATGAGACGGGTTGCGTACGGGGTCATACCGCTGGTGCGGACCGGCGAGACTTTCACGACCGAACCGGTGTAGGGCGCCTCGAGCATCTGACCGTCACCGAGATAGAGGGCGACGTGCTGGCTGGCGTTGGGGCCCCAGAAGAGCATGTCGCCACGCCTGGCCTGTGACGACGGGATCTTGCGGCCCGCGTTGTACTGCGACCCCGAGTAGTGATCGAGCTTGATGCCGACGCCGGCGAACGCGTAGAGCATGAGCCCCGAACAGTCGAATCCGACTGTGCCTGCGCCGGAATCGATGCCAAGGCTCTTGCCTGCGGCATTTCCGCCGCCCCACGAGTAGGGCACGCCGCGCTGTGACATGGCGCGCTGGATGACGTACTCGGTGGCCTGTCGGCCGTACACCCGGGGAATCGCGCCCCCGTTGGTGTAACCGGTCGGCGTGGGCAGCAGACCCAGCTTCTGCAGGAAATTCCGCCCCATCTGCTGGGTGACCTGCGCCGAGGTCGACGCATAACCGAGGATCGTGTTGATGATCGCGATCGGATCGCCGCTGACGAAAGCGCTGGGAATCGCGGGCAGGGTCGGATCCCACCCGGTGGCCCAGTTACCGGTGGCCGCGTTCGCCTGCTGCGGTGCGCTGTCCCAGTTTCCGGCGGGGTTCGACGACGGTCCCGTCGGCGCGGCAACCGGCCGGGCCGGAGCTCCTGCGGCGGGCGCCGACCACTGGCGCGCCTGGTCGAGCTTGGCTTGCGCCGCCTCGCGTTCGGCCGTCAGCTTGTCCAGTTCGGCCTGCTGGGTCCGGAAGGTCTGCTGGGCCTCGGTGAGCGCCGACACCGCGGTCTGCTGGCTGGCCTCTGCGTCGACGAGCGCCTGATCCGCATTCTGCTTCGCCAGCCGCGCCGCCGACTCCTTGTTCACCTGCTCGGTGCGCGCGCGCTGCAGATCGCTGATCACCCGCTGGGTGCTCACCGCCAACGTCTCGCCGGTGGTCGCGGTGTTGAGGATGTCGCTGGGGTCTTTCGCGGTCAGGTACGAGCTCGACGGCCCGTTGACATACGTTGCGACGGCGAAGGTGTCGAAGCGATCCTGCGCCGCTTCGATCGCGGCGTTGGCATCCTTGACGCGCTGCGCGCTGGCGTCGAGTTCGACCTGCGCGGCGGCGGCGGCATCACGTGCGGTCTGCACGTCGAGGATCGCCTTGTTGACGCTTTCCTGCTTCTCCTGGATCGCCGCCCCGAGGTCCTGCAGCTTCTGGTTGACGTTGGCGACGGCAGCGACGAGCGCGCCCACGCTATCCGGGCTGGCGGGCTGCGATCCGGCCAAACCCGGTGTGACAAGCAGCATCCCGACAGTGAGAGGTATGGCGCAGAACCGCGTACAAAGGCGCGAAGCAGAGGCGCTAGGGGTGCGTCTCATGGACAACGTCTCCTATGGCTTACGCGAACGTGCCGACACATTCGTCGATCGCTAATGCACAGAAGCCACGTGAGTCACATCTGCAACATCAGCTACAGACTGCACCGTACGTCACATCTGACGCCAAAGAAACTTTAGTCACAAACTACAAGTTTGTAATTGCGGATAGCGTTATCCGGCTGTGACTTTCAGCCGTACGGAATTTCGCAAAACCCCAGCGACAGGCCGCTTTTCGCGACTCGTTACGTGTTCTGGCGTTTGGCGCGATTTTGCAACATTCGCGTTGCCGCGACAGCGGCGATCACTGCCAGTACCACCACGATCGTGAATGTCGTCCAGGGGAAATGTTGATTGGTCAGTTCGCCGACGAAATTCTTTGCGCCCTGCACCGAACCGCGGCCTTCGGCGACGTCTTGGCCCGCCTCCAGCGTCATCCTGTCGTAGGTCGTGCTGAACGTGCCCGATTCGGTCGGGCTGAGCACCAAGACCGTCGAACCCGGGTACGCCTCCCCCACCTCGGTGGCGATATCGCGCAACGGGGTGTCGATCGGCGGATTGCGATCGACCACGACGATCTTGAGGTCGATCCCCTTCTGCTCGGCCTCGGCGACGACGTCGGCCAGGCCCTCGTTCTCCGGCGTCGGCGCCGCGCTCACACCGGTGTCCTTGATGTCGGCGATCACGAGGTTCATACACTCGTCGACCGGCGTGGTCGCGGGATCCTTTCCGACCGGCCCACAGATGTCGGGCGGGATGTAGGCCGGGAACAACGGCATGACTTGCGGTCCGATCACAGGTGAAACCGTACGTGATGGGTATCCGACCGGGTGGCAGCACGCGCGAGGTGAAGAGAACGTGAAGACTGAACTGTTACCACCCCTGGGGTGGTTTACAGGACAAGCGTACTGTTAGAATCGACAGCGCCGCCGACACAGCCCGTCGCGGCGATATCTAGCCGGGAGTTGATGTGAGCAGCAAAGATTCGGTCAATTCGTTTGGGGCCCGCGACACGCTGAAGGTCGGAGACCAGAGCTACGAGATCTACCGCCTGGACGCGGTGCCCGGTACCGAGAAACTTCCCTACAGCCTGAAGGTGCTCGCCGAAAATCTGCTGCGCACCGAGGACGGCGCCAACATCACCAAAGACCACATCGAGGCGATCGCGAAGTGGGACCCGTCGGCCGATCCGAGCGTGGAGATCCAGTTCACCCCCGCCCGGGTGATCATGCAGGACTTCACGGGTGTGCCCTGCATCGTCGACCTCGCCACCATGCGCGAGGCCGTTGGCGAGCTCGGCGGTGACCCGGACCAGGTCAACCCGCTCGCGCCGGCCGACCTGGTGATCGACCACTCCGTGATCGCAGACCTGTTCGGTACCGCCAACGCCTTCGAGCGCAACGTCGAGATCGAATACCAGCGCAACGGCGAGCGCTACCAGTTCCTGCGCTGGGGCCAGGGCGCGTTCAACGACTTCAAGGTCGTGCCGCCGGGTACCGGCATCGTGCACCAGGTCAACATCGAGTACCTGGCCAGCGTCGTGATGGAACGCAATGGGGTTGCCTACCCGGACACCTGCGTGGGCACCGACTCGCACACCACGATGGAGAACGGGCTTGGCGTGCTGGGCTGGGGCGTCGGCGGTATCGAGGCCGAGGCGGCCATGCTGGGCCAACCGGTGTCGATGCTGATCCCGCGGGTCGTCGGCTTCAAGCTCTCCGGCGAGCGCAAGGCCGGCGTCACCGCCACCGACGTCGTGCTCACCGTCACCGAGATGCTGCGCAAGCACGGTGTCGTCGGAAAGTTCGTCGAGTTCTACGGCGAAGGGGTCGCCGAGGTACCGCTGGCCAACCGGGCGACGCTGGGCAACATGAGCCCCGAATTCGGCTCCACCGCAGCGATTTTCCCGATCGACGACGTGACGATCGACTACCTGCGGATGACCGGGCGCAGCGAACAGCAGCTGGCCTTGGTCGAGGCGTACGCCAAACAACAGGGCCTGTGGCACGATCCGTCACGCGAACCCAAGTTCTCGGAGTACATCGAGCTCGACCTCGGCGACGTCGTCGCGTCGATCGCCGGACCGAAGCGCCCGCAGGACCGCATTGCGCTCTCCGACGCGAAGACCGCCTTCCGCAAGGACATCCACAACTACGTGGGAGGCACTGCGGAGAACCCGGTTCC
This sequence comes from Mycobacterium sp. 29Ha, assembly GCF_032883055.1. Lineage (NCBI taxonomy): Bacteria > Bacillati > Actinomycetota > Actinomycetes > Mycobacteriales > Mycobacteriaceae > Mycobacterium > Mycobacterium sp. 29Ha. The sequence goes on from NZ_JAMQTI010000036.1 coordinate 21,659, forward strand.
GCACACCAACGTCGACGAGGTCGTCGAGGAGTCGTTCCCGGCCAGTGACCCGGCGTCGCTCTCGTTCGCCGATGAAGACGCCGTCGTACCGTCGGCCGCGACCGGCTCCAACGGCCGGCCGAGCAATCCCGTCGAGGTCAAGAACTCCGAACGCGGCGACTGCATCGTCGATCACGGCGCTGTGGTGATCGCGGCGATCACCTCGTGCACCAACACCTCCAACCCCGAGGTCATGCTGGGTGCCGCGCTGCTGGCCAAGAACGCGGTGGACAAGGGCCTGACGTCCAAGCCGTGGGTGAAGACCACGATGGCGCCGGGTTCTCAGGTCGTCACCGACTACTACAACAAAGCCGGTCTGTGGCCGTATCTGGAGAAGCTCGGCTTCTTCCTCGTCGGTTACGGCTGCACGACGTGCATCGGCAACTCCGGACCGCTGCCGGACGACATCAGCAAGGCCATCAACGACGCCGACCTGTCCGTCGCGGCGGTCCTGTCCGGCAACCGCAACTTCGAGGGCCGGATCAATCCCGACGTCAAGATGAACTACCTGGCTTCGCCGCCGCTGGTCATCGCGTATGCGCTGGCAGGCACGATGGACTTCGACTTCGAGTCCGAAGCGCTCGGCAAGGACGAGGCCGGCAACGACGTCTTCCTCAAAGACATCTGGCCGTCGCAGAAGGACATCGACGACACGATCGCCAGCGCGATCAACACTGAGATGTTCGTCCAGAACTACGCCGACGTGTTCAAGGGTGACGAGCGCTGGCGCAACCTGCCCACGCCGAGCGGCAACACCTTCGAGTGGGATGACAAGTCGACGTATGTGCGCAAACCACCGTACTTCGACGGCATGCCCGCCCAGCCCGAACCGGTGACCGACATCCAAGGCGCCAGAGTGCTGGCGCTGCTTGGTGATTCGGTGACCACCGACCACATCTCGCCCGCCGGCAGCATCAAGCCGGGAACGCCTGCGGCGCAGTATCTGGATTCGCACGGCGTCGAGAAGGCCGATTACAACTCCTACGGTTCGCGGCGCGGCAATCACGAGGTGATGATCCGCGGCACGTTCGCCAACATCCGGCTGCGTAATCAGCTGCTGGACGACGTATCCGGCGGATACACCCGCGATTTCACCAACGGCGGCGAGCAGGCGTTCATCTATGACGCCGCGCAGAACTACGCCGAAAAGGGCATCCCGCTGGTCGTGCTGGGCGGCAAGGAATACGGGTCGGGTAGCTCGCGCGACTGGGCTGCCAAGGGCACCAGCCTGCTCGGCGTGCGCGCGGTGATCACCGAATCGTTCGAGCGCATCCACCGCAGCAACCTGATCGGCATGGGCGTCATCCCGCTGCAGTTCCCTGAAGGTGAATCGGCGGCGTCACTGAAGCTCGACGGCACCGAGACCTTCGACATCACCGGTATCGAGGCGCTCAACGACGGAGGCAAGACGCCGAAGACGGTGAAGGTGACGGCCAAGAAAGAGGACGGCAAGACCGTCGAGTTCGACGCGGTGGTGCGCATCGACACCCCCGGCGAGGCGGACTACTACCGCAACGGCGGCATCCTGCAATACGTGCTGCGCAACATGCTGCGGTCGTAAGCATGCCCCGGGTCACCGAGAACCATTTGGCGGCGCGCCGCCGTCAGATACTCGACGGTGCCCGGCGGTGTTTCGCGGAGTACGGATACGACAAGGCAACTGTGCGGCGGCTCGAGCAGACGATCGGGCTGTCGCGCGGCGCCATCTTCCACCACTTCCGCGACAAGGACACGTTGTTCTTCGAGTTAGCGCGCGAGGACGCCGAACGCATGGCCGACGTCGCGTCGCGCGAGGGTCTCGTTCAGGTGATGCGGGACATGTTGGCGGCCCCGGAGCAGTTCGACTGGTTGGCGACGCGGCTCGAGATCGCGCGCAAGCTGCGCAACGACCCGGAGTTTCATCGGGGTTGGATGGAGCGGTCCGCCGAGCTTTCGGCGGCCACTACTGCGCGGCTGCGCCGCCAGAAACAGGCCGGCAGGCTTCGCGATGACGTGCCGAGCGCAGTGCTGCAGACGTACCTGGATCTGGTGCTCGACGGCCTCGTTGCCCGGCTCGCTTCGGGTGATGATCCCGAAAAGCTCGGTGGCGTACTGGACCTGGTCGAAGCTTCATTGCGCCAGGCTCAGCCAGGCGGTCAGCCGTAGTGCCTGCGGCTGCGATGGTTGGGACCGCCGCGGCTGCGCATCGTGGTTCCCGATTCACGCAACATGCTGTGTATCGACCCGTACGAGCGACCCGTCGACGCGACCAGCGTCCGGATGCTCGCACCGCCTTCGTAAGCGCTCTTCAATTCGGTGAGCAATTCGTCTCTGGACTTGCTCGGTTTCTTCATCGGCACCTCCCCGCGCGATTGATCCCCCGACGAGTACCCAGCCTAGGAACCGCTTACACAAGCGGATGAGGTTTCGGCGAAACAGTTTGCCGACGGCTCAGGCGAGCTCGATGAGATCCCGATAGTCGTTCGACCAGAAGTCTTCGGTGCCGTCCGGCAGTAGCACCACGCGTTGCGGATTCAGTGCCTCGGCGGCCCCCGGATCGTGCGTAACCAGTACCACCGCACCGACATAGCTTCGCAATGCGTCGAGCACCTGCTCGCGCGAAGCGGGATCGAGATTGTTGGTCGGCTCGTCAAGCAACAGCACGTTCGCCGTCGACGCGACGAGCCCGGCCAGCGCCAGCCTGGTCTTCTCGCCACCGGACAGCGTCCCCGCGGGTTGTTCGAGCTGCGGACCGCTGAACATGAACGCGCCCAACAGACCCCGCAGATCCTGTTCGCCGGTGTCGGGTGCGGCGTGGCGGATGTTCTCCCACACCGTGGCACGGTCATCGAGCGTGTCGTGTTCCTGGGCGAAGTAGCCGAGCTTCAGTCCATGCCCGGGTTCCAGCGTTCCCGCGTCGGCGGTTTCAGCCCCTGCCAGTATCCGCAGCAGTGTGGTCTTGCCCGCGCCGTTGAGTCCGAGCACCACGACGCGCGATCCGCGGTCGATCGCAAGATCCACCCCGGTGAACACCTCGAGCGACCCGTAGTTCTTCGTCAGGCCTTTGGCGATCAGCGGCACGCGGCCGCACGACGCCGGCGTCGGGAACTTGATCCGCGCCACCTTGTCGGCCACTCGCTCCTCGTCCAGCGCCGCCATCATCCGGTCCGCTCGGCGCAGCATATTCTGTGCCGCAACGGCTTTGGTGGCCTTGGCCCCCATCTTCGCGGCCTGCGTCCGCAGCGCACTGGCCTTGCGTTCGGCATTGGCGCGTTCGCGGCGGCGACGCTGCTCGTCGGTGGCGCGCGCGTCGAGGTACTTCTGCCAGCCCATGTTGTAGACGTCGGCCTCGCCACGCACCGCGTCGAGGAACCAGACGCGGTTGACCACGTCGGCGAGCAGGTCGACATTGTGGCTGATGACTATGAGGCCGCCCTTGTGCTGCTGGAGGAATTCCCGCAGCCAGCCCACGGAGTCGGCGTCGAGGTGGTTGGTCGGCTCGTCGAGTAAGAGCGTCGTCGACGAACCGGCACCGGATTCGGATGCGGCGAACAGGATTCGTGCGAGTTCCACTCGACGACGCTGGCCACCGGACAGGGTCCGCAGTGGCTGGGTTAGAACACGTTCCGCCAAGCCGAGACTCGCGCAGATTCGGCCTGCCTCGCTTTCGGCGGCGTAACCGCCGAGCGCGGCGAACCGCTCCTCGAGCTGGCCGTAACGGCGGACCGCCTTGTCGCGCGCGTCGTCGTCGGCGACCTCGGCCATCAACGCCTGCTGCTTCTCCAGATCCGCGAGCAGCGAATCCAGGCCACGCGCCGACAGCACGCGATCCCGGGCCAAGACGTCGAGGTCACCCTCCCTGGGATCCTGCGGCAGATATCCGACGTCACCCGCGCGGGTGATCGTGCCCGCGTAAGGCTCGCCCTCCCCTGCCAGAATCCGCATGGTGGTGGTCTTGCCCGCGCCGTTTCGTCCGACCAAACCGATCCGGTCGCCGGGCTGCACCCGTAGCGCGGCACCTTCGGTGGAGAGCAGCGTGCGCGCGCCGGCGCGGACCTCCAGGTCCGTTGCGGTGATCACGCTGCACTCTCCTCAGTTCCTACTTGTCCTACTTGTCGTCGGTGAAGACGGGGCTCCGCTTCTCCGCGCGCGCTGCAACCGCTTCCTCGAAATTGGCGGTGAGCAGTCGGACGAAGAGTTGTCCCAGGCCTTCGGCCTGCATATGTGCCTCTAGGCTACCGGCGTCAAGTCCACTCCAAAGCGTGCGCTTGGTCAATTCGATTCCCGGCCGGGAGAACGACGCGATGCGCTCGCCGATTTCGTAGCAGACGTCGAGCAGGTCCGCGTCGGGTACGGCCTGCGACACCAGCCCGATGCGCTGGGCTTCATCGGCGTCCACGTCGCGGCCGGTCAGCATCAGCTCGAACGCCCGAGAGGTGCCGATTGCGCGGGGCAGCAGATACGACAGCCCGAGCTCACTTGCCGTCAGCCCGTTGTTGATCCCCGCGGCGCGAAAGTACGCCCCAGCTGCGGCAACACGGATGTCGCAGGCCAGAGCCAGGCACAGTCCACCGCCGATCGCGGCGCCGTTGACCGCGGCGATGACCGGCTGGTGCATCTTTCGCAGCGCCAGGATCACGTCGTCGAGCACCTCCATGGACCGCAGCGCAAAGCTGGGACGGGTCAGCCCGTCGATGTGCGGCACGGAGCCCGCCGACTTGTGATCGGCACCCGAGGAGAATCCACGACCGGCACCTGTGAGCACGATCACCCGCACCGAGTTGTCGTAGGTGAGCTCGTCGAGGACCGCCTTGAGCGGGACCATGACGTCGAACGCCATGGAATTCATTCGCTCGGGACGGTTCAGCGTCACCAACGCCACATGCGGGCGCGGCCGGTCGACGAGGACGAAGTTTTGCTCTGGGTGCTCGGTCACGGACTGCACGCTATCGCGTGCAATCGTTACTCGGGCTGACCGTTCTCCTGAGCGGCCATCGCCGCGTCGACGTCGAAGTCCTTCACCTTCTGAACCAGGTCCTCGAGTGCGGCCGGTGGCAGCGCTCCTGCCTGGTTGAAGACCAGCTTGCCCTTCTTGAACACCATCAGGGTCGGGATCGAGCGGATGTCGGCAGCGGCGGCGAGCTCCTGTTCCGCCTCGGTGTCGACCTTCGCGAAGACGACGTCGGGGTGTTGCTCCGAGGACGCGGCGAACGTCGGAGCAAACGCCTTACACGGCCCGCACCACGACGCCCAGAAATCGACCAACACGATGTCGTTGTCCGTGATGGTCTCGTTGAATTGTTCGGCGGTGATGTCTTTGGTAGCCACGTTTCTCCTAACGTCAGGCTCAGACCGTCTGTTCCCAGTATGTGGTCATGACGAAACCGCCGATAGTTCACGACGACCGCGTTCGAAGAAATCGGCGATGCGGCTGGTCAGCCCATCGACGTCGATGGTGTGGTCAAGAGGGTAGATGGCGCCGAACGACGCGTTCCAGAATTCCCCGGCGGGCACCGACGGCGGGCCGACGTACGCGTAGGGCATCGGATGCTGCTCGTCGCCGGCCGATACGCCGTAGTCGACTTCGTCCTGGGTCACCGCCACGTCGAAGTGTTCGGGCCACAGCACCGGATGACATTCGGGCAGAAAAGTCTTTAATGCGTACCCACCCGCATAGTGGCTGCGGTTGACCCATTCGGCAGCATGCGCGTCCAGGTTCAGATCGGCGTCTGGCGCCAGCGCATCGACGAGCGTGTAGACGCCCTCGGGTGGACCGGCGACGATGCCGGCGGCCTCGGCTATCAAACTCATCGGGCCCTCCAACGGGACCGCATCGTTCGGCAGGACCAGTTCGGTGCCGTGCACCGCGACCGGTATCGTCACCGCGGCGAAGCCGTCCGGGCGCACGGCGAGCCGAATCGTGCCCGCCGATCGGTACTGCGGTCCGGCGATCAGACTTTCGGCCACCCCGCGCAGCTGGCGCCGCGTCCTGACATAGTTCGCCTCGAAGCTCACATTGACTGGGTTACCAGATAGGGCTCGGCGTTACAGAGACTTTCGGGCCAATGCCGCGGCTGTGTCGGCGTTGGCCAACAGCTGCGCCTGGCGCTTCGGCAGCCAGAACACCTCGACTCCAAGGGCCACCAGATAAATGGCCGACGCGATGAGATTGCCCCACGAACCGTAAACGGCATCCCACGCCGCCGTCGCCACCGCCACGGCGAGGATGACGATGAGCACCCAGCGCAACCAGCGAGCCGTCTCCGCGGCCTCGTGCAGCCCGCGGGCGTAGTCCACGACCGGCTGGGCCAGGCGATCGTCATCGAGCGGCTGCCCCATTCGGACCGCCCGTACCACCGCGACGCGCTCCTCGCCGGTGAGGTCTTTGGCACCCGGCCAGTACCGCGCCATGCGGCGGGCCATCCAGACGCCGTAGAACGTGCCGACGACGACGAGCACGATCACACCAGAAATCCAGAACCCCGAATCGAGCCACGCCAGCACACCGACACAGAGCCCGACGACGCCGCCGGTCGTCAGCGCGCGAAGCGCGAACCCACCCCGCCACACCACCGCTGGAATAGTGACCACGCGACACAGTCTGACCGAACAGCGGACGGCTCACAGGTCCAATACGACGCCCAACGACGGTTTCGCCGAACAGATCAGCACGGTCCCCTCCTCGGGCAACTCCAGCGGCGGCTGCGGGTAGGCGACGGTCCCGTCCACCAACGGCGTGACGCAGATGTGGCACACACCGCTGCGGCAGGAGAAGCGCGTCGGGACGTCGCAAGCCTCGGCGAGTTCGAGAATGCTGGCGTAGTCGTCCGACCAGTTGGCGGTGATCCCGCTGCGCGCGAACGACACTGCCGGCCCGGTGCCCTGCGGGCCGTCGGGCAGATGCGGTGTCCGCTGTGGCGCATCGATGATGCCGGGGTTGATCGGCGGCAGCGCGCCGAAGAGCTCGGAGTGGATGCGGGATTCGTCAATCCCGGCGCCCGCGAGCGCATCACGCATGTCGGCCATGAACTGTCCTGGCCCGCAGAGATACGCGATCGCGTCGCGGGGCAGACCGAGCGCTTCGACTGCCGCCATACGCGGCCTGCCGCCCTCGGCGGTGTAGAAAACCCGCTGCCGCGCGTTGGGCAGCGAGCCGATGAGTTCGCCGACTTCGCCGCCGAATGCCAGGCTCTGCGCGTCGCGGGTGATGTGGAGCCACCAGATGTCTCGCTCGCTGCGCTGCGCGGCCAACGCGTGCAGCATTGCGAGCACCGGGGTGATGCCGATACCCGCCGACACGAACACGACCGGATCGGTCTCGTCGCCCAGATAGAAGTCACCACGTGGAGCGGCCGCCTCGACCACGGCCCCTGGGCTGAGGTTGTCGTGGATCCAGGTGCTCACCCGGCCCCGTTCCTCGCGCTTCACGCTGATCCGGTACCGGACGCCGGTGCTCGACAGCGAGTAGCTGCGCAGTGGTGCGGGGTCGCCCGCCGGGACGCGTAGCGTCAGGAACTGTCCGGGCCGCGCGGTGGGCAGCGCCGCGCCATCGGCGGTTTCGAGCTCGATCGAAAGGACCGACGGGCTTTCGCGGCGCGTTTCGGCCACCCGCAGTGCGCGGAATCCGGGCCAACCGGGTTCGATGCCGATCGCCGGCGACGTTGCGCCGCAGGGACTGTCGTGCGCGGCCAGCAGCTCGGCGAAAGACTGCTGCCACCCGGGGCTCAGCGCGGGGATGTCCACCGCCTTGCGGAGCATGTCGACGTCGCGGTCGGGCAGATACAGCAACGCGTCGACGTCGGCGACGCTCAGTGCGTGGCGTCCGCGCCGTGTCCGCACGATCTCGTCGCCCGAGGCGACGCGACCTTCTTCGATGACGCGGAAGTAGAACCCCGGGCGGTGATGGGCGACAAGGAGATTGGGCATCTCGGGCTCGCCGAGTCGAATACCAACGCGAAAACACGTCACGCGCGGCTGAGTGACCTCGAACTCGGCCTCCCCGATGCGATACCTGTCCCCGATGCACACCTCGTCGTCGCTGAGGCCGGTGATCGTGAAGTTCTCACCGAACGTGCCCGGCTCGAGGTCGTCACGGCCAAAATGGCGCTGCCAGTGCTCATACGACTCCGTTTGGTACACCATGACGGCGCGTTGTTCGCCGCCGTGACCGTTGAGGTCGCCCTGACCGTCGCCGTCGATATTGAGGCGCCGCACCATCACCGGGCCCCGCACCGGCTTCTTGTAGATGCCGGTGTGGACGGTCTTCCCCCGCCACGGCACGTCGGCGGGCATCCCGACGTTGAGGGACACCAGGGTGGGCACCACGGGGCCGTTCATACCTCGGCCGTCCGCGCGCGACGGTAGTGCCTGCGGGCTTTCATCCGGTTGCCGCAGATGGCCATCGAACACCATCTGGCGGTGTTGGGCTTGCTGCGGTCGATGAGGAACAACCGGCATTCATCGTTCGCACAGGGACGCAACCGGCCCGGGCTGGAGATCCGCAGCGCGTCCCAGGCCAGGACCGCACGCGCCGCGCCGGTAGCACCGTCCACCCGCCAGTCCAAACCGTCGTCACCTGCGACCGGCCGCAGGCGGACGTCGTCGACAAAGCGCTTGAGCGCCTTGGGGCCGGTCTGGCCGCGCACCACCTCCTGCAGGGCCGACCGTGCCTGCCGCAGTGCCACCAGCTCCGTCTTGGTGTCCGCGACGTCGTGGGCACGCATCCAGACTTTGGCCTCTGCCGAATCGGCGAGGCCGTCATGCACGGCGCCGTCGATCACAGGCGTTGTGTTGAGCAGATCGAGCAGAAACCCCTCGTCCGGCGGGGCCACCACCACCAGATCCATATCTAACCTCCAAATTAATATTGACAGGTTACATCAGAACGAGTAGGCATGTCACTAACTGGTAAAAATACTCAAAGGAGTTAGTCATGGGAGTTCAGGTCCACCACCGCTACGCCACCGTCGATGACCATCGGTTGTTCTACCGCGAAGCGGGTTCGCAGGATGCGCCGACGCTCGTCCTGCTGCACGGCTTCCCTACCAGTTCGTTCATGTTCCGCGACCTCATCCCCCGGCTCGCCGACCGCTACCACGTGATCGCGCCCGACCACCTCGGCTTCGGACTCTCCGACGCGCCGGCCGTCGACGAATTCGACTACACCTTCGACGCGCTGACCGATCTCACAGAAGGACTGCTTGCCGAACTGGGCGTGACCCGATATGCCATCTACGTCCAGGATTACGGTGCGCCCATCGGGTGGCGCCTGGCGCTGCGGCGCCCGCAGGCGATCACCGCAATCGTCACGCAAAACGGCAACGGCTACGACGAGGGTTTCGTCGAGAGCTTCTGGACCGCGGTCTGGGACTACCAGCGCGACCAGAACCCCGACACCGAGGCCGGAGTGCGGAGCGCGCTGAGTGTCGAGGGAATCAAATGGCAGTACCTGACCGGCGTCGACGACGAATCGCTCGTCAGTCCCGACACCTGGATCCACGATGTGACTCTGGTGAGCCGGCCGGGCAACGACCAGATCCAGCTCGCGCTGTTCCGCGACTACGCGACCAATGCGCCTATGTATCCGGCGCTGCACGACTACCTGCGCACGAGCAAGGTGCCGGTGCTCGCCGTCTGGGGTCAGGCCGACCCGATCTTCGGGCCCGACGGCGCCCGCGCGTTTGGAAAGGACGCGCACGACGCCGAGATCCACCTCCTCGAGGGCGGCCACTTCCTGCTCGAAACCGCTGCCGAAGAAGTCGCCGACCTCATGCGTTTCTTCCTGCAGCGAATCGCCGCGTAGACAATCAAAAGGAAGGAACGCGGCAATGGCAATGAATGATCGTCCCGCTGTGCTGATCTTCGATGTCAACGAGACGCTGATCGACATCCAGTCGCTGGCGCCGCACTTCGAGCGGATGTTCGGCGACCGCGGCGTGCTGCGCGAGTGGTTCAACCAGCTTGTCCTGTACTCGATGACGGCCACGCTGTCCGGCAACTACGTCGACTTCTTCGCTCTCGGACAAGCTGTGCTGCGGATGCTCGGCGGCTGTCGCCAGACGTCGATCACCGAGAGTGATCTCGAGGACCTCGCGTACGGCATGCGCACGATGCCCGCCCACCCGGATGTCGCCGACGGCCTGACAACTCTGCGTGCACAGGGTTATCGGCTTGTCACGCTGACCAATTCGCCGCCGAAGCCCGGTGTGCCGACACCCTTGGACAGCGCAGGCCTTGCCCAGTTCTTCGAACGGCAGTTCAGTGTCGACACCTGGCGCATGTTCAAGCCCTCTCCAGGGCTCTACACCGGGGTAGCCAACGAGCTCGAGGTGGAGCCGTCGGACTGCATGATGGTCGCCGCTCACGTGTGGGACACCATCGGTGCACAATCGGCGGGGTTCAGCGGCGCGCTGCTCACCCGCCCCGGTAACGCTCCACTGCCCGCTCCGGAGTTACCTCAGCCCGACATCGTCGTCGCGGACGTGCGGGAGCTCGCCCAGCGACTGGGGCCGACCGGATCGATGGTCAGACGGTAAAGCCCAACGCGCGAAGCTGTTCGCGGCCATCCTCGGTGATCTTGTCCGGTCCCCACGGCGGATTCCACACCCAGTTGATCTTGATCTCCTTGACCAGACCGCTGCCGACCAGTGCGGTACGCGACTGGTCCTCGATCACGTCGGTCAGCGGGCAGGCCGCCGACGTCAGCGTCATGTCGATCAACGCGACGTCGCCCTGCTCGCCCTTCTCGACGTTCAAGCCGTAGACAAGACCGAGGTCGACGACGTTGATCCCGAGCTCCGGATCGACGACGTCGCGCATCGCCTCTTCCAGGTCGGCGAGCATTTCCTCGCTAGGCACTGCGGTGTCGCTCATCTGAAATCTCCTCAATCATTGGAGCTAACACTCCGCTCGATGCGCTCGCCTCCGCGAGCGCGGCTTTGAAGGCCATCCAACCCAGCAGCGCGCATTTCACCCGCGCCGGGTACTTCGAGACACCCGCGAACGCGATGCCGTCTCCGATCACATCCTCGTCGCCTTCGACCGCGCCGCGCGACGAAATCATCTCGGTGAACGCCGCGACCGTCTTCAGCGCCGTACCGATGTCCTGCCCGATCACCTGATCGGTGAGCACCGACGTCGAGGCCTGGCTGATCGAACAACCCTGCCCGTCATACGAGATATCGGAGACCTGCTCACCGTCGTCGGACAGCGTCACGCGCAGCGTCACCTCGTCCCCGCACGTCGGGTTCACCTGATAGGACTCCGCGTTGTACGGCTCGCGCAATCCCCGATGATGCGGGTGCTTGTAGTGATCGAGGATCACTTCCTGATACATCTGCTCGAGTCTCACGCGAAGAACTCCACCGCCCGCTTGACGCCGGCGACCAGGCGGTCGACCTCGTCGTGAGTGTTGTAGACGGCGAAGGACGCCCGCGCGGTCGCCGCGATGCCGAACCGGCGATGCAACGGCCACGCACAGTGGTGTCCGACGCGCACCGCGACGCCCTCGTCGTCGAGCACCTGACCGACGTCGTGGGCGTGCACGCCGTCGAGTACGAACGACACCGGAGAGCCGCGATGCTCCATGGTCGTCGGTCCGATGATGCGCACGCCATCGACGGAGGCCAGCCCGTTCAGCGTCGCGGCCACCAATTCGGCTTCGTGCGCCTCGACGGCAGGCATTCCGATCTCGGTCAGATACCGTGCGGCCGCGGCAAGTCCGACGACCTGGGATGTCATCGGTGTCCCGGCCTCGAAGCGCTGTGGTGCGGGCGCGTAGGTGGTGGTCTCCATCGTCACCGTCTCGATCATCGAGCCGCCGGTGATGAACGGGGGCAGCTGCTCGAGCACCTCACGCCTGCCATAGAGCACGCCGATACCGTTGGGCCCCAGCATTTTGTGCCCGGAGAAGGCCGCGAAGTCGACGTCGAGTCCATGGAAGTCGACCGGCTGGTGCGGCACCGACTGGCAGGCGTCCAGCACCGTCAGCGCGCCAACCGCGTTGGCCCGCGCCACCAGTTCGGCCACGGGGGCCACTGCGCCAGTGACGTTCGAATGATGGCTGAACGCAACCAGTTTCACGCGCTCGTCGAGCTCCAGCGAATCGAGGTCGATCCGCCCATCGTCGGTGACGCCGTACCAGCGCAGCGTGGCACCGGTACGTCTTGCCAGCTCCTGCCACGGGATCAGGTTCGCGTGGTGCTCTAGCTCGGTGGTGACGATGACATCGCCGGGGCCGATCGCTCTGGGGAATCGATCGTCACCGACCGCATAGGACACCAGGTTGATGGCTTCGGTGGCGTTCTTCGTGAACACCAGCTCGTCGGTGTCGGCGCCGACGAAGGCCGCGACGTCGGCGCGGCCGTTCTCGTAGGCGTCAGTGGACTCCTCCATCAGCTGGTGCGCCCCGCGGTGGACCGCGCCGTTGGATGTGGTCAAGAAGTCACGCTCGGCGTCGAGAACCTGCAGCGGCCGTTGCGAGGTGGCGCCGGAATCGAGGTACGCCAACTGGTTTCCGCTGCGCATGACGCGAGCAAGGATCGGGAAGTCCGCCCTGATCCGCGCGACGTCCAGGTTGAGATCGAGGGCCTGCGCCGACTTCTCGACCGACGTGGTCATGTCAGGCTCCGACCGCCTGGGTAAAGCGCTCGTATCCGTTGGCGTCGAGTTCGTCGGCCAGCTCGGGACCACCGGATTCGACGATGCGGCCGCCCACGAACACGTGCACGAACTGAGGCTGGATGTAGCGCAGGATGCGGGTGTAGTGCGTGATGAGCAGCAGCCCTCCGTCAGCCGCTTCGGCGTACCGGTTCACACCTTCGCTGACGACCCGCAGTGCGTCGACATCCAAACCGGAGTCCGTCTCGTCGAGGATCGCGATCTTGGGCTTGAGCAGTTCCAGCTGCAGAATCTCGTGGCGCTTCTTCTCACCGCCGGAAAAGCCTTCGTTGACACTGCGTTCGGAGAACGACGGGTCGATGTCGAGGCCCTCCATGGCGCTCTTGACCTCTTTGACCCAGTGCCGCAGCTTGGGTGCCTCACCACGCACGGCGGTGGCGGCGGTGCGAAGGAAGTTCGACATCGACACCCCGGGCACCTCGACGGGGTACTGCATGGCGAGAAACAGGCCGGCGCGGGCGCGTTCGTCGATGCTCATCTCGAGCACATCCTGACCGTCCAGCGTGATCGAGCCGGACGTCACGGTGTACTTCGGATGACCCGCGACGGCGTACGACAGCGTCGACTTGCCGGACCCGTTGGGGCCCATCAGCGCGTGGGTCTCCCCCGAGTTCACGGTGAGCGTGACGCCTTTCAGGATCGGGATATCGGTCCCGTCTTCCTTGGAGACGACGCTGACGTGCAGGTCCTTGATTTCCAGTGTGGTCATGAGGTGGCTGTCCTCGATTCGGTGATCTCTAGTTCGTGTTCGATGGCCTCGGTGAGGCGTTCTCGCACTGCGGGGACGGCGATCTTCTGAATGAGCTCGCCGAAGAAGCCCCGGACGACAAGACGCCTGGCCTGGTCTTCGGGGATACCGCGTGCCTGCAGGTAAAACAGCTGCTCGTCGTCGAAACGTCCGGTGGCACTGGCGTGCCCGGCGCCGGCGATCTCGCCGGTTTCGATTTCGAGGTTGGGCACCGAGTCGGCGCGGGCGCCGTCGGTGAGCACGAGGTTGCGGTTGGTCTCGAACGTGTCGGTGCCCGTCGCCGCGGCCCGGATCAGCACGTCGCCGACCCACACGGTGTGCGCATCGGGTTTCGTGGAGTCCGGATCACCTTGCAGCGCACCCTTGTACGTGACGTGTGAGCGGCAGTTGGGCTGGGCGTGGTCGACGAGCAGACGGGATTCGAAGTGCTGGCCATCGTCGGCGAAGTACAGGCCGAGCAGCTCGGCGTCGCCGCCCGGCGCACAGAACTTGGTCCGCGCGGTGAGCCGCACCAGGTCGCCGCCCAGGGTGACCGCGACGTGCCGCAGCACCGCATCCTTGCCCAGCGCAGCGTGATGGCTGCTGACGTGAACGGCGTCGTCGGCCCAGTCAGCGATCGAGACGACGGTCAGACGCGCTGCGTCCTCGACGACGAATTCGACGTTGTCGGCGTAGGTTCCGCTGCCACGATGATCGATGACGACCACGGCTTCGCCGAGCTCGCCCACCCGCACCTGCAGGTGACCGTAGGCCGTCGCACCCTCGCCCGGGCCGGTGATGCCGATTTCGATGGGCTGTTCGCAGACGACGTTCCTCGGGACGGTCACCAGGGTCGCGCTGTTGAACGACGAGAACGCTTGGGCGGCAACTCGATCAGCGGGCACGCCGCCCTGGCCGAGGCGCTCGTCGCCGCGGCGCACCGTTTCCACGGTGACGCCTGCGCATTCGGACACCTCGATACTTGCCGCGCCGGTGGCTACAGCGGATCCGTCGTGCAGACCGCGTAGGCGCTTGAGCGGGGTGAAGCGCCAGATCTCGTCGCGGCCGCCGGGCACCTCGAAGGCGTCGACGTCGAACGACGTGAACAACTCCCCTTTGTTGGCGCCCTCGACCGCATTGGTGAGGTTCTGAGTCATCTAGCCGACCGCGCCTTCCATCTGCAGCTCGATCAGACGGTTCAGCTCGAGCGCATACTCCATCGGGAGTTCCTTCGCGATGGGCTCGACGAAGCCGCGAACGACCATCGCCATCGCCTCGTCCTCGGTCATCCCGCGGCTCATCAGATAGAACAGCTGATCCTCGCTGACCTTCGACACCGTGGCCTCGTGGCCCATCGTGACGTCGTCCTCGCGGATGTCGACATACGGATAGGTGTCACTGCGGCTGATGGTGTCGACAAGCAGCGCATCGCATTTCACGCTGGACCGCGAGCCGTGCGCACCCTTGTTGACCTGAACCAGGCCACGATAGGACGCGCGACCGCCGCCGCGCGCGACGGACTTCGACACGATGTTGCTCGAGGTGTTCGGCGCCAGGTGAAGCATCTTCGCGCCGGTGTCCTGATGCTGACCCTCGCCCGCGAACGCCACCGAGAGCACCTCGCCCTTGGCGTGCTCGCCGGTCATCCACACGGCGGGGTACTTCATCGTGACCTTCGAGCCGATGTTGCCGTCGACCCACTCCATCGTGGCGCCGGCCTCGGCGCGCGCCCGCTTGGTGACGAGGTTGTAGACGTTGTTCGACCAGTTCTGAATGGTTGTGTAACGGCAACGGCCACCGGGCTTCACGATGATCTCGACGACGGCCGAGTGCAAGGAGTCGCTCTTGTAGATCGGTGCCGTACACCCCTCGACGTAATGCACGTAGGCGTCTTCGTCGACGATGATCAGCGTCCGCTCGAACTGGCCCATGTTCTCGGTGTTGATCCGGAAGTAGGCCTGCAGCGGAATGTCGACGTGCACGCCCTTCGGCACGTAGATGAACGAACCGCCCGACCACACCGCGGTGTTCAAAGCGGAGAACTTGTTGTCTCCGGCGGGGATGACGGTGCCGAAGTACTGCTTGAAAAGCTCCGGATGCTCTTTCAGAGCGGTGTCGGTGTCGAGGAAGATGACGCCCTGGGCCTCTAGATCCTCACGGATGGAGTGATAGACGACCTCCGACTCGTACTGCGCGGCGACACCGGACACCAGGCGCTGCTTCTCCGCCTCGGGGATGCCGAGCTTGTCGTAGGTGTTCCTGATGTCCTCGGGCAGGTCATCCCACGTGGCGGCCTGCTTCTCGCTGGACCGCACGAAGTACTTGATGTTGTCGAAGTAGATGCCCTCGAGGTTGGACCCCCAGTTCGGCATCGGCTTCTTGTCGAACGTGCGCAGCGCCTTCAGCCGCATCTCGAGCATCCACTCGGGCTCGCTCTTCTTGGCGGAGATGTCGCGCACCACTGCCTCGGACAGCCCGCGCTGGGCGCTGGCGCCCGCGACGTCGGAATCCGCCCAGCCATAGCCGTATCGACCCAGCGACTCAATGGTCTGCTCCTGGGTCAGGGCCTCGGGGGTGGTCGTCATGTCGACGCTCCTAGCTTGCTCGTGTGGTGGCTTCGGCTCGGGCTGTGTGCCGAAGGGTGTTGGTCTCGGTGAGCGGGACGTGCGTCGTGCACGCGCAGTCGCCGTTGACGATCGTGGCGAGCCTCTGTACGTGCGTGCCCAGGATCTCGGCAAACGCCTCTCGCTCGGTTTCGCACAATTCCGGGAATTCCTCGGCGACATGCGATACCGGGCAGTGATGCTGGCAGAGCTCGATCCCGTGCAGCGGAGCGCTCACCTCTGTGGCGGTGGCAGCGTACCCGGCCTCGGTCAGTGCTCCCGCTACACGCTCGACGACCGATTCAACGTCATCGGGTCCCTCGGTTACTCCCGACAGGATGGTGTCGATACGGCGGCGGGCGAAGGTCCGCACGGCTTCGTCGCCACCGATCTCGCGTAGCTGGCGCATGGCTGCGGCCGCCAGGTCGTCATAGGCGTGACCCATCTTGGCGCGTCCGGCCGCCGTCAGCCGGTAGCGCTTGGCGGGACGTCCCCGCCCGCTGTGTTGCCAGGCCGCTGCCGCGCTGGACTGCGCATCTCCGGCGTCCATCAGTGCGTCGAGATGTCTGCGCACGCCCGCGGCCGAGATTCCGAGCTGTTCGCCTATCTCACCTGCGGTGACGGGTCCGGCCTCCAGCAGATGCCGGACGATGGCGCCACGGGTGTGGCGATCAGTTCCGTCCGGGCCGAATTTCACAACACCATTGTGACGGAATTCGGAAACCCGGTCTAGCAAGGCCACCCTTACGTGAGCCCCGTCATACGATCGCCGGGTGAGCGAAACGAACCGACGACTCGTCCTGGCCACCCGTCCCTCCGGCCTCGTCGATGAGAGCACCGTGCGGATGGAGCCGGAACCAGCACCCGAACCCGCCGAGGGCGAGGCCCTGGTGAAGGTCCGATATCTGTCCATCGACCCCACGATTCGCACGTGGATGGACGACGTGCCCAGCTACCTGCCGCCGATCCAGATCGGCGAGGTCATCCGCAGCGGCGGCGTCGGTGAGGTCATCGAGAGCCGGACCGATGCGTATCAGCCCGGCCAACTGCTGTTCGGCATGACCGGATGGCAGGACTACGTGATCGCGGATGGGGGTGAGAAGGCGATGACCGTGCTGCCGGACGGCGTGCCACCCGGAATCGCCATCGGCATCCTCGGCGTCACCGGGATGACCGCCTACTTCGGCATCACCGACGTCGGGCGGATCAAAGAGGGCGACGTCGTGGTGGTCTCCGGCGCCGCGGGCGCCACCGGCTCGGCGGCTGGACAGATCGCGAAGATCAAGGGTGCGAAGAAGGTCGTCGGGATCGCGGGCGGACCCGAGAAGTGCGCCCACATCGTCGACGACCTCGGCTTCGACGAGGCGATCGACTACAAGTCCGAGAACGTCGCCGCGCGTCTTCACGACGCCTGCCCCGACGGCATCGACCTCTACTTCGACAACGTCGGCGGGTCGATACTCAACGACTGTCTCGCGAATCTGGCGCTGCGCGGCCGCGTCGTGCTGTGCGGCGCGATCTCCACCTACAACGACGACGGCCCGCCGGTGGGTCCGAGCAACTATCTGACCCTGCTCGTGCGCCGCGGACGCATGGAAGGCTTCATCATCCTCGACTACCTCGACCGCTTCCCCGCCGCGCAGCTGGAGATGGCGGGCTGGATCGCCGAAGGCAAGATCAAGTCGTCCGAGCACGTCGTCGAGGGCCTCGAGAAGGCACCCGACGCACTGAACCTGTTGTTCAACGGTGGAAACACCGGCAAGGTGATCGTCGCGCTCTAACGATTACGCTGCACTGATGGCCGCGCGCCCCGGCTCCCTCAGCTCGTCGATTGCCAGATGGCACGCCGACGAGCGCGCCGTGGGCTCACCACTCAACGACACCGAAGTCATCGCGATGCGCCGGACGCGCCTGTTCGGCGCGACCGGCACGGTACTGATGGCGATCGGGGCGCTGGGTGTCGGCGCCCGGCCTGTGGTGCAGGATCCGACGTTCGGGGTTCGCTTACTCAACCTCCCGTCGCGGATTCAGACGGTCTCGCTGACCATGACGACCACCGGCGCGGTGATGATGGCGCTCGCGTGGTTGATGCTCGGACGCTTCGCCCTCGGCAATCGCCGCATGTCCCGCAGCCAACTGGACCGCACGCTGCTGCTGTGGGTGCTGCCCCTGCTCATCGCGCCGCCGATGTACAGCCGCGACGTCTACTCCTATCTGGCGCAGAGCGAGATCGCCGTCAAAGGCCTTGATCCGTACCGCGTCGGTCCCGCGCCCGGTCTCGGGCTGGATCACGTCTTCACGCTGTCGGTACCGAACATGTGGCGGGAGACCCCGGCGCCGTACGGACCGCTGTTTCTGTGGATCGGTGAGGGGATATCGCGTATCACCGGTGAGAACATCGTGGCCGCGGTGCTCTGTCATCGACTGGTGGTGCTACTGGGTGTGGGCCTGATCGTCTGGGCCACACCACGTTTGGCGCGGCGGTGCGGTGTGGCCGAGGTGAGTGCGCTGTGGCTAGGCGCGGCCAACCCGCTGCTGATCATGCATCTGGTCGCAGGCATCCACAACGAGGCGTTGATGCTGGGCCTGATGCTCGCGGGCACCGAGTTCGCGTTGCGTGGCATCGATGCCGCCCGGCCGTTGATCCCGAAACCACTGGCCTGGCCCCAGGGCCCGGACGCCTGGGCACACTGGCGGCCGTCGTTGATGCTCCTGATCGGCGTGGTGCTGATCACGATGTCCTCACAGGTCAAGCTGCCGTCGCTGCTCGCGCTCGGCTTCGTCGCCATGGCGCTGGCGTGCCGATGGGGCGGCACCTTCAAGGCGTTCGTCCTCGCCGGCGGATCGCTCACCGCGGTGTCGGTGGCGGTGATGGCGCTGATCGGCTGGGCCAGCGGCCTCGGGTTCGGCTGGCTGTTCACGCTGGGCACCGCGAACGTCGTGCGTAGCTGGATGTCCCTGCCGACGTTGGCCGCGCTGGGCACCGGACAGGTCGGGATTCTGCTCGGGCTCGGCGACCACACCACCGCGATCCTCGGCCTGACCCGTGCCATCGGTGTCAGCATCATCGCGGTGCTGGTGACGTGGCTGCTGCTGGCCGTGCTCCGCGGGCGGCTGCACCCGGTCGGCGGACTCGGTGTCGCACTCGGTCTGACGGTGCTGCTGTTCCCGGTGGTCCAGCCCTGGTACGTGCTCTGGGCAGTCATTCCGCTCGCCGCATGGGCCACCCGCCCCGCGTTCCGCACGACGACGATCGTGGTCACGTTGGTGGTGGGCATCTTCGGCCCGACGGCCAACGGCGACCGCTTCACCTTGTTCCAAATCCTGCTGGCCGTCGTGGCGAGCACGGTCATCGCGCTGCTGCTCATGGCGCTGACCTACAACCATCTGCCGTGGCGAAGGGTCCCCGGCGAGAACACCACCGACGACGGCGCCCAGCCCGCTGCCGAGAAGTCTCCGCTACCGCCGATCCCACCGGTGAAGCCCGACGCCTACGCTGAATCCCCGTGACCCACCCAGGATCAGGGGCTTCCTCGGTCCCCGTGCGTCTGCGCGGGGTCACCAAGCGGTATGGGTCGACGACGGCGGTGGCAGGTCTCGACCTCGACGTCAAGACCGCCGAGGTGCTCGCGCTGCTCGGCCCCAACGGTGCGGGCAAGACCACGACGGTCGAGATGTGCGAGGGCTTCATCAAGCCCGACTCGGGCACGATCGAGATCCTCGGACTGGATCCGTTCGGCGATAACGCCGCTGTCCGCGAACGGATCGGCGTGATGCTGCAGGGCGGCGGCGCGTATCCCGCGGCGCGGGCGGGCGAAATGCTGGACCTCGTCGCCTCCTACACCTCGAACCCACTGGACCCGAAGTGGTTGATGGACACGCTGGGCCTGACGGAGTCGGCGCGCACCACCTACCGCAGGCTCTCGGGAGGCCAGCAGCAGCGGCTGGCGCTCGCGTGCGCCGTGGTGGGCAGGCCCGAGCTGGTGTTCCTCGACGAGCCGACCGCGGGCATGGATGCGCACGCCCGAATCGTGGTGTGGGAGTTGATCGATGGACTGCGCCGCGACGGCGTGACCGTCGTGCTGACCACCCATCAGCTGACCGAAGCCGAGGAACTGGCCGACCGCATCGTCATCATCGATCACGGTGTCGCGGTGGCCAGCGGAACGCCCGAGGAGCTCATGCGCAGCGGTGCCGAGAACCAATTGCGGTTCCGCGCACCACGAATGCTCGACCTGTCACTGTTGATATCGGCGCTTCCCGAGACCTACAAGGCGACCGAGACGGCGCCAGGCGAATACCTCGTCGAGGGCGACATCGACCCCCAGGTGCTGGCCACCGTGACCGCGTGGTGCGCACGGGTCAACGTGCTGGCCACCGATATGCGGGTGGAGCAACGCAGTCTCGAGGACGTATTCCTCGACTTGACCGGGCGGGAGTTGCGATGACGAATCGCTTTGCGCCAGGCACTTTCACGCCGGACCCGCATTCGGCCACGGTGCAGAAGATGCTGACCGCGCAGTTCGGCCTCGAGCTGAAGCTTCTGCTGCGCAACGGTGAGCAGCTGTTGTTGACCATGTTCATCCCGATCACCTTGCTGGTGGGCCTGACGTTGCTGCCGTTCGGTTCGTTCGGCGACAACCGTGCGGCGACGTTCGTTCCCGCGATCATGGCGCTCGCGGTGATCTCCACGGCCTTCACCGGACAGGCCATCGCCGTCGCGTTCGACCGTCGCTATGGCGCCTTGAAACGCCTTGGCGCAACCGCGCTGCCGGTCTGGGGCATCATCGCGGGCAAATCCCTTGCGGTGGTCGCCGTGGTGTTCCTTCAGGCAATTGTGCTGGGCACCATAGGCTTTGCGCTGGGATGGCGTCCGCCGATCGCCGGTCTGGCATTGGGAGCGGTGATCATCGCACTGGGCACGGCGGGTTTCGCCGCGCTCGGCCTGCTGCTGGGCGGGACGCTGCGCGCCGAGATCGTGCTGGCGGTGGCGAACCTGCTGTGGTTTGTGTTCGCCGGCCTTGGCGCACTGACGGTCGAGAGCGACATGGTGCCCACCGCGCTGGCGTGGATCGCTCGGCTCACGCCGTCCGGAGCGCTGACCGAGGCGCTGTCGCAGGCGATGACGCCGTCAATTGACTGGTTCGGCCTCGCGGTACTCGCGGTGTGGGGTGCCGTTGCGGCCCTGTGCGCCCTGCGCTGGTTCCGCTTCACCTGACGTCTCCAGTTGCGGTAGCAGGTATTCCAGCTGCCCGACTTCCTCGATGTTGTGCCTGACCCAGGCGTGCACCTTGTCTTCGGGGAAGCGCCGGCGTACGACGTGGTTGACCGCGGCCAGCAGTGCAGACCGCACGCCGAGGTCCATCACCGTGACGTAGTGCGCGCCATCGGCGCCCGCCGACCACGTGTGCTCGAGCTGGAAGACCGGGATTCCGGCAATCCGCTTGACCAACCGGATACCGGTCTGGTCGAGTTTCTCGACGCGGGCGATCTCGTCGATCTGGTATTCGGGCCTGCCGCCGAACGCCTCGACCATGCGAAACCGCGCGCCTTCGGCCGCACCCCCACCTGCCGCCTGCCGCGCGAGTTCCCAGTTGATGTGGTCGATCGGATGCCATGCGAGGTAGCGGTCGATGACCGCACCGCCGTAGGAGATCGTGCCGTCGAGATGGGTGAACCAGTCGAGCAGCATCGCCGGGGTGACTCCGGTCAGCGGCTGATGATCGATCGTGATGCGGCGCCGGCCATGCGGATGATTACTGCATTGCACCGTCGCGGTGTCGACGGATCGCAACGGATAGAGCACCGGACGAGCCATGATCTTCCTCCAAGATACGGTAGCGTTTCTTACACCAGGCTAGGCTGTTGTCGTAAGATACGCAAGCGTTTCTTTGGGAGGTGTGATGCGGCGGCGTCGCGGCGACGAACTGGACACGGCCATCCGGGCAGCCGTCCTGGCGCTGCTCGCGGAACACGGGCCCGCGGGGGTGACCATGGAGGCCGTCGCCGCCGCTGCGCGGACCAGCAAGCCGGTGCTGTACCGGCGGTGGACGGACCGCGGCGCGTTGTTGCGCGACACCTTGCTGCGCATCGCGACCGCGGCAATCCCCCACGAGGACACCGGCAGCTACCGCAGCGACATGCTCGCGATCCTGCGCGGGTGGGCGGCGTTGTTCACCGGGCCGGAGTCCACCGTGCTGCGTGCCGCCGTCGCCGCGGCGGCCCACGATCCAGAGTTGACGTCGGCGTTTCGGCAGGACGTCATCGGGTGGCGCAAGGCAGAGATGGCCGCCCTGCTGGCCCGCGGCATAGAACGTGGCGACGTGCGGCCCGACGTGCCCGTCGAGATCGCCCGTGAGCTCGGGCAGAGCGTGCTGTGGCATCGCCTGTTGATCACCGGAGACCCGATCGATGACGACCTCGTCGTGCAGCTGGTCGACGAGGTCCTGGTGCCGTTCGTCGCGCCGCGCGGATAAGCAGCCCTACTACAGCGTGTAGTTAGTACTGCTCTACCATCGAGTCCGTGCCCGTCGGACGAATCTTCCTGCGACTGGTCGACCTTCTGCCGTTGCCGAGCCTGCGGGTCCAGCGCGCCATCGCCGCCGCCGTCATCCTGACCCAGGGCGGTATCGCGGTGACCGGCGCCATCGTCCGCGTCACCGCCTCGGGCCTCGGCTGCCCGACCTGGCCGCAGTGCTTCCCCGGCAGCTTCACCCCGATCCCGCACCCCGAGGTCGCGGGCATCCATCAGGCCGTTGAGTTCGGCAACCGGATGATCACCTTCCTGGTGGTACTCACCGCGGCGTTGGCGGTCCTGGCTGTCACGCGTGCCCGCAGGCGCCGCGAGGTCCTGATCTACGCGTGGCTGATGCCGGCGTCGACGGTTGTTCAGGCCGTGATCGGTGGCATCACGGTGCTGACCGGCCTGCTGTGGTGGACGGTCGCCATTCACCTCCTGGCGTCGATGACCATGGTCTGGGTCTCGGTGCTGCTCTTCGTGAAGATCGGCGAGCCCGACGGCGGCGCGGTACGGCACCGCGTTCCGAAACCGTTGCGCCAGTTGACCGTCCTGAGCGCCGTCGCGCTGGCGGCCGTGCTCGTCACGGGGACGCTGGTCACCGGTGCCGGCCCGCACGCCGGCGACAAGAGCATCACCCAGCCGGTGCCGCGGCTTGAACTGGAAATCGTCACCCTGGTGCAGCTGCACGCAACGTTGTTGGTGGCTTACCTGTCACTGTTGGTGGCTTTGGTGTTCGGGCTGCGCGCGGTCAACGCAGCACGACCGGTCGTCAGGCGACTCGCCGTGCTGCTGGTTCTCGTGGCTGCGCAAGCTCTTGTCGGGCGCGTGCAATACGCCCTCGGTATCCCCGCCGCTCTGGTGGCGCTGCACGTCGCCGGTGCGGCCACATGCACGGCGGCCACCGCCGCGCTATGGGCGTCGATGCGAGAGCGGGCCGAGCCCGAGGCGCTCGAGGGTGTCCTCGACCCCGACGGCGAAGTCGCGTTGCCTGCCGCTCCGGGTAGCGGCGTCTAGCTGCCGCCACCCCAGCGACGGTTCGACGAGTTCGAGCTCCAGCAGTTGCGGATCGTCTGGTCCACCGATCACATCGACCCGCGCGTACAGCAGCTCGGCCGCGTGGATGCCAAGGCGCGCGGCCGCCGCCGACAGTGCAGCGTGCCCGACGTCCCACAGCTCGAAGTCCGGCTCGGCCGGGGTCAGCGACTCCTCGGCGTACGTGCCCGAGTCGTCGAACGCGGGCTGACTTCCCGGCGACGGCAGGATCGGCCCCTTGGTGAACGCATGCGACTGGCGGCCGCTCAGGAAGACCAGGGCCGTCTCGCCGTTTTCGACACGCCGGTCGTAGGGCTGCACCAAAGCCGTCCGGCCGTCGTCGTGCAGCGACGCGATGTGACGACGGGCCGCTTGAGTATCGCGGAACCGTTGTGCGCCAACAGATCCCGCGCCAACAGCAGGTTTGACGACGATTTCGCCCCTCGGCAGCTGCACCCGCTCGCCCGGGGCGATGAACGTGCTCGGGATGACGGGCACACCGGCCTCGGCGAGGTCGGCCAGATATGTCTTGTCGGTGTTCCACGAGACCACTGCGGGAGGGTTGACGAGGTTGCGGACTTTCGTCGTCCATTCGAGGAACTCGTCGAGCCGCTCGATGTAGTCCCACGTCGCCCGCAGAATCACCAGGTCAGCCTCCAGCGTGTCGGGATCGTCCCAGGGCAGCCAGCGGGCGTGCAGTCCTCGCCGGCGCAGCGCCGCAACGAGTTCGTCATCGTCACCGTCGCCCTCGGGTAACGCCTGGCAGCCGGCCAGCACGATGCGCGGATGGAAGACGTCGGGGCGGGCCAGCTTCATATCAAGGCAGGATAGAAGGATGTACGCCATCGAAGTCGCCGAGACCGGCGGACCAGAAGTGCTGACCTACGCCAAGAAGCCGCAGCCGACCCCCGGGCCCGGCGAAGTGTTGATCAAAGCCGAAGCGATCGGCGTGAACTTCCTCGACACGTATTTCCGCTCGGGGCTGTATCCGCGGGAGCTGCCGTTCATCCTCGGCAACGAGGTGTGCGGCACCGTCGAAGCCGTCGGCGAGGAGGTCGCGGCGCTGGCGGTCGGCGACCGCGTTGTCACCGCCCAGGCCAACGGCGCCTATGCCGAATACGCCTTGGCGACAGCCGATTTCTGCGCCTACGTGCCGGACGGCGTCGGCGCCGACGTGGCCGCGGCCGCCCTGCTCAAGGGGATGACCGCGCACTACCTGATCAAGTCGACGTATCCCGTGCAGCAGGGTGATGCCATTCTGGTGCACGCCGGCGCAGGAGGCGTGGGGCTGATCCTGACGCAGTGGGCCACCAGCATGGCCGCCCGCGTGATCACCACGGTGTCCACGCCGGAGAAGGCGGAACTGTCGCGGCAGGCGGGCGCCGTCGAGGTCCTCGACTACCCAGACGATGCCGCGGAGTTCGGCGCCAAGATCAAAGACCTCACCGACGGCGGCGTCGCCGTGGTGTACGACGGCGTCGGCGCCGACACCTTCGATGCCAGCATCGCCAGCCTTGCCGTCCGCGGCACGCTGGCGCTGTTCGGGGCGTCCAGCGGGCCGGTGCCACCCTTCGATCCGCAGCGGCTCAACGCCGCCGGCTCACTGTTCCTGACCCGACCGACGCTCGTGCACTACACCCGCACGCCCGATGAGTTCGCTTGGCGCGCTGGAGAATTGCTCGATGCCATCGCCAGCGGCACGATCAACGTCACGGTCAGCGAGCGCTACCGCCTCGAGGACGCCCAACAGGCGCACCGCGACCTGCAGGGCCGCAAGACGGTCGGCTCCGTCGTGCTGATCCCCTAGGCCGGCTCCGCGGCCGGGAACGTCCAGGACCCGTCGAGGATCTCCTGGCGCGGCCGGTACAGCCGCACCAGGTAGTTCCAGCCGGGCGTGATCGGCAGGCAGTTGGCTGCGGACCCGTCGCACCCGCCGAACTGGATGTGCACCGCGCCGTCGGCATTCCTGGCTGCGGTGATGTTGTTCAGCGAATAGGCGTTCTGCTCGTTGGGGGTGAAGTAGCCGTCGGCGTTGTAGACGGTGATCGACCAGAAACCGTCGACAGGAACATCGGACACCGTGAGCCGGTGGACGGTGGCGCCGTCGTTGTGCGGCGGCGTGACCGTGAGGTACAGCGCCTCCTTCTCGGGGTTTCCGCCCCACGCGGCTGCCGACCCGATCAACCGTCGCACGGGGTCGGTGTCCGCTTCGGTGCCGAACATGCGCTTGCTGTCGGGCAGCGTCGCGAACAGCGCGACGAGCGCATCTCGAACCTGCTTCTGGCTCACCGGATCCCAGTCCGGGACCTCGAAGCGACCCCGGTCGGTCTGCTCGGCCGTGATCGCGTCCTGCAGTGCGTGAACCTGGTCCATATCGGCGGGCTCGTTCGGATCGACGAGGGTTCGTACCGCCAGCATCACGTAACGAGTGCCGATCTGTTCGCGGGTGTACTTGCGCCTGCCCGATGTGTAGCGCACCTCAGGCACATAGTGGTCCTCGGTGATCACCTGAAGCGACATGAACCGCCCGCCGGAGTCCGGCATGGTGACGGTCAGGTCTGAAGCGTCGAGGTCGAACACCCCCACCGAGTAGAGGGTGTCGCGGTTTTGGCGCACCACCAGCTGGTCGTCGATCTCGCCGAGGCCGCGGAAGTGAAGGAACGCGCCGAAGCCGTCGCCGTTGGCGATGTTGCCGAAGTAGAGATCGGTCTCCGCGCGGATGAAGTTGTCCGGGGAGACGTGTGTGGGCACTCTCAGACTGTAAACAGCGTTGGTAGCGCCAGTGCCGAATCGACCGCCAGCGCGAGGAACACCACCGCCAGGTAGTTGTTCGACTGCAGGAACAGCCGCAGCGGCTTGACCGGCTCACCGCGACGCACACCGCCGTAGAGCTGATGCGCCATCACCAGGAACCACGCACCGGCCAGGATGGCGACGGCCGCGTACAGCCACCCGGTGGCCAGTGCGAGCGCGAGCGTGGCCGCGACCGTCAGCCAGGTGTAGATCAGAATCTGCTTGGTCACCTGTTGCTCGGTGGCCACCACGGGCAGCATCGGCACGCCAGCCGCCGCGTAATCCTCCTTGTAGCGCATCGCCAACGCCCAGGTGTGCGGCGGCGTCCAGAAGAAGATGATCGCGAACATGACCAGCGCGGGCCATTGGATGGTTCCGGTGACCGCCGACCAGCCGATCATCACCGGCATGCAGCCGGCCGCGCCGCCCCACACCACGTTCTGCGTCGTGCGGCGCTTGAGCAGCAGCGTGTAGACGAGCACGTAGAACGCGATCGTCGCACCGGCGAGATGGGCCGACAACATGTTGGTCGTCCACCACAGCCAGAAGAACGAGCCGACGGACAGCGCAAGGCCGAAGACCAGCGCATGGCTGCGCGGCACGGTGTCGCGGGCGAGCGGCCTGCGCTCGGTGCGCTTCATCTTCTTGTCGATGTCGGCGTCCGCCACGCAGTTCAACGTGTTGGCGCCCGCGGCCGCCAGCAAGCCGCCCACCAGCGTGTTCAGGATCAGCAGCGGATCGACGGTCCCGCGGTCGGCCAGCAGCATGGCCGGGATCGTGGTGACCAGGAGCAGCTCGATGACGCGCGGTTTCGTCAGCGCGAGGTAGCCCAACAGCGTGGTGCGCACTCGGCCGTGCGTCCCGACGGGGAGCTGGCTCTCGCGAATGTCCACGCAGTAACTCCTTGAAATAGCTGCAGCGCGCGCGGCGTCTACTACAGAGGATGGTA
This sequence comes from Mycobacterium sp. 29Ha, assembly GCF_032883055.1. Taxonomy (NCBI): domain Bacteria; kingdom Bacillati; phylum Actinomycetota; class Actinomycetes; order Mycobacteriales; family Mycobacteriaceae; genus Mycobacterium; species Mycobacterium sp. 29Ha. Next base: position 48,979 of record NZ_JAMQTI010000036.1, read on the forward strand.
GACCGCTGCTCAATGGCCGCCTAATCGTCCCCCAAGCGGCCTGCAAGGGATGACGCTCCCGCACTAGGGTGTTTGAAGAGGCAGCTTTGCCGAGCTCACCCGTCGACCAGGAGAGGGCGCCTGTGACCACGCTCGAAGAGATTTCCACCCTTACCCGTCCCCATCACCCCGACGATTGGGCCGACGTGGACTCGGTGGCGGTCGACACCGTTCGGGTGCTGGCCGCCGACGCGGTGCAGAAGGTGGGCAACGGGCACCCCGGAACCGCGATGAGCCTGGCGCCGCTGGCGTACACCCTCTTCCAGCGCCAGATGCGCCACGACCCCAGCGACGTGCACTGGCTCGGCCGCGATCGCTTCGTGCTGTCCTGCGGACATTCCAGCCTCACGCTGTACATCCAGCTGTACCTCGGCGGCTTCGGCCTGGAGCTGTCCGACATCGAGTCGCTGCGGACGTGGAAATCCAAGACGCCCGGCCATCCCGAGTTCCGCCACACCAAAGGCGTGGAGATCACGACCGGACCCCTGGGTCAGGGCCTGGCGTCGGCGGTCGGCATGGCGATGGCATCGCGCTACGAGCGCGGCCTGTTCGACCCCGACCCGGCGTGGGGTGAGAGCCCGTTCGACCACTACATCTACGTCATCGCCTCCGACGGTGACATCGAGGAGGGCGTCACCAGCGAGGCGTCCTCGCTGGCGGGCACCCAGCAGCTCGGCAACCTCATCGTGTTCTACGACCACAATCAGATCTCCATCGAGCACGACACGAATATCGCCCTCTCCGAAGATGTTCCGGCCCGCTACCGCGCTTACGGCTGGCATGTTCAGGAGGTCGAGGGCGGTGAGAACGTCGTCGGTATCGAGCAGGCCATCGAAGAGGCGAAGAAGGTCACCGACAAGCCGTCGTTCATCTCGGTCCGCACGATCATCGGCTACCCCGCGCCCACCAAGATGAACACCGGTGGTGTGCACGGCTCGGCGCTGGGCGAGGAAGAGGTCGCGGCCACCAAGAAGGTGCTGGGCTTCGACCCGGACAAGACCTTCGAGGTGCGCCCCGAGGTCATCGAGCACACCCGCAAGCTGGTGGAGCGCGGCAAGGAAGCCCACGAGAAGTGGCAGCCGACCTTCGACGCCTGGGCCGAGCGTGAACCCGAGCGCAAGAAGCTGCTGGATCGGCTGACCGCCGAGGAGCTGCCCGAGGGCTGGGATGCGGACCTGACATATTGGGAGCCCGGCTCCAAGGCCGTCGCCACCCGCGCGGCCTTCGGCCAGGTGCTCAATGACGTGGCACCGAAGCTGCCGGAGCTGTGGGGCGGCTCGGCCGATCTCGCGGGTAGCAACAACACCACCATCAAGGGCGTCAAATCCTTTGGGCCACCCTCGATCTCGACCGAGGACTTCACCGCGGACTGGTACGGCCGGGTGCTGCACTTCGGTATTCGTGAGCACGCGATGGGATCGATTCTGTCGGGCATCGTGCTGCACGGTCCGACCCGTGCGTTCGGTGGAACGTTCCTGCAGTTCTCCGATTACATGCGCCCCGCGGTCCGGCTGGCGTCGTTGATGGACATCGACACCATCTATATCTGGACCCACGACTCCATCGGTCTGGGCGAGGACGGACCCACCCATCAGCCGATCGAACATCTCGCGGCGCTGCGGGCGATCCCGAACCTCTCGGTGGTGCGGCCCGGCGATCCGAACGAGACGGCCTATGCGTGGCGCAGCATCCTGGCTCGCGGTAACGGCAGCGGTCCCGTCGGTTTCATCCTCACGCGTCAGGGCATCCCAGTACTGGAGGGCACCAGCGCCGAGGGTGTGGCGAAGGGTGGTTACGTGCTCGGCGGCGGTAACCCCGCCGACGACGCCGACGTGATCATCATCGGCACCGGCTCGGAGCTGCAGCTCGCAGTGGAAGCCAAGAAACTCTTGGCCGAAAAGGACATCACGGCATACGTCGTGTCGATGCCGTGCGTCGAGTGGTTCGAATCGCAGCCGAAGGAGTACCGCGATTCGGTACTCCCTCCGACGGTCTCGGCGCGAGTGGCGGTCGAGGCGGCCGTCGCGCAGAGCTGGTACAAGCTGGTCGGTGACACCGGCGAGATCGTCTCGATCGAGCACTACGGCGAATCGGCCGACGACAAGACGCTGTTCCGCGAGTTCGGTTTCACCCCAGAGGCCGTCGCGGCTGCCGCGGAGCGATCCATAGACAACTGACCGTTCAACGGTCGAAGACAACTGACCGTTCAACGGTCGAAGACAACTGACCGCTCAACGGTCGAAGACAACTAGAACTCAACGAGAAGGGCATCAATCATGACGCAGAACCCGAATTTGGCCGCCCTGAGCGCCGCCGGCGTCTCGGTTTGGCTCGACGACCTCTCGCGTGAGCGGCTGCAGACCGGCAACCTGCAGGAGCTCATCGACACCAAGTCGGTCGTCGGGGTCACCACCAACCCCTCGATCTTCCAAGCGGCACTGTCGAAGGGCGAAGCCTACGACGGTCAGGTCAAGGAGTTGGCCGAGCGCGGTGCGGACGTCGACGCGACGATTCGCACCGTCACGACCGACGACGTGCGCAACGCGTGCGACGTGCTGGCCAAGCAGTACGAGCTGTCCAACGGTGTCGACGGTCGCGTGTCGATCGAGGTGGATCCACGCCTCGCGCACGACACCGACAAGACGATCCTGCAGGCCATCGAGCTGTGGAAGATCGTCGACCGGCCCAACCTGCTGATCAAGATTCCGGCCACCGAAGCCGGCATTCCAGCCATCGCCTCCGTTCTCGCCGAAGGCATTTCGGTGAACGTCACGCTGATTTTCTCCGTCGAGCGCCACCGTCTGGTGATGGACGCCTACCTCCAGGGCCTGGAGAAAGCCAAGGACGCGGGCCACGACATCTCCAAGATCCACTCGGTTGCATCGTTCTTCGTGTCCCGGGTGGACACCGAGATCGACAAGCGTCTCGAGAAGATCGGCTCGGACGAAGCGTTAGAGCTGCGCGGTAAGGCCGGGGTGGCCAACGCCCATCTGGCGTATGCCGCCTATGAAGAAGTCTTCGTCGGCGGCTCGCGTTTCGAGGCGCTGAAGGCCGACGGCGCACGCGTGCAGCGACCGCTGTGGGCCTCGACCGGCGTGAAGAATCCCGACTACTCCGACACCCTCTACGTCACCGAGTTGGTCGCCCCCAACACGGTGAACACCATGCCGGAGAAGACGATGGACGCCGTGGCTGACCACGGCGTGATCACCGGTGACACCGTCACCGGCAAGGCCGACGAGGCACAGGGAGTGTTCGACAAGCTGGCTGCGGTCGGTATCGATCTTCCGGATGTGTTCAGATTGCTCGAGGACGAGGGCGTCGAGAAGTTCGAGAAGTCCTGGCAGGAGTTGCTGGACGCCACGCAGGAACAGCTCGACAGCAACAAGCCATCAGCCAAGAAATGAGCCAATGGCGTAATCCGCTGCGCGACAAGCGCGACAAGCGGATGCCCCACATCGCGGGACCGTGTGCCGTCGTCATCTTCGGCGTCACGGGCGACCTGGCGCGCAAGAAGGTGATGCCGGCGATCTATGACCTGGCCAACCGTGGACTGCTGCCCGCCAACTTTGCGCTCGTGGGCTTCGCCCGGCGTGATTGGTCGGACGAGGATTTCGCGAAACTGGTATTCGACTCCGTCAAAGATCACGCTCGCACAACGTTTCGTCAGGAGGTCTGGGATCGGCTCGCCGAGGGAATCCGCTTCGTGCAGGGCACCTTTGACGACGACAAGGGTTACCAGCGGTTGGCCGAGTCACTCGACAAGCTCGATGCCGAGCGCGGGACCGGCGGCAATCACGCGTTCTACCTGTCGATTCCGCCCAACGCGTTCCCGGTCGTGTGCGAACAGCTGAAGAAATCGGGGCTCGCGAACAAGCCGGAGGGTTCCTGGAGCCGGGTGGTCATCGAGAAGCCGTTCGGCCATGACCTGCAGAGCGCGCGGGAGCTCAATAGCGTGGTGAACAGCATCTTCCCCGAGGAGTCGGTGTTCCGCATCGACCATTACCTCGGCAAGGAGACGGTGCAGAACATCCTGGCACTGCGCTTCGCCAACGAATTGTACGAACCGATCTGGAACAACAACTACGTCGACAGCGTCCAGATCACGATGGCCGAGGACATCGGTCTCGGTGGCCGTGGCGGTTACTACGACGGTGTCGGCGCGGCCCGCGACGTCATCCAGAATCATCTGCTGCAACTGATGGCGCTTACGGCCATGGAGGAGCCGGTCAACTTCGGGCCGGGTGACCTCCAGGCGGAGAAGATCAAGGTGCTTTCGGCCACCCAGGTGATGCAGCCGCTGGATCAGACCACCGCACGCGGTCAGTACGCCGCGGGTTGGCAGGGCAGTTCGAAGGTCGTCGGGTTGCTCGAGGAGGAGGGGTTCTCCAAGGACTCGACCACCGAGACCTACGCGGCGATAGCCCTGGAGATCGACACCCGCCGCTGGGCGGGTGTCCCATTCTTCCTGCGCACCGGAAAGCGCTTGGGCCGCAGGGTCACCGAGATCGCACTGATCTTCAAGAGGGCACCCCACCTGCCGTTCGACAAGACGATGACCGAGGAACTCGGCCAGAACGCTTTAGTGATCCGGGTGCAGCCGGACGAGGGCATCACCACGCGGTTCGGCTCCAAGGTTCCCGGCAGCGCCATGGAAGTCCGCGACGTGAACATGGACTTCTCCTACGGCTCGGCATTCGCCGAGGACTCCCCCGAGGCCTATGAGCGGTTGATCCTCGACGTGCTGCTCGGTGAACCGTCGTTGTTCCCGGTCAACCGCGAGGTCGAATTCTCCTGGGAGATCCTCGATCCCGTGCTGGAGTACTGGGCGTCACACGGCAAGCCGCAGGCCTATGAGTCCGGCACCTGGGGGCCGGAGTCGGCCGACGAGATGATGCACCGCATGGGCCGGGAATGGAGGCGCCCGTAATGATCGTCGACCTGCCCAACACGAACACCAACGACATCAACAAGAAGATCACCGGCCTTCGCGAAGAGGGTGGCGCGATCACGTTGAGCCGGGTGCTCACGCTCGTCATCTCGCTGCACACCGATGATCTGCTCGAGGATTCGATCGAGGCGGCAAACTTTGCGAGCCGTGAGCACCCGTGCCGGGTGATCGTGGTGGTGGCCGGCGATCGGGACGCCACCGAGCCCCGACTGGATGCGCAGCTGCGGGTCGGCGCCGACGCCGGAGCCGGCGAAGTGGTCGCGCTGCATCTGCACGGCGAGATGGCCGACCACGCCAGCAGTGTGGTGCTGCCCTTCTTGCTGCCCGACACCCCGGTGGTGGCGTGGTGGCCGGCCGGTGGGCCTGACGATCCGTCGCAAGACCCCCTTGGACAGTTGGCGATACGGCGAATCACCAATGCGACGGATTGCGCCGATCCGATGGCGGCGATCAAGGGTCGCCTGGCCGGCTACAGCTCGGGTGACACCGATCTGGCGTGGGCCCGCATCACCTACTGGCGTGCGCTGCTGACGGCCGCGCTCGATCAGCCCCCGTTCGAGCCCGTCACCTCGGCGGTGGTGTCCGGACTTCGCGACGAACCCTCCCTCGACGTCCTCGCGGGTTGGCTGGCCACCAGGATCGACGGCCCCGTGACGCGGGAGATCGGCGAATTGAAGGTCGAGCTGATCCGCAGCAGCGAGACCATCACGCTGCGACGGCCGCAGACCGGTGTGACGGCGACGATCAGCAGGACCGCGAAACCGGACTCGCTGATCCCGTTGGCCCGCAGGGAAGCCAAGGAGTGCCTGGCCGAGGACCTGCGCAGGCTCGACGCCGACGAGATCTACCACGAGGCGCTGAAGGGAATCGAGAAGGTGCAGTACGTATGAGCACTGTCGTCGAGAAGTATCCGGACACAGACGCTTTGGTGGCGGCCGCCGGTGACCGGCTGGTGGGTGCGATCACCGACGCGATCAGCCGGCGGGGCCGTGCCCTGATCGTGCTGACCGGCGGTGGCACCGGCACCGGGCTGTTGAAGCGGGTTCGCGAACAGGCCGACGAAATCGACTGGTCGAAGGTGCATCTGTTCTGGGGCGACGATCGGTTCGTGCCCGCCGACGACGACGAGCGCAACGAGAAGCAGGCACGCGAGGCACTGATCGATCACGTCGACATCCCCGCCGCGAATGTGCATGCGATGGCGCCCAGCGGTGCAGCGTTCGGAGACGACCTCGACGCAGCCGCGTCGGCGTATGAGCGAGTGCTGGCCGAGAACGCCGACGAAGGTCAGCGCGAACCCGACTTCGACGTCCACCTGCTGGGGATGGGCGGTGAGGGGCATGTCAACTCACTGTTCCCGGATACGCCCGCGGTGAAGGAGACCAGCCGGTTGGTATTGGGCGTGACCGACTCCCCCAAACCGCCTCCGCGACGAATCACGTTGACGCTGCCCGCCGTTCAACGGTCTCGTGAGGTGTGGCTGGTGGTATCCGGCGAGGCGAAGGCCGACGCGGTTGCCGCGGCAATCGGGGGCGCCAGCCCCGTCGATGTACCGTCCGCCGGTGCGGTCGGTCGGGAGGCGACGGTATGGCTGCTCGACGAGGGTGCGGCGTCGAAGCTCTAGCGGGGTCGGCGGGCGCTACTCACCGAGTTCAAGCCTTCTCTTCCGCCGACAGATTCGGGGGTGGTGGAGGCGGGGGTGGGGGCGGCTTTTTCTTGCCGAGGGTCTCGGTTGAGCTCGAGGACGCCGCGTAGGTGTCGGCGTCAGAGCCAGGCTCGGCAAAGGCGGGTGCCGCCGAGGCGAGCACCGCGATGGCGGTTCCCGCCAGAAGCGCGACTGCGCGTCGACGGAGGGTGCTAGATGTTGGCGTCATACAAGAAGTGTCGTGATGTCGGCGTCGTCGCGTAACCGCCGGCGAGTCAGATTTGCACCCCAACAAGACAGGGTTTCCTATCCGCTGGGCAAGCGATCTGACTTCGGCCGAAGCATCGCGTAACGAAGCGAGCCTGTCACGAATTCTGTGTAAGTCCGAGATGGGACTACTACGAGTTGTAC
>NZ_JAMQTI010000037.1:0-50090 GCF_032883055.1 Mycobacterium sp. 29Ha
AGCAAGGACGAATCCTCACAGGTCAGGAGTCAACCAAACTGGGGGCAGTCCCATGGGAACGCCAGTCTGCTGCGCTTCAAGCATCTGACCCCCACCGAGGTAGATGGCTTCATGCTGGCTACCGCCCGGCCCCCAGAACAATAGATCTCCTCGCTTGGCTTGCGACGGCGGCACCTTTCGGCCGGCGTCGTATTGGTCTCCGGAGTAGCGCGGAAGCAGGACCCCCACACCGGCGAATGCGTATCGTGTCAGTCCGGAGCAATCGAATCCGACGGTGTCCGCGCCGGAGTCGATACCGCGACTAGGCCCCTTAAGGCTGCCCCCACCCCAGGAATACGGAACGCCGATTTGCGTTCCGGCTCTCCGAATAACGACCTCGATGGCCTGCGCGCCGTACACGCGGTTGCCGCGGACGCTCGCTTCAGGGGCGGCAGCAGCAGGAGGACTGAGAATCCCCAAGCTGGTCAGAAACTTGCGGCCCATGTCCATCGTTGTCTGCGTGGCAAGGGCACTTGCTTGCAGCGAGGCATTCGCGATGGCCACCGGATCACCCGGTGCACCTGCACTCCGCAGCATCGGAAGTAGCGGGTCCCATTGTCCAGCAGTAGGTTCCGCCGAGCTCGCAGGCACGAAGGTAGAAAGGAGCAACATGCTGATCCCTAGGACCCAACCGACCCGCCGGATAGTCACATGGCGCGCAGCAGTCTTGGGGCGCGGCGCGCAAAATTGCGTCGAGCGTTCTTGTCGGGCAATAGAATTCACGCCGACTCTCCTTCGTGCGCCGCTGGAGTCGTTCGCGTCGAGCCAAGTCACGGCTCACACAATCTGGACTGTCCCAGTGACGATGTACGTAGCTATTACGTAGAAAAGGCTAACTCACAATCGCCACATTGGTAACAGCAGTCACATAATTACAAGGGTGGAATTCATGCGGCTGATCTACATGCCGCTGGTAAGCGACGGAATTGGTGGAAAAATAATTGAGCAGACTCATTCCTAGTTGCGCGCCTGATAGTGGAAGACCACGTCGATTCACCCCCTTCTAGCGCCCCAACGGTACGCAAACTACTATTGCGCTACGTAGATGCGCGCTGATTGGGCGCTCCCCGCAGCAGGAGGAACGACATGCGACAACGAAACCTCATTACCGTGTTGATGACTGCACTGCTTATCGCCGCCGCGACAGCGCTCAGCGCACCTACATCGGCGGCCCAGACCTGTCCGCACCAGTTCGGCTCACCACAACAACGTGTGGACGCCGACGGAGCTGTCGTCCAGGAATGGACCATCGCAGGGCTGCGGAAATCCGAGGATGTATTGCCCGGCTATACCCCTCGCGGGCAACTCTGGGAAGCCACCGCCACACTACGAGCTGTCAAAGGCACAGTGACGCCGCTCGTCCCCAGCTTCTACGCCGCAGCGCCAGGCGCTCAGCGCGTCGGGGTTCTTTGGCAAGCGGCAACCCCACAGGGCATTCCGCCGACAACATTGGCGCAGGGACAATCCTCGACAGGAAAGATCTACTTCGACGTTGTCGGTGGAGATCCGATGGGAATCGTTTATGACGACGGCGCGGGCGAACTACTGATGTGGTGCTGCGAGAGCGGCATGCCCATGCCCATGCCGATGGAAAAATGCCCGATGTGTGCCGCCATGGAGTGCCCTTGCCCGCACCGCAACATGATGTAGGCGCACGCGTTCGCAACGCCCCTCCCTCGCCCAATTGACCGCCAGTGCACCACGCTCTGGGGGTTAGCGCCTCATCGAATATTGGTTTGGTCAGGAAAGCCGCACGCTGCGGTGGACGTCGATCGGTGCGACACCGAACATTTCGTGGAAGGCGCGGTTGGCGTGGGAGCTGTCGGCGAAGCCGGCGGCGTGAGCGGCGTCGGTGATTGTCCCTCCCGTGCGCGCGACTTCCATCGCTCGGATGAGCCGCGCCCACCGGACATAGGCGGGGAAGGACAGGCCGACGTCGCGGGCGAACAGCCGGCCGAGCCGGTCAGCCGACAGATGCACGGCAGAAGCGACATCGGTCAGTCGAACCGGGCCGCTGAGCAGGTTGGGCATCAACGCAATGGCAGCCGACACACTGGGATGCGTTTCGATCTGTTGGGTTACGACACCTTCGGGGCCTAGGAGCTGGGCGATCACGGTGTCGGCGGCGGTCGAGAGGTCGTCTGGGTAAGTAGCCCCTTCTGAGAGGCGCTGAGCCGCGGCGCGCCAGGCGAGGGCTTCATCCTGGCCGATACGGTCAACGAGAGCCGCAACACGACGCCCGTGTGCGCTGGTGGGATCCAGGTAGATCATGATCCCGGTCGCGACCCCAGCATCGACCGCGTGCACTACACCAGACGGAATGATGCCTGTGCGGCCGTGGACGCTGCGCCCGGATGCGTCGGTGAAATGCACTGACTTATCAGAGGCAACGGCGATCTGAACCGCCGCGTGCGAGTGACCGTGTGCGGCACCAAGCCGGCCGCCGAAAATCAGCCGGCCCGGCTCGATCACCGCTGTGCCCGACCATGTCACCCCCTGAGTATGCCAACGCCGACGCCAGCGCCTTGAGCTTTCGAATCCCACGGGCTTGCGCGCGAAGATCGCCGGATCTGTACATGCGCTGACGCGCTGTACCTTCAGAGACTTAGGACATGACAAAATCACTTGTCCGGTACGGCTACGTGCCAGTAATGCTGATCGGTATAAATGGCGCCGCTATAGGCCTGGCGCGCGCACCGTGGGCTGAGCTTTGGATGGGCGCGCTCATCGTCGCGGCGATCGGGCTGTCCTTCGCGGCCGAACGAGCTCTGCCCTACACCGACGAGTGGAATACGTCGGTCGGTGATACGCGCCGCGACGTCGCGCACGCCTTCATCAACGAGACGTCGCTGCTACTCACCGTGCTAGTGATCCCGCTGATGGCCGCGCTGTCACCCTTCGGTGAACGCTGGCCGTCATCGCTGCCCTTCGTCGTACAAGTCCTGATCGCGATCGTCGTTACTGACTTCGGGGTTACCCTCGCGCACCTGGCCAGCCATAAGGTGGGGTGGCTGTGGCGCTTTCACGCTGTGCATCACAGCGTGAAGCGATTTTATGGCTTCAACGGTCTGATGAAGCATCCCCTTCACGGGGCTCTGGAACTCGCCGCCGGCACCGTCCCGCTGCTTTTGCTGGGCATGCCGAAGGCCGTGGCCGAGGTGTTGACCGTGTGCATTGCGGTACAGCTGCTGCTGCAGCACTCCAATGCCGACTACCGCATCGGCGCGCTCCGAAAGGTGCTGGCGCTCAATGAGGGACATCGCTTCCACCATCTGAAGTGGGCTGGCATCGGTGATGTCAACTTCGGGCTCTTCACCCTCGTCTGGGACCACGCGCTGCGCACTTTCTCCTTCGACACGCAACGCCGGTTCAGCAGCGACGACCTCGGTATGGCGGCCAAGCCGAATTACCCTGTCGGGTATCTGGCTCAGCTGGCCGAACCGTTCCGAGCGACGGGGGCCTGCACTCTCAAGAACAGCAATGACGGTGACAACCTGCAGACCGTCGCATCGCGATCATGACGAGCATCGTCTACACCAACGCCGCCGTGATTACTTGCGACCGTGCAGGTTCGATCGCCGAAGCGGTGGCTGTGGCCGATGGTCGGATCACTGCCGTAGGAAGCGATGCCCACGTCCGCGGCGCGGCCGGCCCAGACGCTACCGTGGTGGACCTCGAGGGCGCCACGGTGATGCCGGGCTTTATCGACACTCACCCTCACCTACTGCACTTCGGAGTGGTCGCCCAGCCGTTGGTCGATCTGGCCGATGCTGTCGACCACAACGACATCGCCGCACGCATCACCGCCCGCGCGCGGACGACGCCATTGGGGGAGTGGATCATGACGACCCCGGTGGGGGAACCGCACTATTTTCTGCGGCGCTCGTACCGTGACCTCGCCGAGGGCGTCTTACCGGACCGAGTCGTCCTCGACCGCGCCGCGCCGGGCCATCCGGTGTTCATTCAGGCGTGGGCACCGGTCATCCCGAACACGTGCGTCCTCAATAGTGCAGGACTGCAGCGCCTGGGAATCGACCGCCACACCGCCGACCGTGTCGGTGATGTGTGGGTCGAAAAGGACGCCGCCGGTGAACCTACCGGGCGGCTGCACGGTGCGGTCACCCTCTACTACAACAACGACGACTACATGAATAGCCTGCTGCGGCACCTACCCCTGTTGCAGCCCAACGCTTTCGAGGCCGGAGCTGTGCGCGCTATGCGGGAAGCGAACGCACTCGGCGTCACCACCGTCTACGAAGCCCATGCGATGGACTTCTCCCACATTGAGCTCTATCGGTGGCTGCGCAGCACGGATCAGCTCAGCGTGCGCGTGCAGTGTGCGCCAGAAGCGCACATATATGGCATGCCCGATGACCAGCCACTCGACGGCGACCGCCTGCTGGCCCGCCTTCAGCGCGCCGCCGACATAGTCGACCGCGACGATGACATGCTGCGCATCGACGGCGTCACTATCGGCCGCGGCGGATCTTGTCACGCCGGCCAACTGCTCCTGCGTGAGCCGTACTGGGGACCGTTCGGAGTCATGACGACGGGCCGATCGTTCATGCCCGCAGACATCGTTGAGGATGTCATGCGGTTCTGCCTCGCGAGCGGCCTGCGCCTGAACATGATGATCGCGGGCAACGGCGAGTTGGACATCTACCTCGACCAGCTCGAGAACCTCAAGGGACCGCTGCGCGCCGGGGACCGCCCGTGGATCGTCCAGCACGCCGCGGTCGCCGAACCACACCAGATCACCCGCCTCGCCGAACTCGGTCTGGACCTCACCACCACGATGTCGTTCTCCTGGGGAAAAGGCGAGCTATTCGCTGACCGGGTCGGCGAACACATCCTCGAACATCTCGTTCCGCTGCAGCGCTTCCTGGCTTCTGGGCTGACCGTGGGCTGTGGCACCGACTGGGGCCCCAAGAACGTCTTCGAACACCTCGCCTTGGCAGTCGAACCGCGTTATTGCGCGACCGGACGGCGTGCCGCTACCCCCGGGATCGCTCGCACGGATGCCCTCGCCGCGTGGACGAGGACCGCAGCGCAGGTACTGGGCTGGAGCGACATCGGAAGTCTCGAACTCGGGAACCACGCAGACATGATCGTCGTGGACCGCAACCCACTCACCTGCCGCATCTCTGACCTGCCGGGTACCCGCGTACTGGCGACAATGCTCAACGGCGGTTGGGTCGCTGAACCCGCGACAGACCGTATGGACGTGCGCTCAAGGCTTCCAAAGTAGCGCCTTAGATCGGTAGAAGAGCTGCTCCATATCGATCCCTGGGAGAAAGTGTGACGGTGCACGCTTTAGCTACTGTCGTGTCGACGACGGCCCCCATCGCGTCCTGCAGTGCCGAAAGCATCGGCCGGTGTCAACGCGGGTCCAGACGGCAAGCCGAATCCGCTCAGAAAAGCGGGTCAGGTTGTCTAGCAGAGCCGGTAGCTTCGACACCGTCAAGGGGCCAGTAAGCAACATCGTAGTGTCGGCTATGAGTTTGTCCGGCACGAGCTCGGACGGGTCGACCAAGAGCAACGACATGGACCCGCCCCTACCTCGCGGGTAGACCCCGATTAGCGCTTATCATCTACTACGACAACGGCTTACCAAAGCTGACAGTCCCCGATTCAACGTTCTGGCGATGAGACCGGCGGGCGGCTGTTGACCACGCTTCCCAAGCTCCTCGACGTTCCGGCGCCGTCCCGTGGCGGGCCCGCCCAATTGATCTGGTATGTATGCCGCTCAGTGCTATCGCCGAGCGAGCTAAGCGCCGAACAGTAGGTAAAGGCCGATGAAAGAATAGCCAACCATCGTCAGAAACAACGTGAGTTGTCCGGTCAGCTGATGCCCTCCGGGCAGCACTCGGAGGGCCTTGTCATGCGCGGCGACGACGGCGAGGACTTGACCCGCAACGACGCAGGAAACTTTGATGGTCGATAGAAAGGCAGGATGAAGCGATAACCAATAGTTCGCATCCCACGCGTCTAGTCCAAACAGCTGCCAACCTCTGTCAAGGGGATCAGCGAGAAGGATTAATGTTTCCTGTCCACGCTCAACCAAATACGACAGGTAGTGGGCAAAGACGTATCCCACGACGATGGGGATGAGGGAATGCGCCATTTGACCCGGAAGTCGGCGGCGTTGTTGCCGGTCGATGCCGCCAGCAGCCTGGGATGCGGTCCAAAAGGACGCTGCCACAACAACTATGAACAACAATAGGCCAGTCGTGCGTAGCAACGTGCCGCCGACGAGTGCAGAGACGAGCGGGATGGACGCCTCGTAGTCGTAAATGAAGTTTTCGACTGCTGGCATTGTGTTGAAGCTGTCGAACGCCGTGGAGCCCAGCAGTACCGCCAGTACCGCAAGCAATCCAGGCCGCACCGGCATCGACGGCAGATGGTCAAGTGGATTTCCGACAACGATAAGGTGGGTATCGGCGTTACGCCGAAAGGGTGACAGCCGCGAGACCACCACGCTGTACACGTCGAAGGGATCGGCGCGGGCGAACCACCGCTGGCCGAACACCCGCGCGCCGACCATCATCACCACGACGTAGCCGAGGAGCCAGACCTTGATGGCCGTCAGTGTCCCGTAGTTCGGGCTCGCCAACTCGAGCCACACGAACGCGAACAACCCAAAGGCGGCGGGCCAGTACCCCCACTTCGTCGGATAGCGCAGTGTGCGAGCCGGCCTGCCCCCGAATTCGCTTCGATAGACATCGATTACGCGATAGACGGTGCGCACCGGCGAGATGATCCGCCACACCGGTCCGATGGCGAGTGAAAGTGCCACCAACCCCACCCAGAGCAAGACATAGAAGACTCCCCGAAGAGGGTTCAACGCATCCTGCGGCCCAACTATCGTGGCGACCGCGACCCACCATGTGAACAACAGCGCGGCGAGAGCAGCGATCCACCGAACGACCGGTGAGTCCACGGTGCGGGTCACGCAGGCCGGCAGCGGCCGGCCGGCCTTGGCGGGATCGAAACGCGGCCTTCTCCACCCAAACGCCAGTAGTACGAATGTGAATGTCAATGCCGTTGTCGCGCCGATCAACACAAATGACATCGGCACCGGAAGGTCGGAGAGGCCGCCAGCGCCGTGCGCCAGGACCGCGGTGTCCTCTGCGCCGGTCACAGCCGGATTTGAACGGCGGTTACTGTGCGATTCAAGTCGTGTACTCCGACGCCGCCACCGCCGGGGAGATCATGACAAATGTTCGGCTGGCAAACGGCTGCCCGACAATTACGCATCAGGCGCGTACGTGGGCACACCATCTGAGCGTGATGCCTCGTTAGCTCGTCACGACTCGGGGTACTTCAATGCTGTTCTCCTGCACAATTATCGGATCTCCAACTTTGACCGTATTGAAGTACCATTCGGCGTCCTCAGTGCTCAGGCCGATACAGCCATGACTCACATTCTCGTAACCGAGTGAATTGATGGCCCAAGGCGCTGAATGTACGAACAGACCGCGGGCAGTGAAACGAATGGCGTACTCCACGTCAAGCAGGTAACCGTCCGGCGAGTCGATGGGGATGCCGACGCTGCTCGAATCCATCACCACGTCGCGCTCCCTGGCCATGACGGTGTAGGTGCCCACAGGCGTCGGATATGTCGGCCGACCCATCGATGCCGGGAACACGCCGGGCTTTCCCCAGTTGGCCCGGTGGTGCGGCGAGGGCAGGTCCGACGGCGGTACGCCATCGATGGTTACGGTGAACGTCTTGTCTGCGATGTTGGCAGTGCCGATGACCGCGGCGCCTGTCTGAAAATTGGTGAGCGGGATGTTGCGTACCGAGAGTGCGATCGTGCTGTGGGCTGGCCAGAATTGGTCGGGGACCCATTTCACGGCGCTGTTGTCGACCCATTCGAACTTGCCCGTCATCGCAGGCGACGATTGAATGTCGATGGCGCGCTCAGCCGCGCGCTTGTCGACGACTGGCGCGCCGAACGTCACGACGACGGGCTGCGCTATGCCGACGACATCGCCCTGCGCGGGTAGTACCGAAGCAATAGCGGGATTGTACAAGGGATTTGTCGCCGCGGAATACGAGGACGACGGGTTCGCCACCAGGACACTGTTTTCGGGCGGACCAGAAGGCACGATCGCATTCATTGCGATCGCTGCAAAGGCACACAGAACAACCCCACGCATGGCGTACGTTTCCTTCGAAATTACAATGGTGTCAATTCGATCGTAGAGTGGGCTGATCGATTCGATGTGTAGGTGCGCCTTCGCAATTCGGTCAAGGATCAGTCACGCTTCGGCCACGGCGGGTTAGTCGCCAGGTGTCTCAACAGATCCGTCATTGAGCAGTGCCCAACCAAAAGGATTGCCTTCGCAATGACCGTCCACACCCTTGCCCGCGGCACCGTGACTTGCGGACTTATCCACGGTAAAGTCCGCAATTGTACGTATCTACGTAGTAGAGACGTACCGCATACCCGGGGCGCGATCGCGTATGACGATTCGATGCTGCGCGTCGATGAGTGCGACCGTCTCGGCGAAGTTCGATCGACTCGACGAATTGGTTGCTATCGGTGGTGACTCACACTCGGTAGTGGCGAGTCTTCCGAATTGTGGGTGTCGTGGTCGCAGCGGCGAGGAGTTTGCGTAACTCCGGCGTCGTGTCGAACTCGTGCTGAGCCTCGGTTGCAGAAGTTGCCGGCTGAAGTATGAGGCTGCCGTCCTCGCTTTCCCGCAACAGGAAACGCCTGACTGGGTGGTGGGGCAGGACTACGCGTCCCTCACCGTCGCTCTCAACGATCATGAGTTTCGGCATCACGCAGACGCTACCCGCGAGAACGCCGAGGAGTGACACATCCGTTCGATTTCAACAGCTGACGCAGTCGGGTGTTATCGGCCGGCGGCGGTGGCGCTGCATCGCCGTTCCACACCCGCGCGCATTGAATTTAGGTTAAGTCGCGGACGGTCGGGGCGACACCCTTGTCGGCATTTACGGGCGTCGGTGGATACCAGCGTAATTCGTAGTGCCAGTCGATTCCCTCGGCGCCCAGTCGATTTCCGATGACGTTGCCGTTCTCGTCTCGTTCGGCGACGCGAACTCGGTGCCAATGTGCGATCCGTATATGCGGGGGGAGCCTCCAGCCGGCGATCCCCACGTCGCCTGTATGTTCGCCCGCTTGTCGGCGGTACTGCCGCAACGATGCGCCGGTCCTCCATCCAAGGTTTCCGATCTCTGCGCGGCTGATCTGCTGTGGTCGGGAGATTTGCTCCGGCGGCGGCCAATCGATCTCGGGATCACCGGCCGCGGAGTACAAGAGCAGCGACAACGAGAGCGGGATGAGCACCGGCAACTCTTCGCCGCTTGAGTTCCCCGCCTCGTGTGCGCCTTGGATTTGTGCTTTCACAAGATCGGCGAGCGTCGTTGCGGCAAGGTCACCGCGGAGCGGCAAGGTCACGCTCTGCAGCTGCGGGTTCGGATCACCCTCCTCCTGGTACACCCACATGCATCGAACGCCCTGCGCAGTAGGGATCTTGGTGTAGCCCGTAAGGACACCGCGACCGTCTGCGGCGCGAAGCCTCAAATTGCCCACCGTTGGCGCGATTCCCGTCCCTTCAAGGTTCTGGTACTTGCTGACCGTGCCGGCCACGACCATTCCGAGGTAGCGACACATGCGTTGTCCGTCGTGGAGCGACAAGGGGGTGGCAAGGCTGTAGGCAACGGCGTCGAAGGGAAATCGCGTTAACCAGTCGGGTACCAGTTCAACGTCGGTGTTGGCGTTCATCAATGCACCGGCGAACTCGTCGTCCACCCGAAGAACGACAGGGCTGTCGGACCATTTCTCGAAGATCATCTCGGCGACGTCCTGCGCCCACTGCGTGCCGGGGTTGGCTGCGGGCGGTCTGCTCGCCCACCACTGGACCGCCGCGATCACGGCAGCCGCGTCGTCGACCTTGATGCGCCGCTTGGTCCGTTGATCACGCGCCTTTTTCGCCACAGACACCATCCTCTCGCACCAACCGATGTGGGCGGCGCCAGCTAATCGATCGACGACTTCGGCGCCACCCCGTTGATGTCGGACATATGCTCTACGGTCATCAGCCGGGGATACATGGTGGGGGAATCCGATGGCGAACAGCGCTGATCTGAAGGATCGGTGGAAGACGCTGCAGTTGTTGGGTCCGGTGTTCGAGTTGTTAAATCGGGCTGCGCCGCGCGCTGACATCGACCATCGCAGCTATGACTTGGCGCAGCTCGCGCTCCGCCTGATCGACTACGTCGTCCACAACCAGGCGAGCCTGGAAGGGTCGGTCAGCCTTGATTCGGTAACCGATCATCTGACGCAGGTTGCGCGGCGGATGCACCCCGATGATCCGAGTCGCCCATTCGTCAAGGTGGCGCGTCTGGTCTTCAGCGCCGTGTTCAACGACGGGCGCCCTCATGAGGCGACGTGGTTGGAGGTCGACGGGCCGGCCGACACCACAGAATCGGACGTCTTCAGGTTCCGTTTGCTTCGAATGGTGGACAGCGAGTCCGGTGCTGCGGTCACGGCTACCGATGAGGCAATCCTGCTGTACTTGCAGGCCCTGAACACCGATCTCGCCGACCGGGCGTTGGCGTTGAAGCTGCTGGTTGAGATCCAGATGCAGGCCGGCGAGTTCGAAAAGGCGCTGGACTCAGCGCGCCAGGCCACTCGGACGGCGCGCGGGCTGTCGGCGAGTCTTCGCGAACGGTTGGCCGATACCCAGCGGGACGTCGGCACCGTCGACTGGCACGGCGAGATGCCGCATTGGCTCGGCGAAGTGCGCGGTCAGATCCGGCTGCAGATCGACCGGGACCGGCAGCTGACCGTTCTTGCCAACCAGGCAGGTGATGATCCGGATGCGGCTGAGGCGTGCCGACAGATCGCCGATGAAGTCCGTGTGGGAGGAGACGTGTGGACCCGGCTGGAGCGGTTCGTTCTGTCGGCCATCCCGGTGTTCCTGGAGGCGCAGAACACTCAGCGGTTCCGTCCGCGAGGTCTTGCCACCACCATCGACATGGCCCGCGATGTCTTCGAACCGGGCCTTGCCGCATCCGAGGTCCGCTTCGCCGCGGCGGTCGGTGTGTTGGTCAAGGGTGTGATGGCACCGCCCACGCCGGTGTGCTGGGCGTTGGGCGATCTCACCGACCTGCTGTTTCGGGCGCCGACGACGTACGACCGTCGTCCGCCCGAGGTCGATGATCCCGGCGAACTTGGAGAGCCGCCGGGAGATTCGATCGCCCCAGCCATCGCCCGCTGCGCAGCCGACGTCCTCTCGGTCGCGGCTGAGCGCCCGACGCGGCTCTCGGAGCTACTCGGTGCTGCTCGACTCCGAGCTGGGGAGGTGGAGGATCCGCATCGGTTGCTGGACGTTCTCTGGGGCGCCGCCTTGTGGGTGTTCGTCGCAGGTGAAAACCGCGCTCGCGATGATCAGCCCGGCAGCGCCGATCTGGCGGAAGCAGTCGCCACGCTCGTCGCGGTCGCCGATGACCAAGTGCTCACCGACGACCGGTACCGCGGTCCGGATCTGACATTGGCGCGGTCCGCCGCATTGGATGCCGTGGATCTCGGGGCGGTGAGAACATCGTGAACCATGCCGACATATCGGCGGCCGCCCGGCTCATCCGGCATGCGCTGTCTCCGAGGGATCGTCCGACGCCGGGAAGCCTGTACCGCGACCTGCTCGACCGGTTCCAGGTGGATCTCCCGTTCGCCGAACTGGTCGACCGGGTAGCCGAAGGCCTTGGTTTGGAGGTCCACCAGGTAAGCCCCCAGCTGGGCCTGCTGGTATCGGGCCAAGTCGACTCACCCTTCGCGGTGACCCTGGACAATTCCGGGCTTCCGGTGCGCAAGAGCGGCGAGCACCGTCTCCAGGATCGGCGGTGCTTCGGACTGGTCCTGCTCGGTCTGATCACCTACGCCTACCCCAACGGGGAGACGTTGGTCGACTCGGCGAACCGCCCGGTGCGGGCATTGGACATCGAGCGGTTCCTCGAACAGCGAATCAAGGGGCTGATCGGGTTGGATGCAGAGTCCGGCGAGGCGGAGCATCAGCTCGGTGAGGCAGCCCGCACGTGGCACGACTTGCCGCAGGTGCTGCTCACCGACGGCGGACGGGTGGGCCGAGAATGCCACCGCTGGTACGTCAACGCGACTCTGACTTTCTTGATCGCGCAGGGCCGTGCGCGGCGCGAACCTGCGCTCGACGACGCCACCGGTGAGGCTTACGTGCTCAACGATCGCTTCCGGATCGGCCTGGCGGAGGTCGCGGAGTCGTTGATAGCCGAGATGAGCAGTGCCGCCGGCGATGCGGTGGACAGCTAATGTTTCGTTTGCGGCGGATGTACCTGGACTCGGTTGGCGTCAGCGACAACCGGTTTGCCGACCTGACGGTGGAGTTGACCGATGTCGCCGGCGATCCAACCGATTCCATCGTGTGGCTGCGCAACGGGGCCGGAAAGACCACGATGTTGTCCCTATTACTTGCCTTGATTCGGCCGGGGCGCCGCGACTTCCTGGCGAATAAGACGAAGAATCGTTCGTTGGAGGACTTAATCCTCAGCGGCGATACCGCCCACGTGGTCGCTGAGTGGGTCGGCCCGGACGGTCAACTGCTGCTCACCGGTGCGGTGTACGAATGGGACGGCCGCACAAGGCCTGTCGACTACAACAGCCGCGGGGGTAAGGACCGTCTGCGTAGGAGTTGGTGGTGCATTACCCCCGATCCCGACGTTGACGGGGCCACCCTGGACACGTTGCCCTTCACCTTCCGGACCGGCGGTGGGTTCGATCGCGAGCGCTTCTGCAGCCACATCAGCGGCCTGGCAATCCAAGGCGTGAACGCGGTAGTGGTGAACCAGACCATAGGTGAGTGGCACGCCGCATTGCGGGAACGCCGCTTCGATCCGGGACTGTTCGAGTACTTCCTCCTCGTCAACGCCGCCGAGGGTGGCATCGACGGATTGTTCGCCGAGATCGATTCACCTGGCAAGTTCGTACGGTACCTCCTCCGCTTCGTCGGCAACCACGAACAAATCGAACCGGTGCGCGACCTACTCAAGGACACCGCGGCCGAAATCGCGAAGCGCCCAATGTATTTGGCGGAGAAAGAGTTCTGCGACGATGCGCAGGGCCGGGTATCGAGGCTGGGTAACGCGCGAAGCGATCGCGACGACGCGGCGCGCACCCTCGATGACGAACGCCTTCGCGCCAGCCGTCATAAACGAGCCCTGCTCGATGCCAGCGCGGTGGCCGCAGATCTCGCCGATCAGGCCGCAATCCGCAAGGGCATCATCGAGGACGCCCTGCGCATTATCCGCAGCGAGCTGGATCTCAACCGCACCCGCGCCCTGCACTACCTGATGAAGGCGGCCGAGTTCGGCGTCACTGCCGCGCGACTGGCCGCTGATGAGGCGCAAACGGCGGCCGAAGCCGCAGCGGTCACCGAGACGGCGTGGCAGGCCGTCGAACAGCACACCGAGTTGGTCACTCGGCGAGCGGATCTCGCCGAGAAGCAGTCCGCGCTGGAGGAGAAGACCCAAGCCGCCAAGCCACTGCAGGATCGAGTGAACATCGCTCGCGCTCACCTGGCTGCAGCAATCGACGCCGACGTTGTCCTCGCCGGCGAGGAGATTGCCGTCCTCGACGAGAACATCCGAGAGCACGACGACACACTCCACCATGCAGAGGCCGCCATCGAAATGGCGCAACAACGCCGAGCCCACCTCGACACCGAACAGCAGAACATTCACACCGACATCGCGAAGTTCGACAAGAGTCGTCAGCGCCTGGTCGAGCGAGGCGTCATAGCCGCAGACGAAACGCTGGCCACCGCCGAAATTCGATTGGGCGCGGCTGCCAAGGAGGCGCACGCCGCCGAGGAGCGCCTGCTGCAGCGTCACGGCGACAAGGACGCCGAAGCCGAGACTGCGGCGGTGCGCTATGAAGAGGACCAGCAGGCGGTGAACACTGCCGATCTTGAGCATCGGCAACTCGACGCTGTGCTCCAGAACGTCGTGGGTCGAGCAGCGGCTTTGGCTGACGATCCTCGGGTACGGGTGCTGATGCAGACCAGTGACGTCGACCTCGGACGCGAATACGGTGACGTCCTCACGGCTCTGCAACACGCCAGGGCTAGCGGCGAGCGTGAGACGTTCGAACTCAATCAAGGCATCGCGGCTAGCGAACGGGCACTGCACTCGTTGAAAACCGATGGCCTCCTGCCGCCTCGCCTACAGGTGCAGCAGATCGTCGACGAACTGTCCGCGGCCAACGTCACCGCAGTGCCGGGCTGGCGTTACCTCGCCCAGCACATCCAGCCCGGAGAACACGCGACGGTGATCGCCGAACTACCGGCCGTCGTGGACGGCGTGATTGTCTACACGGACGACCTCGCCGCGGTGGCCGCCCAGATCCGCACGCCCATCGATGACGTCGTGGTGTTGTCCTCAGCCAGCGTGTTCGAGGGCCACCCGACCCCGCAGTTCACTCTCGGCCCGGCAGCGGCGATGCACGACACCGCTGCGGCCGCGGTCGAATTGACCACCCGCGCCGAAACTTACGGCCAAATGGTCGAGCGCCGCGACGCCGTGGACGCGCAGCGGCGAGCCGATGACGCCCTGCTATCGAAGATCACGGCGTTCGCACAGGACGTACCGGCCGACGGCATCGACGGCCTCCGCGCCCGAACACACGCCAGCGCCGAGGCCCTGCAACAGGCGCGCGAGCGTGCAGCCGTCACCAAGCAGCTACGGCGCGATCTCTTAGAGGATGTCAAGGCCATCGCCACAGAGCTTCACCAGGAGAGAATGCGTGCGGTGCGCGCAGAAGAGGCGCTGCCGGCCGTCGCCGATCTCGCACTGACAGAGCTCGATGTCGTCGTCCCCTCTCAACAGCGACTCCAACAGATCCCGATCGAATTCGCCGCCGCAGACGAACAACTCGCACGCGCCCGAGAACAACGCAGAACCGCCGAAGCCGCAAAAGCCGACAGGATGGTCCACCGTGGACAGGTGGAACGACGACGAATTGACTGGCGCGCGGAACTGGAAACCCTCCCGCCACCCCAACCTGCCAACATGTCACAACCCGAGGCGCGGGCCGCACGCGAAGCGGCCGAACAGCAGTTGCATCAGCAATTCCCCGAGGAAGTGCTGCGCTACGCCGTCACGGCGGCAGAACGCGAGCTCGAGACTGCGGCGCGGCAATGGGAAGGCCATCCCGAGCCAGTTCGGAAACGGGCAGTGGAACTCGCCGCATCCACAGACGCTGCCGATGCCGGATCCCGAGTCGCCGCCCGACAACGCGCCACAACGGTAGCTACGCAGGCCAAAATGGCGCACGGCGCAGCCAAGGGCGACTTCAACGCCGCCGAGTTGGCTTTGGAGCACGCGGTCCGCAACCTCGGGGGCCGGCACAGCCGCAAGGACTTCGAATCCGTGGAGCCGACAGACAGGGTTCACGCGGAGAGCCTCGCCGCCGAGGCCGCCGATGCCGCCGAAGGACTCGAGGAGCAGCGGTGGCGCCGAGAACAGGAACTCAAGGCCGACGAAGCCACCATGGGCGCACAGAGGGCTCGATCGAACACCCTGGCCGATCAGGCTTCCCGGCTTGACAAAGTGGAGGCCGCCGCAGAACCGGTTGATCTGGCATTGCCGGCGGACGACGACGCGGTACGAGCCATGGTGACCACCGTTCATGCCGACTTCGAGTACGCCGGAACTTTGTACACCCAAGCCAATAACGATTTCGATACCGCCGCCGACGAGCTGGGCCGGTGGGCCAGCGATGACAGATTTGTTCACCTCGCAGAGGATGAACACGGCCAGGCGGTACGTCGGCTGCGGGAGATGCTGCGAGACAAGGCCCGCATCAATCGTGTCGCCGACAACGCCGAAGGCCTCGTCGACGACCTGAGACTGCGGGCCACCCAGATTGGCGAGCAGCTCAAACAAGTTGAGGAGACCAAGGCCAATATTGGAAACAAGATGACCGACCTGGTGGTAAACGCCCTGACGGTGCTGCGGCGGGCATCATCACTCTCGGAAATGCCCAAAGGTATCGGGGCATGGGACCACCAACGGTTCCTCGACGTCTCACCCCGCAGCAACCCCACCCGAGAGCAGATCGCGCTGCGCGTAGGCGACCTCATCGACACCATGGTCAGCGGCCGCGCTGTCGAGCAAGACCCCGCCGAACTTCTCTGGCGCGCAACGGATGCTGCGGTCCCCGAGGGCTTCAAGGCGACCGTGCTCAAGCCTTCACCCGAACAGTCCACCACCCGCACACCAGTGGCCGACATGCGCAAGTGGTCCGGCGGCGAGAATCTCACGGCGTCGCTGGTGCTTTTCTGTGTGATGGCGCGGCTGCGGGCAGAGAAACGCACCGAGGACCGAATCGCCTCCGCAGGTGGGGTCCTGCCGTTGGACAATCCGGTCGGCAAGGCCAACTATCTTCCATTCCTAGAGCTGCAGCGCAAAGTAGCGAAAGCCAATGGTGTGCAACTCGTTTACTGGACCGGCATCGGCGACCTCGGGGCGGTCACAACGTTCCCGAGGATCGCAGCGATGCACAAGCGACCCTCGACCACCCGCGCCGGCCGCGCTTACGTGACTGCGGACAAAGAAACATCACGCCAAGCCCTCGACGCGGTCTCCTCGGTGCGTCGTGAGCCCTGAGACGAGGCTGGCTGAGGCCTTATGGAGTGCCATTGAGAGACACAGAACACGTCGCGTGCCCGTCTCGGAACTGCTCAAAGCAGGAGCTGCGGTAGACCGCACAGGCGCAGCCACGGTTGGCTGGAGAGCCCGTATCAAGGCAGCGATTGAGCATCTCGAGACCGGTGGTCGCGTCACACTGCCCAAGACGAAACAGGACACCACGGCCTTGCCGGCTCTGCCGCTGTACGTGACGCGGGCCGCCGGCCCTCGGAATGCGCGTGCGGCTCGAACTGCGCCGGTGTGGCATGCCGAACTACGTTGGGCTGCAGCTCTGTCCGATGAAGGGAAGCTGACGGGATCGGATCAGCGATTCCTGACGACCATTAATAACTGGCTATCGCGGCGGCGCGGCATCGCTGTGCCGTTGAGGGAACGCTCACTTGAGATCTTCGGTGATGAGAAGCTCTTAGAAACAAGGGTCTCCGGTCCACTGTTCGGACCGGGTCGGCTGACCCTCGAAGTACTGCAAACCTACCTGTGTTGGCCCACCGTGGAACGCTTCACTTACGGCCCTGGCGACTGGTTAATTGTGGAGAACTACACCACCTACCACTCCTTGGGCCGCCGCGCACGGGAGCTGAGATTCGATGGCCAGATCATCTGGGGTTCAGGCAACGGGGTCGCCACTAGGCTTGCCGCACTGGCTGCCGAGCCCGCTCGGCCGCCACGGCTCTACTACTTCGGCGATGTCGATGCCGGCGGCTTCCGGATCGCCCGATCGGCAGCCAATCGGGCCGCCACGCTGGGACTACCACCGATGCTTGCGGCAAGCGGTCTGTATGAACTCACTCTCGAGACGGGTGAGCCCCGAATTGACAACAACTCCCGCAAGCTAGATCCAACGCTGCCCGCGTGGATACGTCAGTGGCTCGATGCTGAACTGGCCGGTGCCATTGTCGAGGTACTCGGCACGCGGAAGCGTATCGTGCAGGAGACGGTTGGACGCGAGTTGCTCGCCAATACTGATCTCGCGCAATGGTTTTGAGCCGATCACCATCGTGGCTGGGAACGGTGCGACAACTCGCTAGTTGAGGCTTCCGTGTTCGGGTGCTATCGGCGCGCATGCATTGCATGGCAAGGCGCCGGTCTTGCCGCCTCCCACCAAGGCCCGAGATAGCGAAGTTCGCGATGATCATCATGCTGGCCGTCTACATCTGCCTCTATCTGGCGCAGTGCTTCTACACCGTGCACGTCACCGGCAGCACCGACGGCCTAGTCGACATCGGCCAAGCCGCCGCGCTCACCGTGGCCGCCACCGCGCTGGCCGTCGCCGCGGCTTGCGCTCCAAGGAGCTCACCGTGGACACCCGACAACGGCGATCGGCGCGGCCACCCCCGGATGGGCCCCTGGCACGGGGACATGTCCACGCCCGACACCGCGGGAAGTCGTGCTCTAACAACGAGGCTCATCGTCGGTGCCGTGGACCCAGGGGGTGACCGGTTGCGCACTCGCGGTCTTGGTGGGCGCGGGCGTCGGCAGCGCCATTGGTGCCGGACGAATCCCGGGATGTGACGTCACAGATCAGTAGGGCCTCCACTCGGGCACGGCCCACCGAAGGAGACGATCCCGCTGTACCCGACAACTCCGAGCGGCCACGAGAGCACCGGCCGCCCGCTACGAAATCCCTCGCCGACTGCGGCTCTTGAGAGCGGTGCACCGCAAGGCCACGGCGTGTTCGCGCTATCCGACGCCAAGGCTGCTGTTGCGGAGACCCCGCCACCGCCGTCGTCGGCTTTGCACGGTGCGGGTGGGGCCGATGCTCCGGGACCAGATGCACGCGGTCGCTTCCAGGTGCTGGCATTGGATGGTGGTGGCGCGAAGGCGCTTTTCACTGCCCATGTCTTGGCCCGGTTGGAGGCCGATCTGGGCGTCTGTATCGCCGACGCGTTCGATCTCATCGCCGGCACGTCGGCCGGTGGTGTCATTGCGCTGGCGCTCGGAGCGGGGATCCGCCCGGCCGAAATCGTCGAACACTATGCCTCATTGACCACCCGCGTCTTCCCATACGGCCGCTGGTCGAGGTGGCGGTATCTGGCGCGTCCCTGGACGCACACATACTCCGGCGCAGTGCTGCGCCAGGCACTCGACGAAGTTCTCGGCTCACGCCTGCTCGGGCAGAGCCACAAGCGCCTCGTCATTCCCTCGTGGGACGTGCAGCGCGGCGAAGTGCACCTGTTCAAGACCCCACATCACGAACGGCTTCGTCGCGACTGGCAGATTCCGATGGTCGAAGTCGCGATGGCCACCACCGCGGCGCCCAGCTACTTTCCGGCAGCGGTTGTCGACGGTCAGCGACTCGTCGATGGCGGTGTGTGGGCCAACAACCCGTCGGTCGTGGCCATCGGCGAGGCCGTCAGCATGCTCGACGTTCCCTTGAATCGCATCCGGGTGCTCAACATCGGCACCGTGGACCAGCGCAACCCCCACCCGAAGCGCTTCGACGTCGGCGGCTGGGCAACTTGGGCGACCACCGCCACGCCGTTGATGCTCGCGGCGTCCGGCCGCGGGGCGCAGGGTACGGCGATGCATCTAGTCGGCGCCCACAACTACGCGCGTTTCGACGTAACCGTCCCAGGGGCGCTCTTCACACTCGACCGAGCTGACGCTGCAGCTCTCGCCGGCCTGGCCGCAGGGCAGAGCCGCGTCTTGAGCCCCATCTTCGGCGAATCGTTCCATGGGCACCAAGCAGACACCTACACCCCAATGCACGGCCCGGGCCTCGGCGCCGGATCCCCGAAAAGGAGCTGAACAGTGAAGCACGACAACTATTTCCAGAATTTCCTCGACAAGACCGTCAACATGTCGAAGGCCAACCTCGACCTGCTCAGTGGCCGGGTCGACACGGTCTACGGGGTGCTGAAGGCCGACGACGAGCTGGGACCGTTGATCAAGAAGAAGATCCCCCAGGGGTCATGGCCACAGAAGACCATCATCCGGCCGCAGAACGGCAAGGCCTTTGACGGCGACTTCATGGTCCAGATGGTCGAGAATCCCGACTGGGAATCCGACAAGAAGAAGTACGGCGACGCCGTGTATCGGGCGCTGCACAACAAGTGGCCGTACAAGGACATGCCGCACGGTCGCAAGTGCCGCTGCGTCTACCTGTACTACGCCGACAACGCGATGCACCTCGACATCGTCCCGTTCGTGCTGCGCGACGACGGCACCCAGTGGATCATCAACCGCGACAACAACACCTGGGAGCGCACCAACACCGACGGCTTCACCGCATGGATGAAGTCCCACGACGCGATCGCCAACAAGCACCTGCGCGAGGTCATCCGCATCATCAAGTTCCTGCGCGATCACCGGAACTCCTTCACAGGCACCAAGTCGATCCTGCTCACCACCCTGTTGGGCAATCAAGTCCAGGAATGGCGCACGATCGGTGACCCCGGCTACTACGCGGACCTGCCGACCACGCTGCTGCACATTGTGTCCGACCTCGACGACTGGCTTCAGCTCAACCCGAGCAAGCCGATGATCTTGGACCCGGCCGGCACCGGTACCAGTTTCGACCACCGTTGGTCCCAGGAGACCTACTCGTACTTCCGCGACCGGATCCACGTGCACGCGGCCGAAATCCAGGCCGCTTTCCACGAGACCGACTTCGACAAGTCGGTGAAGAAGTGGCAGGCGCTGTTCGGCGACGGGTTCACCGCCCCGAGCTCCAAAACCTCCGGGAAGTACAGCTCCCTAGGCACCGGTGCGGGTGGAGCAGGTGCGACGAGTCTGACCCTCCCGGGCCGCGCCGGGTGAGCAAACCCTGCCCATCTGAATGGCAGCGCCAGGTCCTGCGCGACCTGCGCGTCGCCGCTGACGCATTCCCCGGCGAAGTCAGGGTGATGGGCGGTCACCAGCTTGCCGGCGACGGCACAATGCTGTTGCGGTTGAAGCTGCGCACGCTAGAAATCACGCGTGTCGCCGGAGGCCTACCGCTGGAAGACTACGAAGGCGTAACCGTGTACGTGGGCCCAACCGATCTCACACCGCCGCGCGTCGAGGTCGACCACGACCGGTTCGTCGGGTACCCACACGTGCTGCAGGGACGCCGCCTCTGCCTGTACCTCGACGTGTCGCGAGAGTGGGATCCCATCAACGGATTCGGCGGCTTCCTGGATCGCCTGTTCGGGTGGTTCGCCGACGCCGCCGGCGCCCGGTTCGATGCCCAGACCGCCCTCTACCACGCGGTCGGCGGGGTGCTTCACGCCGCCGCCGGCGCACCCACCGTCGTGGTGCGGCAGCCGCTGCGTCCCCGCACGCGGGCACAGCACGGGTGGCTGGTCTGCCGCACACCCCACCGGTGGGACCTGACCCTTGAACAGCCCGCCGACACGTCGGTCAGCGAGCATGCTCCCGTCATCCTGCTCGACGCCGCCCTACCGCTGGGCGCAGGACATTCGCTTGCCGCCCTGCTGATCCACATCGACGACCGGTCCCGGGCAACCCTTCAACCCGACAACCCCTACTCGGCGCTGCCGGCCGATCGCAGTTCCGCGGGGCTGCTCACCGTGCTGGGGGCCAGCGCGATCCGAAAGCCAGACGGCAGCAGCCAACGGTTCGTCCTGGCCGTTCCCCACCCGACAGGCGGGCCGCCGCACCTGCTCGCCGCCTGCATCCCCGCTGCCGGAGGCGATCATCTCCGCGACCTCGTCCGAGCCAATCGAGACAGGAGTTCCACCATCGACATCGACCTGACGCAGCTCGATCCCGCGACCTCACTGCACTGGTGGCCCGTGTCCGATGAACGGCCCGAGGTGACCAGCCGCCGTGATGCGGCTCGCCCGGTGGCCAGTTACGCCGGCAAAACCGTCGCAGTGTGGGGTTGCGGGGGGCTGGGTTCCTGGATCGCTGAGTACGTGGTCCGGGCCGGCGCGCAAAAGGTGCTGTTGTGTGATCCCGGCACCATCACCGGTGGGCTTCTTGTGAGGCAGAACTTCGTTGAAGCCGACATCGGCGACACGAAGGTGGCTGCGCTGGCGCGACGGCTGCGTGCGGTCAGCGATGCAGTCGAGGTGGCGGTGTACGACTCGTTGTCGCCCTCGCTCGACGACCTTCTCGGGGCCCACGTCGTGATCGACGCGACGGTCAGCGTCGCCGTCAGTCGGCTGCTGGAGCAGATCGCGCGCCTCGGCGGCGAACGACCGGTTCTGGCTCAAGTCGCCACCGACTCGCGCACCGCAACACTTGGCATGCTGGCCGTATCGGCGCCACCGCTGCCCGCCGGTCCGCTCACCATCGACCGCGCCGCCGGCGAAGTGATCGCCCGCGATGCGGCGCTCGAACCATTTCGGCAGTTATGGGACTCCTCGACGCCCGGCAGCGAAGTCATTCCCACCCGCGGCTGCTCGACGCCCACCTTCCACGGGTCAGCGGCTGACCTCGCCGCGGTGGCGGCCAGTGTGACCAGCCTACTGAGCGCTCATCTCCGGCCCGGATCCGCGCTGTCGGGTACCCACCTGATCTCCCTGCCGCATGGTGAAGCTGGGCCCCTACGCGAGTTCGTTCCGGCTGCGCTGGAAGGATGTACTGCACAGGAATAGCCGGCCAATGGTCATGTGTGCCAGCCGCGTTGGAGCGCACCCTGACCGAAGGGATTGGCACAGATGGCATCCGGCAAAGCCACGGTGTCGCAGGGGTGGCAGCCACGGGTCGAGGTGGCTGAATTGCTCGACGGCTGGCTCACGACCCACGCGAACGGTGAGCACACGAGGGCAACTCCTCACCGGCAGTCGTTGCACACCTCGCTGCCCGCGGGAAAGCGTGACGGATGGAGGAGGTAGTTGCAGTCGGGGCACCGTCGTTCTTTGGCTGAGCGCGCAGAGTCACACCCGCAATGTTGATTGGGGCAACGCGGAGTATGACAGCGCTCGCACCGTTCGGTGATCGGGAACGAGTCTTCGCATGTTTCGCATACCCACCATCGACTTCGGTCTTCACGACGGGTCGGGACTTGCGGTATTGCCAGCGATTCCCATGGCACGTTGTCGGTGACGAGTATGGCGACAAGGTAATCATCGTCGAACCACCTGGCCTGGCCGAACATCTTGTCGCTCTCGTGGCCGCCACGGTAGACGATGTAGGTCTCGTCGCGAGTGGCGCCGTTGCCCGAGCTGTGCAGTGCCGCTTGGATTAAGGGAGTACCGGATTGGTCGGAGCGCTTCGCCGGCGGGATGAAGCCCTTGGGCGCAGCGAATCGCACGATGCCGCGCGAATCGAGAAGTACGACGACACCCGAACCGCGCAAATGGCGGGCCGCCCAGACACAGCAGGCTTCCCGCGAGGCAGCTGACCCGGTGGTGAATAGGTCCACGACGTCTTGCGGCGTCGGGCCCCGTGGATCGAGCGCAGCGCGTAATGCATTGTCCGGCAAAAGAATTTGAGCGGCGAAGGCGTCGCAGGACTGCTCCTCGAATTGGTCGGGATCGCCGCATTGGAACAGCCTGTTGCCTAGGTCTATATCGGTTTGCTGCAGATGGTGCCCGAATTCGTGCAGCACGGTGAAGTTACGTCGTCCGGGCGATCTCGACGCCGCAACCACCAGCGTTGGAGGGGAACTCTGGTAACTACCAGCCACCGAGCATTCCTCGGCGCCAGGAGTTTCATCGACGACCGCGACCGACAAGCCCGGCCAATGACCGAGTTCTGACAGCGGGTCTACCCGCAGTCGCCCCAGCAACCCCGGGCGTACTTGCTCGACGACGGCGAGCATGGCTTCGGCCTGAACCTGCGCCTCTGCTGCGTAGATGCCGCGCATTATCAGTGCGTCCCAGGACCATCTTGCAGATGTCGAAACTGCGCGAGGCGCGCTGCCCAGTCCGGTGCTGAGGAACCGGTCTGACGTGCCGCGCGCGCATACATCTCGTAGCTCATTTTCAGCCGTGCACTGCTCTCGTCGACTCCGTCGCGTCGGGCGCGCTGGCGCCACGTCTCTCGCCACCGTGGATGATCTACTTCCTCAACAAACTCCGCAGGTAGCGGCTCTACTGCTTCTGCGATGACTTTCGGATCAACCTGTGTGAGACGGGCGACAGCGTCGACCTCATCGGGAGTGATCGGTCTCTTGCCACGCAACAGACTCATCACGTCGGGTTGATCGAGACCAAGATGACGCAAACCGTCGACGAGGACTCGCAGATCGACGGCCTTGCCTAATACGCTCGCTAAAGTCCGCGTCGGCACGTCGGCACCCTTTGCGATAGGCAGGCTTGGCGCCGCACGCAGAGCCTCTAGGTCGTCTTCGATTTCGGCCCGAACTGCTCGGGAGCGATCGAACGCTGTCGACGGGGATTTCCCAGTCCGCATCCCTAGCGCCGCAGCATCTTTGGGGTCACGTGTTGGGCAGGTGATCCAGTCCGTGACTGCGGTAGGCAGCTGATCGACAATTTCGTCGAACACCCGCAATGGGAGTGTCGTCTCCAGGTCAGCCCATAGGGTTGACTCAATCGCGAACACAGTCGCCTCTGGCTCTAAGACCAAGGCTCCTTCGTCTTCTGCTCCTGGATCGACCGTCATCGGAATAGCAACGATTTCGGCGTTCTCGACGCCAACGACAAAGACAAGCACGCTGTCGTCGTCCCACGCAGCGCGCCAGATTTGGCCGGGAGCGATAACTCGATCGGAGAGATCGCCGAACCTCTGCTGACGTCCGGCAGCTGATAGTGCGTCGGGCGCCTTGGCCTCGCGAGCCAGCGCTAGCAGGTCACGCGGCGTTGAGCCCTTCTTCAACTCGCGCTCCAATCTCGTCGGCCTGCAGTACTGACGCTGCCTACTTCAGTCTGACGCCGCATCACCCGATTTGTCCGTTCTGTGATTCACCGCAAATCGCGATAACCGCCCTGACGATCTCGTCTCGGTCCTCCCCCGTTCCCGCGAGTTCGCGAATCTTGGCCTTCAACCGTCGGGTGAACTCCGCGGATTGGCTTCGAGCCCGTCCGAGCCGCTGCATGACCGCGGCAGGGTCGTCGATGATGCTGACGATAGCTCGCTCGTCATCGGACAACCGTTCGACGATCTCATTCGCTGCTGTAGCGGCCTCTGCGGCCATCGATTCGGCGATGACGAGGTCTTCGGGGCCAGGAGCCTCGGAGGGCACATCGGTTCCGGCGCCGTCATCGTCATCGTCGTCCTGGTGCTCGGGAAGGGGGACCTCGATGGGGTCCATCGCCGCGGCGAATCGTCGGGCGAAGACGTGTACGAGCTGGGCGGTCTCCAGGCTGCCCGCGGCTGCCTGCAGGATGGCTTCGAGAATCGACACGATTGAAGCGCGGTCCGCAATCGGCGCTCGTCGTGTGCCCTGCGACCAGATGGGCACGTGCACGTCTGGGACCGCCCACGCTACGGCGACGAGGCTGTCCGGGTCGCCTCCCCACGGTGGGCCATGGGTGTCTGCGAGCCGCCATCGTCCAGCACCCTCCTGGCCGGCCGGCACGCATTCGAACTGGGGTGTTTCGGCAAGGATCTTTTCAATCGACCGACGCAGGGGGCCGGTTCCGGTCGTCCGCGCCCGGTCGATCATCCAGTTCCTGACGGTGCGTCGGACGAGTTTGCCAAAGGATTCGTCGCTAGTCGCTTGCGCGAGCAACATGGCGGTCAACGCGGTGATCTTCGCGACGAAGAAGTCGTGGGTGAAGTCTTCGACGTCCACTTGTTCAAGTGCGGTGAAGCGCTTCGATTCTTCGCGCACGATCCGCGAGATAAGCGCAACGCCGCGCCTGTCCATGCGGCCCAACTGCTGCAGCTCCGCATAAGCAGAAATCGGGTTCCCCTCCCACTGATCCTGACCCCGGCTCGGTGCATCCGGATCCATTGTCCATACCGACCGTCCGGGTCTGCGTGTGCGCGGGCTACGGTCAGACTCGCTCCGATCTTGCGGGTATCTCGGCATGGGCGCGGACCGCCTTTCCTCTGATTGTTAGTGCACATACCTCGAAGAGGTCCTAGGTCACCGACAGCCGCTCACCCCACGCCGTTTTAGCAGTTCAGCCCTATAAAATTTTCCTTGAGACTTTTTCCGGATTTTCCGTGGGTTGGCCGGTACACGGCGACATATAAGGAGTCGTGTGTGTGTGTAGTTGGGGACGACGTGCGGAGCTTGCGGAGCACGGAGGGCCTGACGGCCCAGAAGAGTCCTTTACTTGGTGGGGGCCTCGAATGCGATCGATCACGCTCGATGGATGACGGAGGAGGTGCGCCCGGTGGAGCAGGATTCTCAGTCCGGGCTCGGCGCTTCGTCACGCGTGCGGTTCGACGATCTACAACCGGAGTGCGTCGATGGTGACGAGCATGAATTGTCCGACGATCTCTCCGCCGATGTCGCAGGTATCGCGGGCCTCGATGACTGCGAGGTCTCTGACGCGGAGATCCTTCAGAACGCACCTGCAGACAGTCGCGGCCAGGTGGAGTCCCTGGCTGAGCGGTTGGCTCGGCACGCGGCCGACCACGATCTGTTTACGCAGGTGCTGGCCGACAATTTCTCCGGCCGCAAGTGGCGACAGCTCGGTGATGACCTCCTCAAGTACGGCCTGGCCGTAGTCGATGGCTGGCTGCGCACGGGCTACATCTTCGCCAAGACCGCGCAGGCAGGCCGACCGGTGTTCCCCACAGCTCACGAGCTCTCTGAGCTGAAAGTCGACAGAGACCTCAGGGAGGGCCTAGCCGATGTGGTCGTGGCAGTAGCCATGATCCGATTCCAGCAACAAGCCCGCGAAGGAACTGGATGGACATACGGCGGCGGCGCCAGTTTGTCGACCTACTTCGTCGGCGGGTGCGTACTGGCGTTCAACAACGAGTTTCAGCGTTGGCGCCGCCACGAGCGGCGCTGGAGTATGCACCGGTCAACACCGCCGAACGACCTTACCGATTACCGCGACAGTTGGACTGCGGCCGAAATCGAACGCGTGGCAGCGCTTTTCGCGGATCCGGCACGCTCGGCGGCTGACCGCGACTACGTGTCCCGGGTGCTCGGCGAACTGAAGAACGTCGACCAGGAGATCCTCAAGCTGACTGCGCACGGGTACGCCCAGGATGAGATCGGTGAGATATTGGACCTCTCGGAGAGGGCCATCGAGGGGCGACTGTACCGGATGAGGCACCGCGGGATCCGAGACCGGGTGGAGGACGGCGACGATGAACGATAAGCCGAAAAGAGGACAACGCCAACGCGATTCTGCAGATGACGCGCGGCGGGCGATGAGTGACCAGCGCACCTTTCAGGAGCTGATTGAACAGTCATCGTTGGGGACACGCGGTGCTCGCGCCCTACGCCGCCGCATCAGCGAATCACGAGTCCGAAGGGTGCGCCCCCTCGCCGATGAGCAGACGCAACCCACCGCCCAACACGGCCTCGCGCACGCCGTACACGCCGAACTCGACGCGCTCATCGACGGTGTACCGGTGGCGGCGCTCGCCGATGTGCTCGGTGTCGATGAACGACAGGTCGAACACGCCATCCGGGCCGTGTCCCTTTCAGTGCTTGCCGATTTGTGGAGGACCGCGGAGAACGACG
Source organism: Mycobacterium sp. 29Ha (assembly GCF_032883055.1). NCBI lineage: Bacteria > Bacillati > Actinomycetota > Actinomycetes > Mycobacteriales > Mycobacteriaceae > Mycobacterium > Mycobacterium sp. 29Ha. Next base: position 27,260 of record NZ_JAMQTI010000037.1, read on the forward strand.
AGGCGGGGGCAGCTGCGATCGCTGCTGGCGCTCGGCGCCATTCCCGGCGTAAGCCAGGAGACTGTGCCGGGGGCGAGGAGGATGACGCCGAGCAGTTTGGTGCCGTATTGCCAATCGTCGCGGATTACCCGGAAAAGGGTTTTGACTGGGACGGGACACAGGGTGGCATTGATAACGACCCTCGGATTCGACAGCTGGTGATGCTGGTGGCGCAGCTTTCGCTGGTCCACCTGGGCAACGTCGTTGAGGACTTGGTCGCGGCCGGCTATACCCCATCGAATGCGGTGAGGTTCTCATTGCGCACGATGCTCGCCGGTCCCCCACCTCGGTGGTGAAAACCTCGATGATGGTGCGCTGACCCTTTGTTGTGTCTCGCCGCGAAGCGCCCTTGAGCTGCAATTTTGCAACGAAGATTAACAAGATCTCGCGACACGCCCGAGTTTTGTCAAAGTAGGCAGGCGTGTCTTGTCAATCTTTCTTGCATCTCGACAGCACTCGTGCTGGCAGGAAAACTGCCGGTGTGATTTCTCATACTTCATGACCAAATCCCATCTAAAGTGACCACCGAATGACCAATTGGTCGCGAAGTGTGAGACAAGCCGTGTCGTTGGAGGTTCATCGCACCGAACGTGCGAAATTCTCACGGGTGGCGGCGGAGCGATGGCGCATCCGCCGTGTCTGTGTGAAGACACGCGGTTGCCAATCCACTGAGCGCTGTGTTCGAGGTTCCCGCAGGTAAGTTGTGTTTCGGTCGTCGGGTGGTTGGCTTTGGGGCTCCGTTGTCAGTGATGTCTAATCGCGGTTCGCTCGACGCGCGCAGATGGCGACGAGGCTTCGCAGGCTCGTCTCACGTGTTGTCGCGCCGGAAATCGGTGCTGGCTGGCGCGCCGATAGACGTCGGTCAGGTGCGCGGACACCCGCGCAACGCGAAATCAGGACTGACAAGACGATGCCGACTGGCAACCAACACGGCAGGTGAAAGATACTGTCGTGTAGGCAGTTACAGATGAGTGACATGGAAATCCGCTGCATCCGCGGCCTTTTAACCGTTGCATCTTGCAACAAAAGAACTGTTGACGCTGTCAATAGAAACTATTGACGCGGTCAACCCAAAGAGGTTTATACCGTTCGACTTTCGTGTGGAGGTTTGATCTCGGCTGCATCCCGATTCGATCTGGGGGTTGGCGCGGATAGCACTGTGCGACTCATTCTCGAAGGCATGACTACCGCCGATGGATGGAGAACTGATGCCATGCACAAACACAGAGGTGCAGCCGTCCGTCACGGTTCGTGACGAGACGGGTGAACTGATCGATAGGCCGCTCAACGACTTGACGCCCGACGTGCTTTGTCGGGCGCAACCGTACCGTACCTTTCGCTGGTACCGCGGACAGAGGCACTACTCGGGCAGCTACTGGTCCTCGACCGAGTCTGCGCACGTGATCTACGAGTCCAGGCTCGAACTCGCCCGACTCCTGATCGCTGACTTCGACACGTCCGTCACGAAGATCGTTGCGCAGCCGTTTCTTTTGCGGGTGATGATCGAAGGGAAGATGCGGCGCCATGTACCGGACTACTGGTTGCTCACTCCAGAAGCGCCCACCGTCGTCGACGTCAAGCCGGCGAAGAGACTGAGCGATCCAATCGTGCAAGCTACATTCGCGTGGTCCCGAGACCTCGTGGAATCGATCGGTTGGCGATTCGAGATCGCGACGGAGCCACCCGAGGCGTTAGTTGAGAACGTGCGCTTCCTCTCGGGATACCGCCGTGCCGAATCCATCTCGCAGCCGTGCCTGAGGGCACTACGTGCGTTGAACGTCGACGGCATGGAGTTCAGGGATATCAGACGATCGATACCCCATCCCAAGCCACTCGTTCATGCGGCGATGCTGCACATGCTGTGGACACAGGAGTTCACGGCAAATCTGACTGAGGTCCTGGACGCGAAGACCGTACTCCGGCGACAAGTGGTGAAAGATGATGAATCACAGCATCACTGACGCCAATACTCTGCCGAGCGAGATTCGTAGCCAGTCGGCGGGGGACGCGCCGTGAGTGGGGCGAGTGTACAGATCCGCCGCGGATCCAGATTCGAATTCGACGGCGAGCTGTTCGAGGTCACGGAGTTCATTTCGGCCGCGGGGACATATGAGGTGGTTCTGCAGGGCCCCAACTCCTTTCGCCGTAAGTCGGTCGTCGATCTGTTGGCAGACCCGAGCGCACGCCTGATAGCAGACGAGGACGGTCCCGAGCCGGACGACCCATACGATCCCGCCGCCATCGCACTGCTCGGGCGGAGCCCGGCTGACATGAAGGCGGTGCGGGAGAAGGCCGAACACATCCGTGAGGTGACGACCGGCTATCGATCCGGCTCACCGGAGCTGGCACTCGAGGGAGAGCCCCGCCCCGAATATGACCCGGCGCGAAAGCTGATGGAGCGATACAACGCCAAGTGCAAAGAGCTCGGAGTCAGTGATTCGACGTTGCGTCGCTGGGTTCGTGCGTACAACGAGCGTGGAGAAGCTGGCCTCGTCGCCAGACGCAAGATGCAGGAGCCGAAGATCGACCCCCGATGGGTTGCCGCCGCCGACGGCGTCATGCGGGAGCACACCGAGGAATCGATGCCGACGAAGTCGGCCGTGATCCTGCAGGCGTCCGCGCGCCTGGAGCTTCTCTACGGCGAGGGCGTGGTCAAGGAGCCGTCACGGTCGACGGCGAACCGTCACCTGCTGGCCCTCGACGCACAGCGGCCCTTGTTTCGAGGGACGACGAAGCGCAACCGGGACCTCGCGGACAGCCCGGAAGGGCAGCACGGCAAGTTGCGCCCCACAAGGCCGGGTGAGTACCTGATTCTCGACACCACTCGGTTGGACGTCTTCGGCTTCGACCCAGCTGCGCGCTGGATGCAGGTCGAACTGACGGTCGCGATGGACTGGTACACCCGTTGCATCGTGGCGTTGCGTCTGACACCGCGCTCAACGAAGGCCGTCGATGCGGCGGCCCTTATGTACCAAGTGTTTCGGCCGCTTCCTGTTCCGGCAGCTTGGCCTTCCGACGCGGTGTGGCCCTATCACGGGATACCACGGGAGGTGCTGATCGATCCGGACAAGATCGACCACACGGGACAGACGTTTGGGCCGGCGCTTAGGCCCGACACCATCGTCGTCGATCACGGCAGGATCTATCTCTCGGAGCATCTCAACAGCGTGTGTCAGCGCTTCGGCATCTCGATCCAGCCTGCGCGATTGCGAGAGGGTAGGGACAAAGCGCCGTTGGAGCGTTTCTTCGGCTCCGTGCGCACGCGGCTTTTGCAATATCTGCCCGGCTACAAGGGGCCCGATATCAACTCGCGTGGACTCGACGTGGAGGGCCAAGCGTTTTACTACATCCACGAGCTCGAAGAGATCCTGCGCGAATGGGTAGGACGGATCTACCATCGCGTCCCGCATGATTCGCTGTTCGATCCGGAGTTGCCAGCCAGACAGGCGAAGCGGGCCCCGAAGATGACTCCCGCACAGATGTTCAGCCACGGGATTGCGCGCGCAGGACACATCGAGGTGCCCCGTCACCCGAATCTGGCCCTGGAGTTTCTGCGCGCCGACGCACGCACGATTCAACGCAAAGGCGTCAAGATGTACGGGCTCGTCTACAAAGGCGATGTGCTCAGTGAGCTGGGCAAGATGAAGAGCCCTTACGAGGGAAAGTTCAAGAACGCCTGGCCCATTCACTCCGATCCAGACGACATCTCAACGGTCTACATCCAGCATCCCTACGACCGCGAATGGCACCCCCTCAAGTGGGAACACGCATCGAAGTTCCCGATTGCCTTCAGTGACGACGCCTACCAATACGCGCGCAAGTTAGCTGTCCAGGCGCACGGTTTCGTTGACGAGCAGTTTGCATTGCGCGAACTGTTCAAACGGTTCAATCTCAGCATCGAACTGAGCCCGAAGGAACGGCGCATCGCCCTCAGAATGGCTCGCAAGGAGCAGATGCTGAGCAATCAAGTCGAGACCGACGATGCCCAGGCAGTCAACTCGCTGTCGAGTCTGCGTGGCCTCGCCGAGTCGGGTGAGAACCCATTCGACTTCGGTCATGCGGGCGCGGAGATGGGTGATGACGACGATATCGCCGACGTCGAAGACGACTACAACGACGAGAGTTTCGACTTGGCATGAACGACTTCGATCCGGAGATCAATGAGGAACTGAAGAACATCACCCTCATCACGAAGGAAGGCTGGGCGAAGTTCGTCAATGCCCCTCAGCGCACCAAGCCGGAACTGCTTACTCGGCTGGAGATCAAGGCTTTGAGTGCGCCCGAGAGGCGTCGGTACAACAGTCAACGACTCGATTGGCACGCCAATCTCGGCGTGGTAGAGACGCCACCGATGTTGGATCTGCGCAGGCATCTCTCGGTGTTGATGGCCAGCAACGCGTGCGATGCCAACCGCGTCAAAGGTGGATTAGCCATTGAGGGGCCTGCAGGTATCGGAAAGACCACGGCGGTGCAGAACTTCGCTCAGCGCTACCACCTCGACGTGATCGCCGAGCACGGTCCGATGACTAGGGACGGACACGAAAGGTGGCCGGTGTGCTGGATCTCGCTGAACGGAACACCCACGCCACGCGCGCTGTATTTCGCGATGCTGTACTTCGTCGCTCATCCCGGTATCCGTACGGGTAACGCCGATCAGTTCAAGCTACGTGCACTCGACGCGTTCCTCGACTGCAACGTGCGCTTGCTGATCATCGACGAAGTGCATTTCTCCGCGTTCAACACCACCGACGGATCGAGGCTGAGCAATACGTTCAAGTCGATCGCCAACGACTTCCCCATCACGACGTTGTTCGTCGGCGTCGGGCTAAGTGAGGCCGGATTCTTCTCCGAGGGGCGGGGAGACTCGTCGAAGCAGCACAACGTAAGACAGCAGACGGCCAGGCGAGTGACCGCACACGTCATGCGGCCGTTCGAGGCCGAGACGCTCGCGGGTAGACGGCAATGGCGCACGCTCGTACGAGCGATGGAGAAACAGTTGGTACTGGCTGATCACGGCCAGCGTTCTCTCGCATCGGGGCAGCTGAGTGATTACCTGTACGTGCGTACCCAGGGCTACTTCCAGTCCTTGGCGACGTTGATTACGCGGGCGTGCGCGCTGGCGGTTCTTGATGGTCAGGAAGCGTTGACCATCGACCTGTTGGAGCAAGTCACGATCGACGTTGCCGCTGAGTCTGGCCGCGAGGTCGCACACGCCAGGCTGCGGACGGCTAGGAAGAAGCAAGCCGGCGACGCCACCAGAAAGACTATTTGACAGGCTATTTCGCGAGGAGCTGTGAACATGGCACGACGAAGTATGCACGGTCGACGCGTCACCGGCGTAGCGACCCACGGACGCGACATCCCCGGGGCCCCGCGATACCGCTTTTCGCGACGAGAATCGCGGGGATGAAGTGAGCGCCGTCCGGACGCTGCCAGTTCGTGTCGCGCCGATGACGGGCGAGGCGTTGGACTCCTGGCTCGAACGCATCGCCCATCGGACCCACGCCGCGTTCGGTGACGTGCTACTAGCAGTCGGTTTGAACTCACACCGGGCGAACACCACCAGCACGTGGATCGTGCAGCTAAGGGAAGAGGATGCGCAAAGCATCAGCACCGCAACCGGAGTCGCCGTCGACATCCTCGAAACGATGACGCTGGCTCACTTCTCCGAAAGAGCATTGAGGATAAAGGACAGCGGTGGTTCGGTGCTTAGCCGGACTTTTCCGTGGGGACGTGCCTGCGGATCACGCTTCTGTCCTTTGTGTTTGAAAGGCAGCGCGGGCGGTTGGCAGTTGTCGTGGCGACTTGGTTGGACGTTCGCCTGCACCGAACACGGCTGCTTGCTCGCTGATGCCTGCCCGGAGTGCGGAGCTGTGCAACGGCGCCGCAGTCACCCCGGCGGCATCATCCCGAAGTCAGGCGCATTCGCGCACCACTTCACGAATGCAGTCGGCCGCAGACCGGCTCGATGTGGTGCCGACCTCACCGAAGCCCCGGCCACGACGTTCGATATCGACCACCCGGCTGTCCATGCCCAGCGCGTCGTCGATGCCGTAATAGACGGCGATACCGCGTGCTTCGGCGCCTATCGCATCAGCCCGCAGCCGCGCATCAGCGTCCTCTCCGACATCCGGGCCGTTGCCGGCCGCGTTCTTGCCTATGCCACACCCGAGGAGTTGCGAGGCCTGGTTCCCGATGATCTGCACGCGGCGTACCTGGAGGCGACGCGCTATCGCATCGACGGATCTGGGATCGCGCGCGCGGAGTCGAAACCAGGGCTGGCTGCGCCGGCGCGGGCTGTCAGCGCTGCTGTCGGTGTCCTCGCTGCCTTAAGTTCACTAGAGGTGTCCGACGTCGCCGGAGCGGGCGACGAACTGCGGTGGCTGGTGGCCTCGGCGCGGAATCGCGGATTGCGCATCCATCCGACGATCACGGGCTGGGGGAAGGGAATCTCTCCGGTGCTGACCGGAATTCAACTCGCCGCGCTGGGGCCGATGCTTCACCCGAGCGACCAATTGCGATATCGGATCGGCTCGCCGCTTCCGTGCCGCCCCGCGGACCGCGCAACTCGGGCGCGAGTCCTTGCCCGACGTATCCCGTCGATGTTGTGGCCCGTGCTCTCGCTGCGCTTGACGGTCCCGAACTGCCGCCAGCGGTTCTTGCGCCAAGCACTGCCGTCCGCATTGCTCCTCGTCCGCAGTCGTCTCAACTTCGACGAGGCCGCACGTCTGGTCGACGCCCCGATCGAAGGCCATGCGGTCTCCCGCGTGCTACAGCTTCTCGAGCGAAATTCAAGCTGGCAGGATATTCGGGCCGCCCTCGTTCGCATCGCCGAATACATCGGTGACCACGATTCGCCCATCGACTACCGGCGTCGAGCGCGGCTCGACTACTCCATGCTGTTGCCGGACGATGTCTGGGCGGGAATCTGCCGTCGCACAGGAACTTCGGGATCGCATACGCTGCGAGGCCGAATCGTCCGGTGTTTCCTGTTCGAACGGCTCAGTGGCCTGCCTGCTGGGATCGCTCCGTTCGCTGTTGATGACGCCCTGTTTCGAGGTAAGGTCGTCGACTTCCCGCGGTATCTCACCCCGCGCCTCGCCAGTGAACTGGACGAACATGCCCGCGGTTTTCTGGCGGAGCGTGGCATCGGCGGTGAACCTCCGACGTGGGCTCCGCCTGCCGACTTGCTGGATGGACTATGCCTGCCCGGTTCAGACCCGGCCACCGTCGACCTCGCCGAGCTGCACCGCATCATGGCGGCCGAAAGGATCAAACTCGGCTCCGCAGCGGCCCACCTGGGCACCGATGTCGACACCATCCGGTACCTCCTCGATCAACACCCAGCGCCCCGCGAAGATCCACCTGCGGGAACGACGTGCGCGAGGCACAGCCACGCGTATGGGAAGGCGACGGACGCACTCCCGCGCTACCGGTTCGTCGATCTGTACTGCAGTCAGCGGATGTCGTTGCGCGACATCGCCGTCCTGATAGGGGTCAGTCGCCAGGTGATCGGCAACCTTGCCCGTGACTACGACATTCCGCTGCGCCGTGCTCGGGCTCAGGCGCGTTCGACCGTCGACCAAGAATGGCTCTACGACCAATACGTCAACGAACTCCGCGCGCTCCCTGATCTCGCGAAGGAAGCCGGCATGAGTACGGCGAACATGGCTAGGTGGGCCAAGAAATACGAGATCCCCTTGCGGGGTAGAGGCACGCCAAGCCACAGCGCCACCTTGGCACGGCGACGAGGATCCGTCGAGCGCGTTCCACAGGACGCGTCGTCGACGGACCGACGATATGTTAGACGCGCGAAAACAGATACATCGCAGTGAGGAAGCGGGTATCTCGCGTATGCCGGCCGAGGTCGGCACGGAGCCGCAAGCCTGGTCCTCAAGGTGTTGGATGTTCTGTGAGCACTTCTCGAATGACGTTGATCGTCGTATCCAGGCGTCTGGCGATGTGGCCGAGTGACAACTCCTCTGCCACATGTCGGTGAATCGCGTCGGCGCGGTATTCAGTGCGGCGATACTCAGCACTCTCGATACCGGCCTCGAGGAGATTCGGACACCATGTGACGGGCTCGTCGCAGACGTCGTGACGCTCGAGGAACTCGCGACCCAGGTCGTCAAGGACGGCGACCAGGTCCGGCGATAACGTCCGCGGCAGGTCGGCGAGCAGTGCACGAAACGCCGGGTCGCCGCGTCCAGGTGCGAGGGCGACGGCGGGCGATCCGGTGAGACGCTCGTATAGCCAGTAGCGGTGCAGACGCGCCCGTGTCGATCGACCCGCTGGGATCGCGAGATCGACACAGATGTCGCGCCACGACTCGGGCGGGAGCAGGTCCGAGTAGCCGAGTGCGCGCCGGCGTGCGTAGTCGATGGGGATGTCCGCATCGAGCTGGTCCCGGATCGCGATCAGCCTCACCATTGACTGGTCCCAGTCGGCTTGGGCACGCAGTCGCTGAAGGACCCGCGACACCGCCCGCCCGTGCGTGATTGAACCCAGCAGGGTGCATCCTGCTGGCACCGGCGTTCGCGACCCGACGAGCAGGATCGCGACGCTCAACGCGGCGCGCAGTTGGTCGAACCCGACACCCTGAGTTTCAAACCGGAACGCGCATCGTGGCCATATGAGGGCGGGCAGTGATCGTGACACCGAAGCAGCCGAATCGCGTCCAGTTGGCCGCACTACGCAGCCCCGATGTCGGAGCTGATCGACGGGGCCGAGGAAGGGCTTCAGGGACGCCAGTTGAACACCAATGAGCGCGTCGCTGACATTACGGCCCCATCCCACATTCGACGCCGACACCGTAAGACCGCGGCGACGCATCGACGCCACAAGCCACCGCAATTTCTCGCCAGCAGCGGCGTGCGAATCGGTGAGCAGAATCGGCACCGCGAGGCAGGCTGCGGCCGCCGCGACCGACGCCGATGAGTGGTTCGTGACCGCCCATGCCGGCGAGGTGTCTCGGCGGGCATCCCGTCCCGTAAGCGGCTCGATGTCGGCCCACAGATCACCGGGCAATCGGCCGCGCAAGTCCGCCGGTTCTGCGTAGCGGAGCACGCGCTGACCGAGCGCCGCCAAGTCCCGGAAGAACTCTTGCACCGATGACGGGGAATCGGCGTACACGCCAGTCGAGATGGCGCCCGCAGCAAGGATTGACAGGATGTCGCGCTGAACCGCGATGGCCGGGTGGCCCGCGCCCAGCGCAACCACGGGCGCGTCGGCCAACGACTGGTCACAACGCTTGGGAGTACGCCCCCCGGCTGGCGCGCTCCGCGTGCACATGCCAGGGTCCGGCACCAGTTCGCGAGCGCGTGGACGCACCCGTTGGCTTCGTCCACACGCCGGGCATGCCGACAGCAGAAGACATTCATGGTCGGGGCATGCAAACGCCCACCGCAGCCACCACCAGGTCCGCCATCGCCCGTCGCGCTCCGCCAGGCACTGCGGACAAAATCGCGAGCCGGGCAGGCACACCGAGTGCGGAAGCGAGACTCCGGTGGGAACGGACATCATTGCCGCAACGGTCATCCGCCGGGCTGCCAAGTGCTCGATTCCGGTCGCAATGGTGAGCGCCGACCATTGACGCTCGGTGGGGGTCAGATGGTGTGCATGTCGATCCGGATCGTGAAGCTCTCGGTTGCTTGCATCGGTTAGTCCGACGGCGTCCGTGAGGTCGCCCCATGCCGCCGACATTCGCCGCGCAAGGGCCTCCAGCCAGGACTCCAAACTCTCCTCCGGAAGCGGTGCAACTCGTATCGGGAGCGTGCGGATTCTGGGCATCACCTTCGCAGCCCCATCAGACCCAAAATGTTCGCCACACACCCGGTGCGATGCCGGTCGCCTGACCGAGCCTGTTGATATGTCGCGACGTCAACCCGAGCCAGCATGGACGGCGGCGCGGGATCATTGGTGGCCTCACCGATCGGATCGGTGAGCCCTACCGCGGACAACGTGTCGCCCCAAGCGGTAGCCCTCCGGCGAGCGAGTGCTTCCAACCAGGAGTCCAGGCTTCCCTCGGGAAGAGGGTCGAGCCGGATCGGCAGCGTGCGAACAGGCGGATCCTGCGACTCCGAGCGCCACGAAGTGTGCGATCTGAACGGCACATCTCAAGAATGCCCTACTAGTAGGGCAGACTTTGCGCCTTCTGGCGGGAGTACTGGAATGCGTGCCGACACGCCCCAGTCAGAACGACCCCAAGCGCGTCGCCGCGTGGGAGCGTCGGCGGCGGTCATTGGGCACTCGGATTCAGCGTTTGCGCATTGAACGCGGACTCACTCAGGAGCAGCTCGCCCTGCTGTCCGGGCTGTCTCGCAACGTGTTGATGGACGTCGAACATGGCCGCCGAGGAATCCTGCATGAGCGACTCTTCGACATCGCGAAGGCGCTCGGTGTCTCGGCTGCCGAACTCCTGGAGGGCATTCGTTGAGAAGGGTCAGCGTCCCAGACGATTGAATCGGCGATCGACAGCCGAGACGTTGGTCGCGCGCATGTCAGTCAATACGCGAGCTTGTCGCCAACGTTGGGCTCAACACGACTCAAGTGATGTACGCGCTTGGGGATGGCCGCGTGCCCTACTAGTAGTACTATCGGATAGCTAGAGCAGGCTATGCCGTAGGAGAGTCAAGGTGGAAAAGCGGAGAAGCGGGACCGAGACGCGACAACGCACCGAGAAACTGAACCTACGGCTGTTGCCGTCAGAGCAGCGAGCACTGCGCGCGCTAGCGAAGCAGTCCGGGCACCGCAGTGTTCAATCCTGGATCCTCGATGCCATCGGGCCGCATCTGGAAAGTGTTCGCAACTAGCGGAGCGCATGATCGCTAGAGCGAGGATCGTCAGATTGAAGATTGCCCGTCGTAATCAGAGGAGCGCCCGACGCCGTTTCGTCCAGCCGGGCCAAACGATTTGGCGTACTCCTGGCAAGGTCAACGGTGATGTTGGAGCTACTGTGGCGAACGCTGAACTCCACAACCTGCTAACAGAGCCAGGATGGATTAGGTCTTGCCGATCCGACGGGCGGACGATGTATGACTGGCCGCTGTCGGCTCCCGAAGGAGATCACGAAATCACTTATCTGATAATCGATTTGCGTGACGAAGCTGGCGCCGGGCCTCCCTAACGTGTGTCTGTCGTAAACGGTGATCGCTTGATGTACGAAGTCGACTCGGCATTGGTAGCCGACCTAGACACGATCGAGGCCACTCGGTGTGCGCGGTGTCTGCCTTGCCCGCACGAAGCAACGCGGTGGCGGCCCGCTCGCTCCTTGAGGAGGTGTTGTCCTGTGAAACGTAAGACGGTCACGGTCACGCCGGCTGCCATCCGAGCCGCGGCCAGAAAGAACACCAAGGCATCGGCACGGCTCGAAGGCCGTGAGGTGCCGGCTGATTTTGTCCGATCACCTGCCGTCGAGCGGTACATCGCCGAAAGCGGGACGAGAACCGCTGACGCTCTTGTAACGCGTGGCGAAACCGATCGGACGCAAGTACAAAGCGGAATGATCCAGTCCGGCACCGGCGACGCGGCAGACGATCTGCTCGCCTTTCTCAAGACTGAAATATGGCCGCTACTCGAGGATCGTTCACCGATCACCAAAGCCGAACGCGAGTGAGATGCTCGACGACCCGACAACAGATCGAGACGAGGGCCATCGAGTCAACCGTGGAGGCAGCCAGCCCAGGCGACGGCGAAGGGGAATCCGACAGTGAATTACTGGAACTACCGTGTCCTGCAGTCGTTCGACCAGACCGAATACTTCATCGCTGAGGTCTACTACGACGGCGACGGCCCTCTGGGGTGGGTGGACAGCGGGCTCGACTTCCTGCGCTGGGATGACTACGGCGACCTCAGGGGCTCCGTGGAAATGATCCAGATGGCGTTCGACAAGCCTCTGCTGAGGGTGGTCGACGGCGACCGTTTGGTCGAGGTCTCTTCAACCTGACGTCAGCGCAGCTATCGCGCCTCCGCGCTGGAAGGGATGTACCTGTAGATGAGCGAAGACCAACACATTCCCGAGCTCACCGACGCGGAGAAGATTCGGGTGCGGGCCATGGTGTCCGACATGACAGAAATGTCTGCCGGGCTGCGCGCCGGAACCGCCACGCCAGAGGACGTAGCGGGCGGGGTCGCTCGGATTAGGTCTGTCGAGGTCGACCGAGACACCATGCTCAACGCGCTGCACATCCCTGCCGACGCTGGCCCGTTCGCTCGGGCGCTGGAGACAATCCTGCGCCGGATCCCCGATGGCTGGGGACGCTGGATCAGCCACGACGCCGGCTGGTACCCGATAGTGGTCGGCGTCGATGAGCGCCTGTCTGCGATCGACCCCGAATACGTGGTGCACCAGGTCAAGGAGAAATTCGGCACCCTGCGCTACTACTGCGCACCCAGCGGAGACGAACACAGCCCCGCGGTGTCCGATGCATTCAGGGCGATCACCGGCGAAGCCGAACGTGCTTCGGCGAGCACTTGCGAACGCTGCAGCGAACCCGGCGTGTTGCATGAGACCCGCTATTTGGTGAAAACACTTTGCGCTTCGTGCGCCGACAGCCTCGGCTACACGCCTGTGCAGCAAGACACGACGTAACGGGTGCTGTAGGTGAGACCCAGTTTGAGAGAGCACCGTGACTGATAAAGATCCAACCGGTGACGTGGGTGAAGACCCCGAGTTGTACGTGGTCAATTTCTCCGACGCCGCTGGCGCGGAAGAGTATCGGCGACGACGGGAGCGCTCCCGTAGCATTGCGCGCGGGCGCTACCACGACTACCTGGCGGCGATGTTCGGCCTGCACAGCTCCGATGACCCCGGAGCGCTCGCCGACGCTGCGCTCGACGCAGTTTCGCTTTGGCTCCATGTCGACAGCGGCGAGCCGTGTTCGTGTTCGTGCCACCCCCGGCTGCCCGAAAGCGACTTCCACGACTACGGATTCGGCTGCAGCTGCACGCGGACCGCACAGGAACGTCGACTCGCTTGGGACAACTGGCGCAACGAAGCCACCGCGTTCTGGCAGTCACCTGAAGGCAAGCGGATCAGGGCCGCCGAGCGCGCTGCGGAAGCCGAACTGGAAACTTGGCTAGCGACGCAGCCGAGAGTCGCCGTGTACAGCCACGGCGGACTCGCGCCGGAACAGTGGCGCGGGATAGTCGACGACCACACCTTCTACTTTCGCGAACGCCACGACGAGTGGCGCATCGAACTCGATCTGCGGCCCAACGGCCGCTTCGCCCGCGCCCTTGTTGGTACCTGCGCCGACGGCCAACCCCGCTACGAAACCCGTGAACTGTCCGAGGGTGAGGTGATCGCCCAGGGCACCATCGATGTCAACGGATACGGAACTAACCCGGTCGGACGGGTGAATTTCATCGTGGACACCATTCGGGTGCACCTCGCCCGCAGGGCATGCAACCTCCACGTGCAGGATCTGTCATCGATCGCAGTGCTGCTCGGCTGCGAGGTCCGCTGGTGCCCAGCCTGCGGTACCCGCCTATCCACTTACTAGCCGGGGAATCTTGTCGCGCGTCAGAAGTTACGTATTGACGTAGTTGGTCATTATCGGCGGGCTGCGGACAGACGAATAACACAGCCCGGTTTTGATGGATAACGAATGTTATCCATGGGATGGGGTGTCGCCAGCGCGGCGGCCGTCGCTGAGGGGTTAGGTCGGAACGCCTGTCTCCGACGATTTGCACAGCAACTCCTGATGATGTGTGGCGTCGCCATAGAGGAGTGCGTTGGTACGTGCGCGGCGCAGATTGAGGTGTAGATCGTGCTCCCAGGTGAATCCGACACCGCCGTGTAGCTGCAGGGCCTCGCCAGCGACACGGGTGATCGCGTCGGACGCACAGACCTTGGCAACACTGACGGCCCGAGCATGATCGGATGTCTGTGCATCGATGGCCATCGCTGCGTAATACGTTGCGGCGGTGGCTGATTGCACCCACATGCGGATGTCCGCGCACTTGTGTTTAACGGCCTGGTAGCTGCCCACGGGTCGCCCGAACTGCACTCGTTGGGCGGCATACTCCAGTGTCATCTCTAGAAGTTTCTTGCCGACGCCGGTAAGTTCCGCGCAGGCCAACACTGCGTTGACGTGAGACGACCGTGCGATCTCAGTCTGGGCCGCATCGCCTGATGCAAACAGTGCGTCGTCGGAGACGATGACGTCGTCGAGCGTCACGTCGGAGTACACTCGCGTAACGTCAAGCGTCTGCTGGCGCTCGATCCGCATTCCGGGTAAATCTGGTGGGACTTGGCGGGAGCTCCCGCGGTCATCAATCCGCCATCACGCTGGTCGAGCCGGGTTAGCTCCTGGTCGCAATCCCCTTCGAGGGTAGAAGCTAATTGTATTGCGACCGCTCGGGTCCGGGTAGCGCAAGCAGCAGCACTAGGCATGGGTGGTTCCTTCGGCGTGGTTTGAAATATGGCTGACGGGGCCGGCTGTGGGCGACCAGGTCACAGCTGAGTGGCTCGGCGGTTGTGTTGGTGGTGCTAAGCGTGGCCTGGAGGGTCGAGCGCACCTCCCTCGGCTTCCCACCGCTGGATAGCGATAGGAGCGAGGCTGTGAGTGCTGGCGATGTACTTGTTGGTTGCGGGCAGGGGGCGTAAAGCCGACGTATCAATGACGCCGCCGGCTGGCCGTGCCATGCCGACGGGGCGTGTACTGGAAATTCTCTGACGGGTTGCTGACATGTCATGCCTCCGGTGATTGTCGGAACACAGGTCCACAGCGAGTGTTGTTGGCGGACAAACTCTGTCGAGGGTTCACGCTCATCGCTTCCGAGAATTTGTCATGGTCCATGACCAGGAGCCCTGCGGATGGGGCGTCGCGCCACAGGTTCCTCGGGCGTAGTCAAGTGCTCATGCGTCCTGCATCTGAGGTTGTATTGGCGATGCAAGTGGCACTGCTCCTCCGTCGGCTTCCCATCTTTCAAGCGCGGTGGGAGAGAGCAGCCGATGATCACTGCCGCGTGTGATACCGAGTAGTTGGTCGGGTGTCGAGGTGTCGTTGACGCTGACCGCTTTGGTCACCACGTCGTAGGCGTGCGTGGGTTCGGTGTACGGGGGTACGACCAGCAGGTCGAGCCTTCCGAACCGGGGTCCGAGTACCGAGATGACGTTCGGCCAGCCTTGGTGGGCGCTGAGGATAACTTGATCGCCTTGATGCGTAGTGCTCAAAGGTGCTGGTGACCAGTCATTTTCGTGGTAAAGCACGCTGTCGATCGCGCCGAACCGTAGCGAGAGTGCCCCCAGCAGGGCAGGCAGTTCGCTCCCGAGTTCGCTCGATCGAGGCCACCAGGCGCCCTGAACGAAGCCGCACGACCGGTGTGCGGGTTTCAGCTGCATTCGCAAGCTCGCTATTGCTGGCCGACGCGTCGATGTGTCGCTTATGTTCTCGGTAATCGTCAACATGTGCTGCCTTTCGTTGTTGTGCGCTTAACTTCGACGTTTTGTGCGGGCTGGTCCACGTCGGCAATGTGGAGGCCGTAGGGCACCGCTTTGAGAAGGGTGACGGCCAGGGGGCTGCCACTGGGCAGTTCGAAGGTGCGGCGTTCACCGGCGCGTGCTCCCGCGATGGCGGCGCCCAACGGGGATTCGATGGAATAGACGGGCATGTCTAGGTATTCGGCGTCGTGAACGCCGAGTAGGAACGTTTCGGTGTCGCCGGTAGCGTGACGGCGAATCGTAACCACCATGCCCGGTTCGGCCAAACCGTCGTCGGGTGGGTCGTCCCCGACGGCGGCGTTTATCAGGAGGTCATGTATCTGTTGAATTCGCCGCTCCCACGCACGTCGCACTACGGTGGCATTCTCGTCGGTGCCGTCGTCGGCGATTCCGGCGGAGAACAGAAAACGCAGGGTGTCCAGTTCGCGGTGGAGGCGCTCGTGCGCTTGCGCTGAGATCCACACGCGTGTCGTACTGGTCATGTCGGTTCCTTTAAAGTTCGTAGTTGCAGTTACTTCGTGTTGACCTGTGCTGTTACCCGGGTGGGTCGGGCAGGGCCGCTGATGCGTTGCGGTGAGGCAGATTGTGCCCCTGACGATTTGGGCGTACGCATTCCATAGGGCACCGCCTTGAGCAGCGTGACGGGCAGGTTAACCCCGCTAGGGATGGAGTAGGTGCGCTGTTCACCAACTAGTGCGCCAGCGATCGCGCTGCCCAGTGGCGATTGGACTGAGTACACGTCGATGTCGCCGGCGTCGACGCCGCGCACGCCGAGCAAAAAGGTTTCGATCTCGCCGGTGTCGTCGTAGCGGACGGTCAAAACCATTCCCGGTTCGGCGATACCGTCATCGGGCGGGTCTTCACCGACCACGGCATTGGCCAGCAAGTCTTGAATTCGACGGATGCGGGCTTGTCGTGCAGCGTACTTCGCGACGAGGTTGTCGTCGTAGTCCATAAAGTCTTCAGGAACTTCGATGTTGGGACGTGAACGCAGGGCGGCAAGTTCTGCCTGCAGCTCACTGTGAGCCTCGGGTGTCATCCAAAGACGTTCGGTTGTAGTCATTTTCGACGGTGTCCTTCTCTTTGAAGTCGGGGTGTCGTCAGGGGCGGGCGGTGGCGTGGGCTCCGCCCCTGACGACTCGGGCGCCCGTGATGGGTTTTACGGGCGTGTGGACCAACGAGGGTGGCGGAGGTCTAGCGCCCGGTTCTGCGCAGCGGGTCGAAGGCGCGCAAGGCTTCGGGTTGCTTGCCGGTGGTGATCTGTTCGGCCAGCAGGCGACCGGTGATCGGCCCGTGTGCCAATCCCCACATGCCGTGGCCACCGGCCACAAAGACGTCTCGCGAGATCTCGCCGATCAAGGCCCGCCCGTCGGGGGTGACTGGTCGGGGGCCGACCCAGATGTCGCTGCGTTCGGCCCACCGTACTCCTTCCAGCAGTGGGCTGGCGGAGGCGACGAGTGCGCCCACCCTCTCGGGTACCGCCGGTTCGTGCGGGTCGCGGAATTCCATCGCTCCCGAGACACGCAGTGCCCCGTGGTAGGGCGTACACGCCACCCGCACGTCGGGTAGGTAGATCGGCCCGGGAATGGGACGGTCCACGGGCACGGTGAACGAGTAGCCGCGACCGGCCTGCACGGGCACGCGTATCCGGTTGTCTGCCAGCTGGGGCAGCCATGCGCCGGTAGCGATCACCGCGGCGTCGGCGGTCAGCCACTTACCGCTGCGCGGGTATACCTGGACGCCGGTGCTTGCGGACAGCACGTCGCTGACTTCCAGCGTGCGCATCGTTGCGCCCCTGTCGACGACCGCTCGCCCCAGCGCCTGCACGAACCGGCCGGGATCGATGAAGCGCTGACCGTTGATGTTGAGCGCGGCGGTGATTTTTGGGGACGCCAGCGGCGCTTGCTCGCGTAGCGCCTCGCCGGCCAGTCCGGTGACAGACAGTGTCTGCCCGGCATTTTCGAGTTGGCGAAGGTCGCGCAGCATGCGTTCGGCATGTTCGGTGTTGCGAAACAGCGCGGTGATGGGGGCGTCGGTCATCGGTGCGTCGACGCCGTTGGCGACCAGCACGTCGAAGGCCTCAATGGCTTCCTCGTTGAGCGGCACGTTGGCGCGCACCGCGCGTTTCCACGACGAATGGCGACAACTGGCGGCGAACTGCATCAGGAAGGCCCCGAGCGCCGTGTCGGCGGTCATCGGGATGTGCAGCGGGGAGGACGGATCGACCAACGAGCGCAGCCCAGCGCGCAAGCCCGCCGGCGCGTTGAGCGGAAGGGCTAGTGACGGTGAGATCCAGCCGGCGTTGCCCCAAGACGCGCCAGCTGCCACGCCGGTGCGGTCCACGACGGTGACGTCGACGCCGCGCTCTTGTAGGAACCATGCCGTCGACAGCCCGACGATGCCCGCGCCGATCACGATCGCCGACCGGGGGCCGCCGTCCATGCGCTCGCCGCCGCTCATTACCAAACCTCCACATCTGAACTTTCGTTGTTGTCTCCATGGTGGAGCGGACGGCGGGCGATCGGTTTGCTGGAACCTGACAACGCGATCGTGCGCCGTTGTCGGGATCGAACAAGCGCACTTATTGGCGCCGTCCGCACCGCCCAGACAGCGAGTTGACGTCAAGTGCGTGCACGCGAATGGCCAGCCAGGTGGAAAATTTCTTGACGTCGAATCGGGCTAATCGGAGGAGGTTTTGCGGCGTTGCCCGTCGTTGACTGCGACGATGCAACCGTCGGCGCGCTGACAGCCGGCGGTGTGCTGTGTGTGAGCGAGCTCGTCGACGCGACATGGGTGCGGTGACGACGGTTCCGGCGATGTCTGCGGCCGAATAGCTGGTCTGACCGGAGTGACGCAGGGACTGTTGGCACGCATCCGCGGCCTGCGGTCGCCGACGATGAGTGTCACTGAGCGTGTCGCACCTACCGAATTTCTCATGCGATGGCAGATTCGCTGCGGTTATGTCCTCGACGGGGTACTGCTGCGTCGTCGGACCCGCAGCGCGGCTGTGTCACTAGTGCGCGGCGGCGCCGCCGTCTCGTCGGTTTCGCGATCTGCAGTAAATCCTCGGCGCTCGAGACGTTGTCGGGGTCGGCCGCCATCGTCACGGCAGTGGTGGCCGTGGCCTGGTCGGCGTCGTGGGGCACCACCAGCAGTACGAGCGTTCCGAACCGCTTGCCGCTCAAGGTCAGTGAGTTGGGCGAGGTGGTGCTGGGCTCAAGGATCACGCTGTGTCCCTGAAACTCCTGCCTCAATGCTGCGGGAGCCCAATTGTTCTCGTCGTAGATCACCCGCTCGATGACACCGGACCGAGACGGTAAGGCTGCGAGCAGCAGCGGAAGTTCGATGTACAGTTGGTCGCTTCGAGGCCACCACCCGCCCTGTACGAAACCCGCAGAGCTGTGTGCGGGCTTCAATCGCAAGCGGGGATATGCGATCGTCAACCGGCGTGGTTGAGCGAAGTACACGGTGGGTGCGGACATAAGTGAGTTCCCCTTTGTTTTTGGTCGTGAATCGATTCGCTCGATGAGGGAGCGACGGTGGTTTACACCGCACTGGCAAGCGGCATGGCCAGCAGCGACACCGTGATGGCGAGCGCCAATACCAGTGCCTCAATCCGATCGCTGCGCCATACCAAAGGATTACGGCTCACCAGCCCGAAGATGGACCAGTGTGGTAGACGAACCCCGGATGTCTCCAGGACCTCTTCGGGTGTCGCCCGGATGCTGATTGGTTGATCGTGCGGGCGGGGGACGAGCATCGAAATATTCTGTTGGCGAGTCGAGTTCGAGCTTGAATGGGGCGTGAGCCGTTGGCGCGTGGACACAGGTGGGGATGGCGCAGTGGCAGACGCGGGTTCGCGGCTCTCGGCGATAGGCGACGGCCCCAACGCGGCGCGTACCGGTGCGGCCGCTGACCGCGGTAGCCGATCATGGCTGTCCATGAGCTCTCCTGCACCAATCGCATCTATTGCTTGTCCATTTTCATGGTGGTCGCGATTGGCGGCTCAGGTCTTGCCCGGCCCAGACAACGACGCCGCCGTGCTTTGTCGAATCTCGACAGCGGCCATGGTCACCCGAGACGGATCGTTCGTGATCGTGCCGGACCGGTACCGCACGGTGTCTTGGCACGCTCAACGCTGATCCGGGCCGAGGCCCAGTCCGCCCTGGTGCTTCAAACAGCCCACAAGGTCGGCGACGGAGGCGATGTGTGTACGGCCACGGCGACGCTCGCTGGCTCATCGACGCGTTTGGCACTGAGTCATTCGACCGATGCGCATGATCGGTCCTGGGCATTTCAAACAACGATCGGCTACTGCTTGAGCCATCAGCCGGGGATTTGGGTATCCGGCTATCACCTGTCAGGAGCCGTCGAGCGCGTCGTGACCTCGGGCACCGCATACATTTCAACCAGGATCGATCGCGAAGCGTTCGTCGTTCGGCGGGGCCGATCCGTGGTTACGATTATCAGTTCGGGATGGGAGCGGGTCGTGATCACTCTGGACCGCTTGGTGAACGTGCTCGGTGGTTATGGCGTGCGTCTGCGTTGGTCGTCGGTGCCCAGGTCCACTGAGCTGAGTAGCGTGGTGATCCACGAACCGGCCGAGCACCGCGCTGTGGTGGGCGATGTATTGCTGGCCATTGGTGCTGGATCGGTCAGGGAAGCGGTGCGGTGGGCGGCGTCGGCGCGCGCGGTCGTGGTGCTGATGCGCGGTGCTGAGAAGCCGACCAAGTTCGACGATGACGTCGAAGCCGGCGCGGTGATGGTGGTCGACGAGGCTGTGTCGTGGAGTGATTTGGCCGCCGTGGTCTATGGGCTGGTGTTGGAGGGCCGCGAAACAGAATCTGGTCGTGGCCCCACCGATTTATTTGCACTTGCTGACAGCCTGGCGCACGCCATCGGCGGTGCGGTCGTTATCCATGATCGACTGTTGCGGGTGTTGGCGTATTCGAGGCAGCAGCAGCACGCTGACTCGGCACGGGTGGCGACGATCTTGGAACGACAGACACCAGAGTCGTTGCGTGAATTCTTCGAGGACCGTGGCGTCTTTGCGCACCTGGCGGTTTCTGATGAGCCGTTGTTTGTCGGCGAGGACGCCGGACTCGGGTCGACCGGGCGCATGGTGGTGGCGGTGCGCTCGGGCCGAGAACTCATCGGCTCGGTCTGGGTAGCGTGCCCGGCACCACTGGATGTCGCCGCGCGCACCGCCTTGACTGATGGCGCGCACACGGTGGCCCTGCACATGTTGCGGTCTCGCGCCAGTGCCGACCTTGAACGACAGGTCGAATCCGAGCTGGTGATCCGGTTGCTGGAGGGCGCCGCTGATGGCGACACGCTAGCCAGCAGGCTGGGTTTGGCGCATGGCCGATTACGGGTGATTGCCCTGCAGGCGTTCATCGGATCAGACCGTGATGCCGCCTTGCTGTTGGCTTTCGAGCGTGCCACCACCGGATTTGGTTGGTCACGGCCGGGCCGCAGCGCCTTGGCCGGCAACACCGTCTACACGTTGCTGCCCGGTGAGCAATCGTCGCTGGCGCGCCAATGGATCACCGGTTTGCGGGCGGCATTGCCCGAAGGGGCGACGGTGTTGGCCGGTATCAGCGGTACGGCCGAGGTGGGCGACCTCGCCGCCGCCCGTCTGGAGGCCGATGAATGTTTGGCGCTTCACGAGGTGTCTTCTCGAGTCACGCCGCCCGCCTACGACGAATCCTGGGATGAAATCCTTCTGCAGCGGTTGCGCACGGCGGCGCGCTCAGGTCGGTCTCCGGACCGGGGACCGGTGGCCGATCTACGCCGCCATGACCGCGCCAACGCATCCGACTACGTGCTTACTCTGCAGGCCTGGCTGGAGGCTCAAGGCGACCCAGCCGAGGCCGGTAAACAATTGGGGGTACACGAAAACACCGTGCGTTACCGTCTGCGCAAGATGGCGGAGATCACTAGTCTGCCCTTAGACGATGCGAGAAAGCGGCTGGCCATGATGATCGAACTGGCGGCTACCGACACCGAATAGCGCTGGGCCCGGCTCGTGAAAGCCGCGGTTTCGAAATGCAAATTACGATCAGCGGGCGTGTTGTTGACTGCCGATCGCGAATCCGCCCATCGCCACGAGTCGGATTAAATCGACTCGATACGAGCGGCGGTCGATCACCCACGTGGTCATGTATTTTCTGGGATTTCGTGCCACTCGAAGGCGCACGAAAAACTCCAGGGTCAGCGTCAACCCTTGCGCTTACGCGAACGCGGCGGGCTCGCCTCTATCGCCCTGGCGCGCTTGATAGCCCGACGTTCCTTGAGGGATAGTGCGGGTTTTCGAAGGTCTTTTCCCGCAGATTTATTAGCCATTGTCGCTCCTTTATACGAAGTGGCAACCACTGCCATCCACCATACGTGAGAAAAAATAAAACGCCACTCGCCTCGTTATTTGCACTCTCTGCCAGAAAGTTTCTCGCGCCAGATGAGCTTCTGGTCTCAGCAACAGGTCCTTTCGGCATCCAATCCCGGTCGTATGCACGGCTTTAGCCCCCGGCTCGAATTGTCGGTTAGCGACAACGCCCCCTCGGGGGGTTGTCGAATTCGGGCAAGCGTCGCGGCGGTCATCCACACGACCATCGAATTAGACAAGAACAGGTGAAACTACGGAGGATTTGTGATGCTGCGCGTCGAACGCATTGATGGGGGGCCACGGTCGGCGATCGTCGTCGGTGCAGGCATCGTCGGGCTATCCACGGCGTGGTCTTGCAGGAACGTGGTGTCGAAGTCACCGTGGTGGACCGCGCTGGCGTGGCGGCCGGCGCCTCGTGGGGGAACGCTGGATGGATCGCGCCGAGTTTGACTATCCCGCTGAACTCGTCGGCAGTGCTGCGCTATGCGCTGCGGTCCCTCGGCAACCGGAGCGCGCCGCTACACATCCCATTGACCGCCGATTCAGAGCTCGCGGTCTTCTTGATCCAGTTCGCCGTCAACTGTCGGAGATCGTCGTGGAATAAGACGGTGCAGGCCAACGTGCCACTCAACGAGGAGGCCATCGAAGCCTATGACGTGCTTACCGCCAACGGTGTCGATGCGCCCATCACCGATGCCCCGATCACCGCAGTGTTTCGCACCATTGATGACGCCGAACAGATGATGGCGGAGCTGCGGCAGCTCCAAATGCCGGGCAGTCAATGTATGTCACGGCACTATCGGGGGCGGCGCTGCGTGAACAGGTGCCGTTAGCGTCACCGGACATCACCGCCGGACTCAACATCAACGGTCAGCGATTCATCGATCCGGGCCGATTTGTTCACGCCCTAGGTGTACTGCCCAGGCAGGTTGGTCAACCGCGTTATAGGCGGGACCTTCCCG
>NZ_JAMQTI010000038.1:0-45769 GCF_032883055.1 Mycobacterium sp. 29Ha
GTACAACTCGTAGTAGTCCCATCTCGGACTTACACAGAATTCGTGACAGGCTCGCGGATGCGTGCTGGACTCTGGGAATGGCATCGTGTATCTGACATCCGGTGCCAATAAGCGCAGCCACTCGTCCAGCCGCCCATCGTCGAGAAGCATGGTCTCCCGGGCATAGAATTCATGTATTCGCAGCCGCAGTTCCACGTCCAACTGGCTGGTCTCCATGGCTACGCCGGCTCCGTCATGATTTGGTGCCAATGCCGGTAGAACTCACGCTGGTAGGTTTCGCTGACCTGTGGCCTGACATTGCCAGGTAACTCCGCGATCAGCGACTCCACCGGTTCGACGTCCTCGCCAAGTGAGTAGTTGAACGGCACCTCCCGGGCGATTCCCGTCTCAAGGGCGTCGGACAATCGTTCGAAGTTTTCGTGATCATCGGGCGTCACGAGGCCGGCCGCCGACTGCCGCTGGCTCAAGACGAAGACCATGCGTTCCTTGGCCGACCGGGGCGCAGAGCTTTCCACCAAACACCACTCCCAAACCTCGGTCAACCGCGGTCCCCGAGGCTGCCACATGATGAAACCCCGGCCATAGAAGGCCGTGCCCATGCCAATCATGCTGAAGTTCGGGAAGATATTGGCCACATGAAAGCTGTAGGGCTGCACGGAGTATGCCGCCAACCGCTCGTCTTGCAGACGCTGCCGCTCGGTTAGCCAGTGGACCGCTTCGGCACCGAGCGTCTCGGCTTGGGCGAGATCGTCTTGATAAAAATTCTTGCCGACTGCCAGCTGTAGCAACCCATGGGGTGCGCCGCCATCGAGAACCACGCTGTAGTGCTGACCCTCGTCAATCGAGAAGTCAATGCGGGCAGTCCGCCCCGCTTTCGACAGTGCGGCGACCGATCCATGAGTGGCCGCAAAATGGTACTGGTCGCCGCCGAAGTTCTCGGCCAACAACTTCCAGTTGACGGGCATGAGATAGCGGTGCAGGCCGGGAACGACCTGCAGGCCGTTGGGGTCGCTGTCGAGTAGGAAGTTGTCGAGGTACCACAGAAGGCCCTCACCCAGATATTCGGTCAGCGGCGGCGCCGAGTGATCCCAGCACGCGAAGATAAGTCCTTTGTAGGTAGCCACCCGCGGCGAAACCAGACCCATACTGGACTTGTCGAACTGCGGTCCATAGGCGCTTTCGGCCAGCGGAACACCGCGCAACTGCCCGGCGGTGTCGTAACTCCAGCCGTGGTAGCTACAGCGAAAGATGTTGGCATTGCCCTTGTCGAACTGACAGACTTTATTGCCCCGGTGCCGACACTTGTTCAGCAGCACACGAACACCGGATTCCTTATCCCGGCACACGATCACCGCATCGTCGCCCATATAGGTCGTGCGGAAGTCACCGGGCCTGGGGATCATGGACTCATGGCCGACGAATAGCCACGAACGCTTGAAGATGACTTCGAGTTCCCGCTGGTACACCGCCTCGTCGTAGAAGGCCGAGGAGTCGACGAGCCCCGCCGAGCCTGTTATGGAAGAGATTGTCTCCATCAACCTTGCCCTCGGGATGCGCGATCACCGTTGAGGTAGTCGGTGATGATCTGGTTGAACTCCTCCGGCCGTTCCCATTGCGGCCAATGGCCACAGTCCTCCATCAATGCGAATTCGGCATCGGGAATCAGCTCGGCTGCGCGCCGGCCGAAATCCACAGTCGCCGAGGGATTGTGACTCGTCCACAGAACTAGCGTGGGCGTGCTCAAGCTAGCCAGCCGCTCAGCCGTGAGATTGTCATGCGCAGTGGCCGCTGATGGCGGCGCCGTCGCATTGGTCATCGCCGACCGCGATTCTTCGGTCTCGTAGAGCGCCCACCGCAGCGCCACAAGTTCATCGGTCAGATCGCGGTCAGGCTGGTGGAAAAGCCAGGCCATTCTCTCCCGTACATTCGCCGGACTGGGGTCAGCCAGGAATTGCTGGGTGAGTCGGGCAAGCTCTGCGCGCCCGGCAGCGGTGCGAGCCTCGGCATCGGCGCCGACCTGCAGTGTCAACCGCGCGCCGCACACGTAGATCAACCGGTCGACACGGTCGCGATGTTCCAGCGCCGTCCACGCTGCGATCCAACCTCCCAACGACTCGCCCAACAAGTGGGCTCGATCGATACCTTCCTGGTCCATGTATCCGAGAAGGTGACTGACATAGTCCTTTCGCCCCGGGGCGACATCGCAAGGACCGGTGAGACCGTGACCCAACAGATCCAGCGCATGCACCCGGAAATGACGCGACAGCGTCGACACGTTGCGTGCGAAGGCTTCGGCGTGACCACCTCCCCCGTGCAAGAGAATCAGGTCCGGACCTTCGCCCGCCTGAATTGTCCTAGTTCGGATGCCATCGACATACACGAAGCGTGTCTCCGCCCCAAGCAAGCTCACACAAATCGAAGTGTCTTTGAGCAACCTCGGACGTCCTCTCAGCAAGTTCGGTAACAACGTTTTACCACAGCTTCCGAATATCTGCAAGATAGAAATTTAGGCTTCTGTGTAAATGGGCTTGTCAGAGAAGCCGGCGCAGCGGTGCGGCTTCGCTGCGGTCGTGCCGCGGTCGTGTCAACAATTCCCCTGTGTCACAATGTCATTCGACACGTTGCGACCAACGCTGAACGCCACACTGGAACTCCCACGTGACACGTAGGAGGACGCAACCTAGCCGCCGAGCGAATCTTCTTCTCGGGAGTGCTCATTACCTGAGTGCAGCCGATCTGACGGGCCATTTCGAGCCGTAGGTATGCGAGGCGAGGACTGCCAAGCGGGCGTCAGAGCGCGCTCCGAAACTCCATAGCTAAGTACCGAGGTAGTTGTGAAGGCGCTCAACGTTGTAGAAGTCGTAGCATCGCCCGGTCAGTTCGAGGATGGGGCCCAATCCATATCGGCGGTCACAATCTTTTATCCGGCTACCGATCAGGAGGTGCGCTGGCCGGTCGGATAACTCTCCAAGCAATCTATGAGTTCGTTCAGTCGTGCGAGGAGCTGCTGCCTGTGTCGCGGGTTGATACCGGCAAAGAGTCCCTCGAGGAAGTCGTAATGACCGGGCAGAAACTCGGTCATGAACTGATCCCCCTTCTTCGAAATCGCGACCACTACCGAGCGCCGATCGCGGGGATTCATCTTGCGCGTGACCAACCCAGCCTTGGTCAGGCTGTCCACCACGCTCGTCAGGCTGGCTTGGCGTACAGAAATCGAATCGGCCAGTGCGCCCATCGTAATCGGCCCGTCGGCCCGCTTGAGGACGGTGAGAACATTGAATTGGCTCATCGAAAGGTCAACAGGCGCAAGCTCATCGACGGCTACCCGGCCGAACGCCGTCACGGCACGGTAGAGCGCAAGCGGGAGCGCCAATGACGAAGGATCGTGATCGGGTCCCGCTTCGCGGGTCTTGGCCGCGACCTGTTGGGCCATCGTCAACTTCTCGGTAGTCATGACGTCCCTCGCAACGTTGATCAGCGGTTTGGCACATCTCCGGCGTATTGATCATGATCATACCGGCAAACGGCCAGTGGTCTTTCTATACGTTCGCCGATATTCGGCGATTTGCAATTCAGCTAGCTATACAGCGTGAGCGCCTTTATGTCACGGCGTGGAGGTCGACTTCGGAGGCATCGACCGGATTCGTTTAAGAAGTTTTGTGCTCTCGGGGTAGGCACGGTCGCGAAACTCCGAGGCCGCAACGCTTTGGAAGAAGTCGACGACGACCGCAAGCGTTCTACTGCGGATACCGGCGTTCGTCGCCATTCTCTCCACCAGCGCGGAGTCTTTTTCGATGGTGCTAGCGGGTGCGCGGCTACGAACGAACTCAGTGTCGTGACGGAAATACGCTGCCGCCGTAGCGAGACCCGAGTCCCCCCCGCTGCACTCCGCGATCGCTTCGGCAACCTCGCTGGCCTTCAACCCCATCGCCTCAGCAATTAAAAGCGCTTCCGCAGAGGCGAGGTACCAACTGTACTTGACATGCTGGTTGAGGAGCTTGGTGGCGTAGCCCGCACCTCGTTGGCCGCAGTACACCAAGGTGCGGGCCACGGCGGCAAGGACATCGGCATCAGGGCCGAGCACCCCGCGCGGCCCTCCGACCAGAACGGTCAGGTCCGGCGCCTTTCGGCTAACGGGGCAATCGACGAAGCGCCTCCCAACCGCGTCGTAGGCCTGCCCGATGACCGCTGCAACCTCGGGGTTACACGTCGACATATCCAGCAGGGCGGCCCCTTCGGGAAGGCCGGCCAGCACACCTCGCTCCGACCCGAGCGCGACCTCCAGCACCTGAGTCGGCCCCGGCAGGACCGTCAAAACGACGTCACATGCGCCGGCCAGCTCACGCGCGTCCCCAGCTGACTGGGCGCCTAGCTCTACAACTGGGCGTAACACGTCGGGCCGAATGTCGAAACAAACTACCGAATGGTCCGTCGCGAGAAGTGACGCTGCCAGGGCGGAGCCCATACCGCCCAAACCGATCACGCCGACCCGCCTCATGACACCGACCCCCGAATGTCGGGTTGTAAACCGACTACCGACACAGTCGGCAAATGGCAACTGCGGCCCGATGATTCAACCGACGGCTATCCCAGCGCAGGATCGGCGAATTTGACATTGTTTCGCTTGGCCGCCTCAATAAGGGCCTTCACGTCGCCGGGGCCGTTCGAGGTTTCATCCACATCTGAGAAGAAATCCAGCGCGCCCCCCGGGAAAGACGAGGTCGTAAGCCACCGGGCGCCCTCAGAGAGAACGCGATAGGCGTGCACGACGCCAGCCGGCACCCGAATCGCCTCACCCACCTGCAGGGTCGTTTCTTCGCCGCCGCGGCTCACCCACAGTTCGCCCTCGAGCACCACATAGCTTTCATCCCAAGGGTGTTGGTGCGGTGGAGGTCCAGATGATTGCGGAGCGCGCACATCGAACATCTGATACCCGTCGCCGACGAGAAGCGGGCGCATTTCCTCTGTCATCACTCGCAGGGCGGTCACATCATCGGCACGCCGCTTCGGTTGGAGCGAAGTAGACATTCCAGCTGCCCCCTCGTTGGTCGCGCACCATTGCATAATGTTTAGAGAACAATATATTTTTGCGTACTGAAGGTCAAGAGTTCAAGGATAGAGTCCCGCTTCATAAGATGATCGAGAGGTTCTTGGCGAGCAACACCGATTGATCGAGGAGTAGCCGGCGACGGCACAGTTGCCAGTCACCAGCGACACGGCGCAACCGGTCCTTACGCCGACCGACGAGCAGATCAGTCTCATCGGCGACCCGGTTTCGATACACCAGGAACCGGCAACTCACATCGACTTCCGCGCCGTCGATCCCCTCGATGCGCACGTTGGTGACCAGGTGTGACACTCGCGAGACGGGTTCTTCGGCCCAGTGCAGTCCTGTCATCAGCTGCTTCACCCGCAAAGCGACGGTCTCCTTCGTCTCGTCGAACCAGCAGATGTCGTTACCTTCCTGAGTCTGCTCCAGCTCCGCGAGGTCGTCGTAGGCGACGTTCGCCCGCAGTGGAACGGAGTACTCGTAGTCGTCGGTGAGCAGACCAAGCCACTCGGAGTAACGCCTTTCGTCGAGCAGGTCGGCTTCCCGATTGAGGAAATCGGCGATTTCGGCCTGGAGCAGCAACTTCTCGACCGCATCCTGCCTCGTGGCAATTTCATCGCCCGTCGCTCGGCTCACGACTGTGCGGCTCTCTCGTCGGATTTGGCGAGCTCGGTCAGTTGAGGCCACGAGAGGTTGTCAATGAACTCGGCCCATCGCCGGTAAAAGGCGCGTGCATTCACCTCTCCGGCGATGGGCTGGTGGGAATGAACAGCCTTGTCGAGCGCACTGGGAGTTTCCTTACCCAGTCCCTGCTGATAGTTGTAGGGATAGCGTCGGGCTATCACGCCCTGGCTGGCCTGCGTCGCGTAATTCCAGTTCTCCATATCGTCTTGCTCCGTCATCCCTCCGGGACCGGAGTAGCGCATGTAATAACGTCGCAGCCAATCACGTACATAATCGGGTGCGCTCTTGTCGATGAGGTACCAGCGCCACACCTCGGTTTCGGTCGGGCTGATCGGGTGTGACACCAGAATCGTCCTCGGAAAACCGGCGGAAAACGACATGTTGGGGAACATCGTCGCTGGTCCACGACCACCGAGCTGTCTGCCCTGCGCCTCCAACCGCTCTTTACGGAGTGCCCAGGCCTGGGAGAAGTACTCACTCAAGGCCGGTTCTTCGGCGAACTCAGGATAGGCGATCTCATACGCCAGGTTGTCCGACGCACCGTGACCCGTACGAAACGACGTCTTCACTCGGCCTTTCGAAAAACCACCCTGATCCTGTCGTTCACCGTGGCGCCGCGAATTCCTGCCGCCCGGGCCAATACCCACCTGCTCAACCGAGGCATGAGTCGTCGCCCCGTGATAGGTATCGCCGAGAAAATTCTCTGAAACGAACTTCCAATTCGACCTGATGCGCCACTTCTGCACTCCGCGGAACACCTCCGTAGCGCCCTCGGTGCCATCGAAAGCATCGGCCAGGTTGTCCAGCCAATAATGAAAGTCACCGACATACTCGTCGAAGTCCGGGGCAGCGGGATCCCAGCACGCGAAGATCAGGCCCTTGTAATTGTGGACCTTGGCAGCGCTGACAAGCCCCCAACTCGCTTTGTCAAGGTCATTACCGTAGGCCATGCTCTGCTGCGGCACACCGTGCAAATCTCCTGGAGTGGACACCAGCGAACCGTCCATCGAGTACGACCAGCCGTGGTAAGGGCAGGTGAACTGAAGCGCACGGCCCTCGTCATAGCGACACACCGCCATACCCCGATGTCGACACGAGTTCAGCAGGACATTCACGCCACCCTGCGCGTCACGGGTCAACAGCACCGGATCCGAACCCATCCTCGACGAGAAGAACTGACCCGGCGCAGACACCTGCGAGGCATGACCCACAAACAACCAGGTCCGCGGAAACAAACACTCCAGCTCAAGGTTGAAAATCGAAGCATCGACGAAGATTTCCCGACTGATCTCCCCGCGATCGACATCGACGAGACTACGAGCGGTCCGATCCGCACCGCCTGAAGTACTCATTTCTAACGTCATCGGTACCTTTCCTTTGCTGTAATGCCCGAGCCACCCGTAGACAGCCGTAAATCAGATCGCCACAAACCGTCACCCCGTCTGCCAAGTGTCGATCTCACGTCGTACCTCGCAGGTAAACCAAAGTCGGTTGAGCGGCAAGCACATTCGGGAAACGACTCGTCTCCACCATGTATTGACGCATTGACCCCCTGGTATTTGCGCCGTTCACGGCCGTCTCGCTCACGCCGTTTCGAGACGTAGAGCCGAGACGGGGCAACTGCGAATTGCTGTGACGATCCGTGCCTCATCGCTCTCGGCTACCGTGTCATCAAGAATGACAACGGTTCCCGCATCACCGATGTCAAAGATGTCGGCCGCTGCGACGACACAGTTCGCGTAACCCTGGCAGACTTCCTCGTCCGCCTTGATGACACTCAAGGGAACCCTCCTTCTCCTACAGAACTCTGATTAGCATTGCTTTTCCCATCGAGCGTGATGGTTGCAATCCCTTGCACCGCTTGCCGATCCCCAGCGAAGACGCCGAATTGGAGATCAACGGCTTCTGCGCCCGCCTGCGCATGCTTGCCGGTCACAGTCCATCGCGCCTGCACCACATCGCCCGGGTGAATCGAGGCACTCATCTTGAATGGACCGAGGTGCACCAACCTGCCGCCAAGGCCCATCCAGCGACGAAGCCCGGTCTCGAAAAGGGTTTCCAGGCCACGAGTATTGAAGATGATGTCCGGCAGCCCCGCGGCATGCGCGGCCGCGGCGCTGTGGTGTATCCCGGAAAACATGCGATCCGCGGCAATGTTCATCACAATGCGTTGGTAGGTCAGGGCCAAAGCCGGTCCGCGCACTTCAGCACCGACCTCAACGTCGTCGAACTCAAGTGGCGTGGTCCAATCGACACGGATATCGGTATCTTGCACTTGAAGTGGGCGGGGACCTCGGTCGCCCTGCTGGGTGCGTGCGGAAGTGCCGGGCTCATGCCGAGGCGTGGAGGCGTCGTAGTTGAAGACGGTATTTCGGTTGAGCGCGACAAGTTCTCCAGAATCCTTCAAGTACTCTGATTCGTATTGCAGGAAGATTCCGGTACCGACCCGGGTTCGCTTCTGCTCTACCGAGATTATCGTCGTAGTCCCATGCAGCCTGTCCCCGAGGTATAGCGGTGTGTGGTACTGCCACTCGCTACTGACGTTGACCGATCGGCTGAACGGCAGAGCCAACGTGTCGGTGATATTCCCTGTCATTTCCTGCCCGTCGGCCAGATAAGGACTGGGCTGGCCGGGTGCCCAATACGGCGGTAGTCCCCACAGCGGAGTCATTGTCACCGGAGCCACGACGCCGAGGTAGCCGTGTGACTTCGCTGCCGCCTCGTCGTCATGCAGCGGGCAGGAAAAGGTGAAAACCTCTAATTTGCGGCGGATATCATTTTGCGTCACCGAGTCGGCGCCGCGGAAGCGGATCTTCTCACCGACACGATCGCGTAACTCGTCAGCGGCGGTCATTGCCCCGCGCTTCCGCAGTGGACAGCCGAAATGCCGGTAGCACAACATTATCGGCGACGTGCACGTAGACAACCTCGACGGCCGCATCCGCCAGCGTCGCTGTCCGGTCGGCAACTTCGTCCACTATCCGTGCCACCATCCGCACACCCTCATCCATTTCGACGACGGCACACACGAACGGGACGTCCTCGTCGAAACCGGGATGCAGCGCGCGGTGAATAACCGTGAAGCTGAATACCACTCCCCTACCCGACGACCTCTGCCAAGACCATGCGTTACTGCCGCACCCGACGCACGCCAGGCGAGGAACATGACGCCAACGACCGCAGCTTGAGCATCGCTGAAACGACAGCTCTTGACGTCGGCAATGGCCGTAGAACTCCGCCGTGAGACCTTCCAGGGATGGCAGTGGCGGTGTTGCGACATCCGCTCCCATTCGTGTCACACCGGGCCTCTCGTGAACCCGCCGGTCACGACGCTGTCACCGACGCAATATGGCGAGAGCACCTGAACCCCATCCGCCGCCCATACCGGTCACTACCGCCAACTCCGCATTGTGGACCTGCCGCTCCGCTAAGCCCCCGCGCAGCTGCCGCACCGCCTCGACCAGATTGTTCATCCCCTGCACGTGCGCTTCGGACAGCAAACCGCCGTTGAGATTCGTCGGCAACGAGCCGTCGGCGGCGATATGCCCGTCGAGCACGAAATCCGCTGCTTCGCCGGCCTTACAGAACCCGGTCGCTTCGATCTGACGCAACACGTTGATCGTGAAACTATCGTAAACCTCAAACAGATCGATATCAGACGGGGCGACACCAGCGTCGGCAAATGCGCGCGGCGCCGCCTCGGCAAGCCCGATCTCCAACGGGTCTGCCCTGTTGGCGAATTCATCGACGGGAAATGGGCGCCCTTCCGCCACACTCATCACAAACACCGGCCGGTGCGGACCGTCCGCCGCACTATCGGCCCCTGATACCACCACTGCAGCTGCCCCGTCGGTTTCCAAACTGCAATCGAACAAACGAAACGGCGTACTGATCGGTGGAGAGTCGAGATATTCCTTCATCGTCAACTCACGGCCGCACATCACCGCATTCGAGTTGAGCTGCGCGTTAGCGCGAAACGCAACTGCCACGGCCCCCAACGCTTCAGGCGGCACGTCGTACTTCCGGACGTATCGGTCGGCCACGAGCGCATACTGGTGCACAGCCGACACCGCGCCCTGTGGGGCGTAATAGTCCCGAACAACCTTGCCTATCGCCATCTCCGCGCTCGACGCCATCCCGCGAGCACGCGGACCGGAGTACCCACACCAGCCCGCGGCAATGAGGACACTACGCGCGACGCCCGACCACACCGCCATCGCCGCAGTGGCCAGACCCGCCACACTTGCCGCCCCTCCGGTATGGGATGTCACCGCGTAACGAAGTTGTGTCAGGCCGAGATTCGCTACGAAGTCTTCGGCCGTGCCACCGTTAATGGGGCAGATGATTCCATCAATCTCACGAGGCGACATCCCGGCATCCGCAATCGCGGCACGGGCTGCTTCAAGTTGCAGGCCAAGGTCTGTTGCCGACTCAGTACCACCACGACGGTAGACCGTATGACCAACGCCGACGATGCAGGCCTTGTCGCGCAGCGCAGTCAATGCCCGGGAACCTCTCCGTCGACGTCGACCGCCCCGACGACACCCCTAGATACCAGGGCCTCGTACTGCGAGTCGGCCAAGCCGAGCCACTCAGTCAGCACCGTTTTGCCGTGGATCCCGAGACGGGGCCCGGTGCTGCGTATGGATCCGGGAAAGTTCGTCAGCCTCGGCACCACCCCGGTGACACGGACCGGACCCAATTCCTGATCAGCGACCTCGACGAGGCTCTGGCGAGCCGCGAACGTGGGACTTGAGAACATCTCTGCCGGCGTGAATATGCGCGCAGCAACGACGCCCGCACTCGCGCAGGCCTTTTCGACAATATCGGAGTTGTTTTCGGCGAACCACTTCCGAACCATCTCGCCGAGCTCTTCGCGGTGCAACATCTGCAGCTCCTGAGTCGCGTACCTCGGATCGTTGCGCAGAGTCGTGCCGCCCAACAGGTCGAGAAGGCTCTGCACTGACCGCACGGTGCCGGTCGCCACGGTGTACCACACCCCATCGCAACTGAGATAAGTATCTGACACCGGTGACGGGCTGACCTGGAACTGGTTGCCCTGACGCTCGGCAACAAAGTTCAACTGGTCGTAGAGGATGACCTGCCAGTCGATGCCACGAAACAGTGATTCGTAGAGAGCCAGATCGATACATTCCCCATCGAAGCGAGTCCCGATCACTTCACGTTTGAACAGTGCTCCGGCAACAGCGAATGCACCCATGATTCCTGTCGTCACATCGCCCAGGGAGAAACCGAAATGTGTCGGTGGTCGGTCAGGGTGGCCGGTGATGTGTACCGCTCCGCTCATCGCCTCCCCGACCCGTCCGTATCCCGGCTTCGCACTCTCCGGGCCGATCTGGCCATACCCAGAAATCCGCAACATGATCAGCCGCGGGTTGGCTGCGTGCAGTTCCTCCCATCCCAGTCCCCAACGCTCGAGCGTTCCCGGACGGAAGTTTTCGATCACCACGTCTGCGCGTTCGACCATTTTGCGCACCAGCGCTTGCCCCTCGGGGAGGCGCAGATCGATAGCCACGCTTGACTTGTTCCGGGCCGCGGACTTCCACCAAAGGTGCACTCCGTCCTTCGTGGGACCGGACCCGCGCAACATGTCGCCCGAGCCGGGGTCTTCGATCTTGATGACCTGTGCTCCGAAGTCGCCGATCAACGACGCAGCGAAAGGCGCCGCGATCACGTGCCCCAGCTCGAGGACCGTGAGACCGTCGAAAAGGCTCTCCATATTCGCGGACACTTAACTCCTTTGGTGCGGCGGCGTGATATCCACTGCGGGTAGCGATCGCAGCTATGCCGATGGGTCGATCAGTATTTTTATGTGTGCATCGCGGTTGATGCGCAATTCCTCGAAACCCTGACTGACCACGGCGTCCAACGGGATCTCATCGGTGATCAGTTCACTTAGGCTGAGGGCCCCAACAGAAAGTAAGGTGAGAATTGCCGGAACCTGACTTTGGGCTTCGTAACAAAACGAGAAGCCGATATTAGCTTCGCGCATGATGCTTCGATTGATGTCGATACCAGCCGCGGCCTCCCATATCGCCACGACCATCAATCGACCGCGGGGGCGGAGAACGCTCAACGCCGCGTCAAGCGCGGGTTGTACGCCCGCGGCGTCGAAGGAGACATCGACGCCGTTTCCGTGTGTCAACGTCTGAACCACCTCGACTGGATCCTCGACCAGAGGATCGATTACGCGAGTAGCCCCGACCCGGTGGGCGGCGACGCGGCGCGATGCCGAAACCTCACTGACGATGATCTGAGTCGCACCTTGAGCAAGGCAGAACTGCACAAGGGCAAGGCCGATCGCGCCGGCACCGGCGATGAAGACGGTCTCACCCGCTGCCAGCCGGCTACGGCGAACAGCGTGGTACGCCGACGCGATCGGTTCGACGACGGCAGCCTCGACGAGACTGATGTCATCCGGGATGCGAAACAACGCCTTCGCCGACACCGATGCGTAGCGGGCAAGTGCCCCATTGAGAGCGAAGCCGATGAAACCGACTGTCCCGCAGAGTGCTTCAGCGCCCTGTTTGCAGGAGCCGCATTCACCGCAGCCGAAAACGCCGACGCCGCAAACCCGGTCACCTTCGGTGAACTCGTGCACGTCGGGCCCGACGCCGACCACCGTCCCGGAATATTCGTGCCCCATGACGACCCCTGGTGCAGCATGCATCGGACCGGCGATGTACTCGTGCAGGTCTGTGCCGCAGATCCCCGCTCGGGCCACCTCGATGACCACTTCTCCCGCACGTGGACTCGGATCGGGAAGTTCTTCGATCCGCACGTCTTCGCGACCGTGATAAACAGCTGCGCGCACCTACCGGCCTACCTTCAGGACGGACCCGGATTCTTTCGGCAGCAACGACTTTCGTTGGCCGGAGTCTCGGCGGAGGTGCCGCCAGGTTGATGTCAAGCTCACCGGCACCTTAGATCCAGAATGACAGGTTGTGCGTGGGCAACGTGGTGTGATCCAGCAGGATCTCGCGCTGGACCAGTTTCCAACCCCCCTCGTCGCGACGAATAATGTCTCGGCGCTCGGCAGAGACTGTCTCCGCCTTGGCCTCGTCCGCGCGCGTGCGCACCAGCAATGCATTCGAGGTGACTCGGTACCGACCGTCGCCGTCACCAGACCTGACCCTGACGTTGGTTATGAAGTGCCGGATCCGCGAGGGAGGATCCTCAGCCCAATCCGACGACGTTCGGTGCCGCTGAATACGCATCTTCAGGCTCGTGTAGTTATCGTTCAAATGCATGGAGCGCTCAGAAAACCCCCGTCCCCCTGCTCTTCGAAGCGTCTGACGGACGCGCGCGAAATAGTGCACATCCGGTGCCAGCAATCCCAGCCACTCCTCGAACTCATCGCGATCCAACAGATCAGCCTCGTCGAAAAGGAAGTCTTCGATTTCCTCACGCACCTCCCGCGAAACCCTCGCAGCTTGAGGTGGATCCTGCGGCAGCGTTGTCGTCATACGTTCTCATCCCTTCTCGGGGTGGCCAGATAGTCGAAGTACTGCTTCCAGTACTCGCGCTGATTTTGTTCGGCGTAGCCACTGGCCAACGGTCGTCCCGGACCCAGCCACGTTGGATCAGGGGCCAAGTTGTCCAGTCCCATCTCCACGTTCAACTCCACACCACCAGCCAACTCGCCGCGGGTTCCCTTGGTAATAGCCTGGAATATCTCGGCGTCATCCTGCTCGAAGACGCCCCCAACCCCGAACGTCCGAACATAAGTCTCAAACGATTGCTGCTTGAATTCTTCGGGCGCATTGCGCTCCACGAAGAACCACGACCACACCTCCATGCGCGCCGCGTCCAGAGGACGCCATTGCCGCAAGGTCAGAATGGGCACCGGCATAGACTCGCCGTCCTTGGCGATGAAGGCGTTCAAGAAGGACAAGTTCGGGAACACATTGCCATGAATGAACATTGTCCGTTTCAGCATCTCGCCATGGACGTCATCGCCGTAACCTTCGCTGAGACCGGAGACGATTTCCTCGGGATAGCCCATATACGGTGGTGCGGGTATGCCGGGGGGTGCGCCTAAAACGCCCGCCCCGTGCCCCCCCGATAGGCTGACGTGCGCCGGCGAAACGGCCACATTATCGGGCGGTAACAACCCCAACTCGCACATGGAGCGGTGCGTCATGACCGTGTGATAGCCGTCCCCAACAAAATTGTCAGCGCCTGTCTTCCAGTTCGCGTCAATCACCCAACGCTGCGGAGCCCCCCACACCTGAATGCCGGCCGCGCTCTTACTCATCATCAAGTCGAGATACCAGCGCATATCCCCGAGGTACTCATCCAGCCCTGGGGCCTCATCTGACACACACCCGAAAACGAGGCCCGCGTACGAGTCGAGCATCGGCAGAGCGCGCAACCCTAGCCGACTCTTGTCGAACGCAGCACCGTAGACGGCCTGCTGCGCAGGTATCGCGATGAGATCACCGTTGTTTCGATAGGTCCAACCGTGGTACGGGCACTGGAACGCCGACTCATTCCCCGCCTCGGTTCGGCAAAGCAGCGTGCCGCGGTGCCGGCACGAGTTCGACATCGCCCGAATCGTCATATCCTGCTGCCGCGCAACAATAATAGAGTTATCAGCGATGTAGCGGACAACATAATCGCCTGGATTAGGGATCTCGTCTTCGTGGCAGAGAAACTGCCATGTCCTGCCGAATACTCGCTTTAATTCAAGCTGGTAGAGCGCCGCATTAGCAATGAGAGACGCAGGGAGGCGGCCCTTCAGGATGGAGCCGCGCGCATTCTCTAATAGTCGCATTGTCGTCGCATCCGGCGCCATCGAATTCACCAGGCGCACCTTCCTGTCGATTCCTGCCTGCAGAAACATGAGCACTCACGTGAGCTACACCACTGCGAAGTTTACATAGGACAGCAACTGTTTGCAAGCTATTATTTAGGCTACCGTGGTACCTGCAGCGCTAGGTGGCATCCCTGCAGACCTACGTCGGGGCACGTCAGGATTAACTGGGTATTGCTGAATTTCATTTGGCCCCTGGAAACTCGGCGACGAAGAACACGCTAACTTCGAGGATGATCGGTGGGCTCGATGGCCGAAGTCCATCACCACCACGTAGGGGCGCGCCTAGTTCAAGCCGTCCATGCGCCGACTGGTGGACTGACAACGGTTCGTTCAGCGTTCACGCCGCGGTGTTTTGGCGGGAGCGCTGATTTTGGCTATCGCGACTCGCAGAGCCTTTAGCTCGTTACTATCAAGTGCGGCAAGCGCTTCGGGAGCCGGGTCGACGATCCCATGGATCGTGGCCACCATCGACCAGCCGCGGTCGGTCAGTGAAACCACTTTGCACCGCCGGTTGGTGGGAACAGTCTGACGCATGACTAGCCCGCGGTCCTCCAGATCGTTTACCGCCACCGTGGCCGCCGGGGCATCGATTGTCACGGCTTGCGCGACCTCTTTGACGGTCATCGAACCACGGGCCAGCCGGAGCAGGATTCGGATGCGACTGAATGGCAGGCCCGTTTGGTCGGCGGTCGCTCGCCTCCAGCTGTCGCGGTTGTCGGTGACCAGTGTGGTCATCACGCGCCAGACCTCGTCCGCTTCTGCATTATGCGACACCGGCAGCCTCCCGTCGCGGATCGGTTCCTGCGATCAGCGGCGCTAGGTGCTCAGCTGAGCGCAGCGCACGCTTCGACGTCGAGTAGACACCGAGCGCGATAATTAGCACACCAACTCCGGCGAACACCAGCCAAAGCGGCCGGGCGGAGACCGCGAAATCGACGTTGGTGTCGCCCAATGCCGTACCAGCGACCGAACCGCAAAGGGCCACACCGATTCCCACGCCCACCTGGCGGCTGGTGGACGTGATGGCCGCCGCCGCACCGGCACGGTCGATCGGCATACCGCTGACGGCCGCGTTGGTGATCGGTGCGTTCACCATCGAAGTACCGATGCCGAAGACCGCGAAGGCGACCAGCATCTGCCATTGCGGGGTAGCGTCGCTCAACTGCGCGAACATTAGAGTCGCGGCGGCAATCAACGCCCCGGCGATCATCAGCGACGGTCTGGCACCGAATCGCCCCACCAGCCGGCCAGACAGAGGTGAGAAAATGAGTGCGCCGACGGCGACGGGCAGAAACATCAGGCCCGTGTGCATCGCGGAGAGCCCCCGCTCCCCTTGCAAATACATCGACATCATGAATACGAACGCGCCCCATGCAGCGAATGCGCACACCGCGATGGCCGTCGCCGAAGCGAACGGGATGCTGCCGAAGAATCGCAGCTCGACGAACGGGTCGGGGCGGCGTGACTCGTAGCGCAGGAAAATCGCGAACGCAATGGCTGAGAGTCCGCATGTGACGACGACACGCGTGTCGGTCCAGCCCATTCCTGGCCCCTCGATGAGCACGAAAACCAGTCCGAACAGGAAGGCCATGCCCAGGCCCAAGCCGATCAAGTCGACGTCGCGCATGGTGACCGACTTGGATTCGGGAACGAAGACAGCGGTCAATAGTACGGCTACTGCGCAGATCGGCACGTTGACCCAGAACACTGCTCGCCAGTCGACGTACTCGATAAGTATTCCGCCCACGATCGGACCCAACGCCATCGAGATGCCTACGACGCCCCCCCATATGCCGATCACACGCGCGCGCTCCACTCTGCCGGTGAACACCTGCGTGACGATCGACAATCCAGCAGGGGTGAGCATCGAGCCGCCGATAGCTTGCAGGAAGCGGGCGCCGATCAGCGTTTCGACGTTGGGAGCCACGCTGCAGAGTAGGGAGGCCGATGCGAAGACCATCAACCCGATCTGCAATGTGCGCCGCCGGCCGAATCGGTCGGCCGTGGCACCCGACAGTAGCAACAGCGAGGCCACCATCAAGGTGTAAATGTCGACGAGCCATTGCATTTGCGAAGGCGACGCCGAAAACTCGGCGCGGATGCTCGGGATTGCAACGTTGACGATCGTCACGTCAGTCGACACAATCAGCACGCTCATGCAGCAGGACGCCAAGACGAAGGCCTTACGTCGGCGGCTCAGCTGTCCGACAGCACTTTCATTCACAGAACTACGACCCCTTCGCTGCGGTGTCCGGCGGTCACCGCTGCCCGACTTCGGTGCGGTGGACCTCGAACGCGTCGCGTCACATTGAAGCTTCGGTCACCTACTTATTAGGCTGGGAGGCGACTAGACGGTGCTCCGAATCCACTGCTACGCATTGACATTCGCCGATCCGTGTCCGACCGGGGATGGACGCGCCTTATTCCATGGTGACGGTTACCGCCTTGACTTGTGTGTACGACAGCAATTCCTCCGTAGATTCTTCCGATCCAACGCCTGATGACTTCCAGCCTCCGAATGGCAATCCCCAGTAGTGGCGTGCGCTGCCATTAATCCAGACGTAGCCGGCATCAAGTCCCGCAGCCATGCGGTGACCTTGGCTTAAGTCGTTGGTCCACACCGCGGCGGTCAATCCGAACTCGACGCTGTTGGCGACTTGAACAGCCTCGGCTTCGTCGCGAACGGTTAGCACCGAAAGAACGGGCCCGAAGATCTCGTCGCGGGCGACGGCGGCTTGTGGTGCCACGTCGGCCAATACGGTCGGTGCGACATACCAGCCTTTGGGCCCAACACCCTGCGCGCGTCCCCCACCGGTAAGCACGCTGGCGCCGGCCGCCCGTCCTGATTCGATGGCCTGCAGCGACTTTGAGTATTGCGCTTGGTCGATGACGGGTCCCATCTCTGTGCCGTCAACGAGCGGGTCGCCTACCTTGATGGCAGCGACTTGATCGACGACCAAATTAATAACCTCGTCAGCGATCGCTTCGTGCAGCAGCAGTCTGCTTGTTGATCCGCATGATTGGCCGGCTGTGGTGGTGAAGTTCATCCCTACGACGGCGCTTTTGGCAGCCGCCTCCAGGTCGGCGTTGGGCATGACGATCATGGGGTTCTTGCCGCCGAGTTCCAGCGTGACGTATTTGACGCCGTGCTCGGCGGCCAAGCGCTGGATATGGCGGCCCGTGCCCGGGGAGCCGATAAAGCCGATTCGCCGGACTAGTGGATGAGCGACCAACGCGGCGCCGGCAGTCGCCCCATGTCCGGTTACCACCCCAAATAGGCCTTCGGGCAGGACCTCCCTGGCGAGCTCGGCGAGCCGGATGGCCGACAACGGTGTCTGATCGGGAGCTTTGAGCACCACGGCGTTTCCCGCCATCAGCGGAGCGGCGATCTTGGCTCCTGCAAATAGGACAGGATGATTGAAGGGCACGATTCGAGCAACCACGCCGTACGGTTGCTGCAGCGTGTAGTGCAGGTTCGCCGAGAGAGGGATAGTCCGCCCGCCGAGGTTGAGCGCGCCGTCTGCCATCAGCTCCAACACGTCGGCCGCCCAAGTGACATCGTCGCGCATCGCAGGCAATGGAAAGCCGCCGTCAACGGCGTCGAGCAGCGCGAGTTCTTCGGAGTGATCGCGCATGAGTGTCGCCAAAGCCCGCAGCGCGGTGGCGCGCTGGCGAGGCGTCCGCAGCGCCCACTCGCGTTGAGCGGCATGTGCAGTTGTCACCACCCTGTCGACATCTTCGCCGCTGCAGTCGGGCACCTGGGTCAGCACGTTGCCGGTGCACGGGTCCTCGACGTCGTAGACGCTCTGGCTCTGCAAAGTCGCGGCACCTAGGGGTAGCGTCCACGTTCTCATGACTGCACTGCGTGCGTCGTCTACCACTCGTAGCCTCCTTGACAGTTGACACGTGCCCCTATGTTCGTACGTGTCCTCTTGCTAGCAGATCGGATCTCCGCAATGCAGAGAGTTTAGCTCATCGCAGGTGTGCTACCAAGGCTTCGTGGCCTGCCAACTGGCCGTATCACCGCACGGTTTCGAAGAATTCGCGGACGTCGTCGACAAAGAGACCCGGTTGTTCCAAAGCGGCGAAGTGCCCGCCGCGCGGCATGGTCGTCCAGTGGGTGATGTTGTAGATCGGTTCGCACCAACTTCGTGGTGAGCGCAGGACCTCCTTGGGAAAGGCAGCAATACCGGTGGGCAATTCCACACGAGTTGTCGCGTCCAGGGTCTTGAAGCTCTCCCAGTACAACCGGGCCGACGAGGAGCCACTGTTGGTAGCCCAGTAGATCATGACGTTGTCGAGGAGCTCATCGCGGCTGAGCACGTTCTCGGGATGCCCGTCGCAGTCCATCCACGCTGCGAATTTCTCGACGATCCACGCCATCTGGCCGACTGGCGAATCGGCCAGTCCGTAGCCTATGGTCTGTGGCCGGGTGGATTGCTGCTCGGAATAGCCTGTCCCCCAACGCTGATGAGCCGTCAGGGCGGCCAGGGCCAGCTGTTCTTCCTCGGTCGGATCGGCGATGCCGCCCGCGGGAGGGTAAGCGATCGGCATGTTCAGATGGATGGCGGCGCAGTGGCCGCGGTTGCGGCCCATTTGTGTGGTGATAGCTGCTCCCCAGTCGCCGCCTTGGGCACCGTAGCGCTCGTAGCCAAGTCGCAGCATGAGCGCCTCCCACGCCTGCGCGATTCTTTCAACACCCCACCCGGAGTGGGTGGGCTTGCCGGAGAAGCCGTAGCCGGGAAGCGCCGGGCAGACCACGTGGAAGGCGTCCTCGGCGCGTCCGCCGTGGGCAGTCGGATTGGTCAGTGGCTCAATCACGTTGCGGAACTCCACGATCGAGCCAGGCCAACCGTGGGTGATGACCAGCGGGAAAGCCTCTTCGTGCGGAGATCGCTGGTGAATGAAATGGATGTCCACGCCGTCGATTTCGACGATGAACTGATCGAATCGGTTGAGGGCGGCTTCACGGGACCGCCAGTCGTATACGTCGGCCCAATACGCGGTCAGGTCGCGGGTGTACCCGAGTGGGATGCCCTGGGTCCAGTCCTGTACACACTCGGCTTCGGGCCAACGGGTCCGCGACAGACGCGTTCGTAGATCATCGAGAACGTCATCAGCGACGTCGATGCAAAACGGTCTCACCGCCGGCAGACCACTCAAAATCCCACCTCCTCACACGCTGCCATCGGGCTGACGAGGGAGACACCAGCAGACCTTGAGGTTGGGATGGTGCTCATTTCGGCTCGAAACCCGATATCAGCCAGCGGGATCCGACTTTGTCGAGGCTGACCTGAACGACGGAGTCGGTGTCTGTCGGCGCGTCGTTGC
Organism: Mycobacterium sp. 29Ha; assembly: GCF_032883055.1. Taxonomy (NCBI): domain Bacteria; kingdom Bacillati; phylum Actinomycetota; class Actinomycetes; order Mycobacteriales; family Mycobacteriaceae; genus Mycobacterium; species Mycobacterium sp. 29Ha. The sequence continues at coordinate 19,905 of NZ_JAMQTI010000038.1, forward strand.
CCACGGTGGTGGTTTGGTCGACAAACACCAAGACGATGGCACGGTTCTTACCGGCGGACACGGAGGCAGCGGCTGACACCCTGGCGGTGGCCGAGATTCGCTTCTGCTGTGCTCCCGGAATTACGACATCGTCGGTCAACGATGTATATGAGTCGCGAAGCGGTCCCGTCAGTCGATCGCGCGCATCCTTCAGTTTCTCGGCTGCCGTTTCAGGCGTGTAGGACAGCATCGCGACCGTCGCTTCGGTGGCGACCTGAACGGTTTCCGCGCGGGCGCGGTCCGTGCCAGCGGCGGTCCCCGCTTGATACTTGAAGTAGGCCGCACCCAGCGCCAACAACAACGCGATAAAGGGCAAGAGCCAGAATGCGAGCATCCGCACAAAGGTGCCGCGACGATCGTCTGTCGAGTCGACATCGCCAGGGTCCTGGCATTCTGGCGCGTCGCCGGACTCACATCCCGACGAGTTGCTCGATGCGTTCCCGGGTGATGGCGGTGGATCGTCGACTTCGGCGGAGTGGACGGCATCATCCTGTTCATCTTTCGCTGGTGAAGTTCTCACGACACGAACTCCACGTCGGCGACCTTCACATCGTTGCCAACCTTCTGCACCGTGACGCGCATTCGCCATGCTCGGGGCTCCTGTTCGGGCCCATCGCCGACAGTGGTCTTCACGCTGACCGCGACCAGCACTTGGGCCGTGTCATGAGACTGGGACTCCAAGCCCGCCTCAGTAATGGTGCCGACCGATTTGGACTTCACTTTGTTGACCACGTCGATGAATGGTTGTGACCGCTGGGAGAACTCGTCGTAGAACGTGCCAGTCGCCGAGTCGAGAATGCGCTTAGTGTCGGCATCGGCGTGCTGCCAGTCGATCGTGGTTAGATCCAGTGCTCCTTGACGTCCGACCTGAACAAACAGCTGCCGTTGTTCGGAGGACTCATGCGTTTGGCGGGCCTGGTAGCCCAGCCAACTGGCTAGTGCGGCCATCGTCACGGCCGCCAGCAACCCCATCACAAGCGCTAGTCGCTGCGGCGGCATCGGGGTTCGCGAGGGGGGCGCGGTGTCCCCATGTTGTTTTTCGTTGGCGACTTCGGGGTCCCCGCCGTCGGCGCCTTCGGCCGAACCGACATCGACGGTGTCATCAGGGGCCGTCCCACTCGCTGTGGGATCGTCGGCCGGGTCGTCGGCGGTGTGGATGGTCACCGTTCACCGTCCTTTGGCGGAAGCAGCATGTCCTGCCAGGTCTGATCCCCGGCAGCATTCCGGCCCAAATCCGCCTGCCTGTACTGTTTTCCATCCGGTCCGATGTAGCTGCCTGTGCTCGGGTCGTACTCGGCGACCGGAATCGGGGCGGTCGCCGGCACCGGGGTGGGCGGTGGCGTTCCTGGCGGCAGCTGCGGAACCGCCTGACCGGACAGCGTCGCATTCGGATCGCCTTTCCAGTTGGTGCCGTCGTTGAGTGGTACGTAGTTTTCGTCGCTTTCGCACATCTTCACCGTGGGCGCACGCTTTCCCGGCCGAGTCACACAGGGCAGGTTGCGCGCTCCGCGGACGTTCGTGAGGCCGGATTCCTGCGGTATCCGGCAGTAGAAGTCACCGGCGGGCTTCGGTGGGTAATCCACTTCAGACGGTACGCGTTGCTGTTGGGCGGGTAGGTATCCCGTTCTGCACGGCGGGGGCACATTGAGGTTCAGGTTGAAGGACAAGAACACACCTTTGTAGTCCTGTTTGGTGTTTCGGTTGGCCAGTGCGGCACCTTGGAGGCCGGCGATCTCAATCGGGTAGAGGGCGAGGATCTGCTCGAGATTGGGTTGATAGGTCAGGGCCACTTGCCCGAGGCTGACCATATTGGCCAGCAGGATGGGCAGAGTGGGCCGTACGCGGTCAAACAGCTGACGTACCTGGTCAGCGGCGGGGGGTCCGTTGACCAGTAGGCCTTTCACCGATTCGTCGTGCAGCTGCAACTGATTGGTGATTTGAGCGAGATTGGCTGCCCAGGTCTGGATGGAGTCGGAGGTTTCGGTCTGGGTATCAAGGACGGGCTTGGATTCGTCGATCAGGGTGGTCAGTGCAGGCAGGTTGTTGCGCGCATCGATCGCGAGCGTGGTGGCACCCCGGGTCAGCCGGGAAAGTTCAGGCCCCAGACCACCGAAAGCCGTGTAGGACTCGTCGATCACCGTTTTGAGGTTGTTGCGCGGGATCGCTTGGACACCGGTGTTGACACCCCGCAGCAGTGCGTTGATGTCGGCAGGGACCGAGGTGCGGTCGGCCGATATCACGTCGCCGTTCTCCAACGGCGCGCCGTCACCGCTTCGCGGGACGAGGTCGACGAACAATTCGCCTACCGCGGTCTGGCTGCCCACGTGAGCGTCGAGGTCGGCCGGGATCTTGATGTCTGACTGCAGCGACAGCACGGCGTCGACGCCCGTGTCACTGAGGCGGACATCTGAGACCCGGCCTACCGTCGCGCCGCGGTAGGTCACGTTGGCGTTGTCGTACAGGCTTGCTGAGTCCTGAAGCTTCATGGTGACCTGATAGCGGCCGACACCGAAGAGCAGGCTCGGCAGCCGAAGGTAGTAGAAGCCCATGGTTCCACCGGCCAACAGCGTCACCGCTCCGAACACGGCCAGCTGCACCCGAACTCGTTTACTCAGGTACATTACGGTCCTTGGTCCAACCGGTAGGGGACAATTAGCGGATTTCGCGCGGTGTAGGGGCTTGGCAGTTGCCCGATCGTGCGGCCCCACTGCAATTCGAGTTCGGTGAGGTTGCCTTCGAACCGGGTACCGGTGAATAGCGCCGCGTCGATGCGACTTAATGTCAAGTCGACGATGGTGGTGATATTGGCGTAATCACCCCGCCACCACTTGGTCAGGTTGTCTTTCACAAACGGAATCGTGGTGAACAGGTTCAGTGAACGGGTCAACGCGGGACCGGCGTTCGCCAGTGATTCCAGTACCGGTCCCAGGTCGTTCAAGATCTGGATCAATGACTCTTGCGACTGGTTGACTGTGTCGGCGGCCAGTGCGCCGAATTTGCCGAGCTGGTCGACCGCCTCCACGAGCTGGTCGCGTTCGGCGTTAATCACCGCCAGCGCGTCGGGAATCGTTTCTAGCGCCTTGTCGATGACCGGTTTTTGTGCGGCGAACTGGGCGGCCAGATTGTTGAGGCTCTCGGTGGCCGCGATGATGTCGTCGATTTGACCGTTGACGTTGGCGGTGAAGGTGTCCAGTTGTGTGAGCAGGCTGCGGAATTCGTTTTCGCGGCCTCCCAGCGCGGACGTGAGTGCTGTGGTGATGTCCTGTACCTGCCCCACTCCGCCGCCGTTGAGCAGGAGGGAGACCGACGCCAGGGTCTGTTCGGTGGACGGGTAGGCCCCAGCCGAGGACAACGGAATCAGCGAACCGGCCCGGAGTTTTCCCGCCGGGCGAACATCGGTGGGGGGCGCCAACTCGATGTGTAGCGAGCCCAGCAGGCTGGTTTGACCCAGCGACACGGTCGAGTTGGCGGGAAGGTCGACGCCACCATCGAGTGCGAGGGTAAGCAGCGCATGCCACCCTCGACGCTCGATCTTCGTGACCGTACCCACATTGACGTCACCCACTCGGACACGCGAGTTCGGCTGAAGGTTTTCGACATCGGGCATTTCGGCTTGGATCGTGTAAGAGCCCTGCCCGTGGCCTTGCGTCCCGGGCAGCCGAAAGGAGTTCAAGCCGCGAAAACCGCATCCCGGCAGCGCGGCGATGGTCAGCGCGATCACGAGCACCGCGGCGGCACGAAAGCAGCGCTTCCCCGTCATGAGCCGCCCCCGGGTGGAATCATCATGCCGGGCAGCCCGGCGGCCGGATCGGTGGGCTGACCCGACGGGCCAGAAACCGGCACCGGGGCTTCAGCAGGCAGCGCTGGCCCGGCAAGCGGTGGCGGCGCATTCGGGTCGGAGGCGGTTGCATCGGGTGGCGAAATCGGTTGCGGCGGAACGTAGTCCGGCCGCATCCAGTCCTCACTGTACGTCACTTCATTCGGCCGGGCGCTGGCCTGGACGAACGGGTTCACCCCGATCGGGGGGAAGTTATATTGGCGGTTCTTGATGATCGGCGCCAAGTACTGCACGCATAATTTCGCCGATTGTTCGCTGTTCAGTCGCGAGGCGGCCTGTACTGCGCCGCACAAAAAAGTGATCGGATCCGAAAAGTTGGCGACGTTGAGCACTCCGGTGAGTGTGCCCTGGGCGGGCTTGTAGAGGTTGGCGGCGTTTGACAACGTCGTCGGCGCGATATGCAGCAGCTGTTTGATGTCGTCGATGCTGCCCGTCAGTGCATCGGAGACCGACGTCAACTTGTCCGACGTGGCGCCGATCGTCTCGCGGTTTGCGGCGACGAAGGCCGTCAGGTCGCCCACCACGTCATTGAGGTTCTTCACAGCGTCCCCGACTTCGGTCGGGTTGTTGGTCAGGAGCCCGGTTACCGCCGCCAGGTTCTGATTCAGCTGACGTACCAGCACAGTGCTGTCCTGCAGCGCAGACACGAGTGTCGAAAGATTCTTGACGCTGCTAAAGATGTCCGGGCTGTGATCGGCTAGCGCGGACACCGACTGTGACAACTGGATGATGGCGTCGCGTATTGCCGGGCCTTGGCCACGCAAGTTGTCGGCGGCGGTGTTTACCAGGGCGCCCAGCGTGCTGACTCCGCCGGGCTCGGTTGGCTGCAGCAGTGTCGTCAACCGTTCGAGCTGTTGCCGGAACTCGTCGAACTCCACTGGAACAGCGGTGCGTTCTCTGGGGATGACGGCGTTGTCCTGCAGCATTGGGCCACCGGTGTAGCCGGGGGTCAATTGGATGGCGCGAGAGGTCACCAGCGTCGGCGACAGGATCACCGCTTTGGCCTCGGCGGGCACCGTGTATTTGGCGTCGAACCAGAACGCGATTTTGACTAGTGTGGGCTGCGGCTCGATGGCCTCGATCCCGCCTACGCGAACGCCCTTTATACGCACATCATCGCCGACGAACACTCCGTTGCTGTTGTCGAAGTAGGCGACGACGTGCACACGATCGACCTGGTGTGCCGCACGCGTCACCGCAATCGCGCCGCCCACAATGAGGCTGACCAAAACGATTGCCAGTGCGAGTTTGGTCCGAGAGTTTGTCATGGTCTGCCTTGGGGGATCGAGGAGTCTGTTGGTCCGGGCGCGACTTCGTCGGGCGCCGGCAGGAAGACCGGGCTTGGCGTCGGCGGCTGTGGGAACTGCTGATCGGGTGGCGGGGGTGCCGGCGGACCTGGCGGGGGGCCGCCTGGCGGCGGGGCCGGTACGGGTTCGCGGTACGGGTAGCGGGGATCGCCCGGGTTTCCAGTGATCGCATCCGGCAGAGTCAATTTGGGGTCGCCGCCTTGGCCGGTCCTCGGATATGGAATCGGTAGCGCCGGGGTGCCGGGCTGGCCCACCTGGGGGTCGGTGCGCTCGGAGGGCAGCAGCACGTTGGGATCCAGACCGAGATCGGAGAATGCCGCATCGACGAACGGTTGAATGAACTGTCCAGGCACTAGGTTGGCGAGGTAAGCGTTGAAGAAGGGACCGGCAGCGACGGTCTCGCCGAACTGCATTGCATAGGCCGCCAGTCCTTTGATGGACTCTTGGATCTGAACTTTCCGGTTGTCGAGGATCGCGAGAACCTCGTTGAGTTTGTCGAGTGCAGGTTTGAGCGTCGTCTTGTTTTCCGCAATGAACCCGGCGATCTGCCGACTGAGCTGAGTGATGTTCGTCGAGATCTCATCCAGCGCAGCGCTTTGCGAACGCAGCTGCGCCAGCAACGCATTGGTGTCGGAGATCAGACGCACTATGTCGGTAGTGCGTTCGCCCAGGACGGTGGTCGCCTTGGCGGCGTTCGCGAGCAGTTCGCGCAGCCGGGCATCGCGCTGGTTGAGAGTTTCCGAGAAACGTGCGACACCCGCGACGGCGAGGCGCAGGTCATCGGGGGTGTCTTGGAGCGTCTGGGACAGCACTGCTAACGACGTTGACAGTTGCTCGGTGTCGAGCCCGCTGATGGTAGTCGTAAGGTCTCCGAGGGCGTCCGGCAATTGATACGGTGAGGTCGTCCGCTCGACAGGGATGGCGCCGGAGAGTGTCCCCGCGCCGCGGGTAGTGAGATCAAGGACCTTATTGCCAAGCACACTGGTCGTCTTGATCGACGCCTCGCTGCGGTCCCCCAGCCGGATACCGTCGGCCACCGTGAACTTGACCAGTACCCACTGCCCGTCGAGCGTGATGCTCTCGACTTGGCCGGCGGGAGCGCCCGACACCCGCACCGGAGCTCCGGTGGTCAGTCCACCAGCCTCGTCGAAATATGCCGAATAGGTCTTGCCGGAGGAGACGAACGGCAGCTTGTTGTAGTTGAGCGCGCCGACTACGAGCACGGCGGTGGCCAATACACCGATGGTTCCCATGAGAACGAAGTTGCGCTCCGCGAACGGCTTCATTGGGGTGTGCACCTGCCGCTACTTTGTCCGACCAGCTTGATGTACACGGGTTGTCCGCCCTTTCCATTCACTTTCAGCAGCAGATCGCACAGGTAGAAGGCGAAGTAGTTGCCGTAGAGCCCTTGCCGCAGCAGTACTCGGTAGGCGTCGGGCAATGTATTTAGGAGGTTGTCGAAGTAGTCACGATCTGCGAGCACAGCGGTCGCGGTGCGATCGGTCTCGTGCACAGTTTTCTGCAGCGGTGGTCGGGCTTGTGCGAGAAGATCGGCGATCGAGCGGGCAGCCTCGTTGGCGTAGGCCACTCCGTTGCTGATGTCCTGCTTGCGGGCTTGCAGCCCGTGCACGAGCTGCGACAGCGAGTCGACAGCCTTGCCGAATTGCTCGCTGTGGTCGCCCAGCGATCCCAGCACCACGTTCAAGTTGACGATGGTTTGCCCGATCAGCTCGTCTCGGTCGGCCAGAGTGTTCGTCAGCGCTGCGGTCTGAGCCAGTATGGAACCGATCGTGGCGCCTTGACCCTGAAAAGCTGCGATGAGTTGGCTGGTGAGAGTGTTGACCTGTGTGGGGTCCAGGGCGCGGAACAGCGGCCGGAACCCACCGATCACGGCGTCCAGATCCAGTGCCGGCGCGGTGCGATTCAACGGAATCGTGTCGCCGGGCCGCAGTTTCTTGGTCCCGCCCGCGCCTTCCTCGATCGCCAGGTAGCGGTCTCCGATCAGGTTGTCGTATTTGATGACAGCGCGGCTGCCGTCGGTGAGTACCACCGAGTCGTCGGCCCCGAACTCGACCTGCACCGTGGAGTCATCGCGGACTGTGATGGTTTGGACCTTGCCGACCTCCACACCGGCGATGCGGACGAAATCCTCGCTCTCCAGTCCGCTGACGTTGGTGAAGACAGCGGTATAGGTCTGTTCGCGCTCGAAGCGCAGCTGCGCGAAGACGGCAAAGAGGGCAAATGCACCCAGAGCACACACGAGCACGAAGATGCCGAGGCGCCACAAGACAGCCGACACTCTATTGGTCACGGCTATGCTCCCCTCCGATCATTTGCAGGTATGTTTCGAACCATTTGCGTGGCGGGCGGTCACGGTGGTGTGGGTCCCCGTGACGGCGGTGGCGGGACCCCGGGATATAGGGGCGTTCCGTCGGGGCCGTACTGGGGTGCGCCGTAGGGCGGCGCACCGGGGTAGGGCATGGGACCGGGCGCCGGGCCGCCCGGGTAGCGGATACTCGGCGGTTCGGGGACCGCCCGAGTCACCGGGAAGTAGTTGGCGTACCCAGGGAATCCGATGCCGGGATTGGGCCGCCAATCCAATCCGGTGCCGAAGCCGGTGTTGGCGATCAGCTGTCTCACCGGGAAGTTCTGGGCGACGTCGGGGAGCGAGCCGCACCCGGGCTTGCCTCCTTCCCCGCCCTTAGCAGCGTTGATGGGCAAGTTTTTCGGATACCGGTACGGGTCATATCCCGGCAACAGCTCAGCGTCCATGATGAGAGACTTGCCGTTTCCGCCAAGCATGTCGGCATAGCCGGAGTCCAGAGTGGTCTTGGCGCCGACGATCAAGCAGGTGAGCTCGGGGTTGTACTTCATAAGCAAGTTCGTCGTGGGTTCCAGCAGGTTGACCGCAGTCACCAGGTTGTCTTTGCTGGCCCCTAGCAGGTCCACTCCGCTGCGCGACAGCCCCACTACGTTGAGCAGCAGCGCATCGAGTTGCTCGGCATGGCTGGTGACTGTCGCGCTGGTGGTGGTCGCGGCGGCCAGGGTGTCGATGATGTTCTTTGCCGCGGCGCTGTAGGTGTCGCTCACACCTTTAAGCGCGCGGAAGTCCTCCCGCAGAGTGTCTGTGCGCGGATTCAGCTGCAGCAGAACCTGATTGCTCGCGGTGATCGCTTCGCCGATCCTGTCGCCCTGTCCTCTCACGCCCTCGGCAAGCGCGCTGAGTACGGCATTCAGCTTGAACGGGTCGATCGCCTTGATCAGCTGCACCGCGTTTTGAAACACGGTGTTGACCTCGGTGGCGACGTTCAATGATCTCAGCACCGCTCCCGCGGACAGTCGCTGTGGGCTTGGGTTGGGTGGGTAGACGAGGTCGACGTACTTCGCCCCGAACAGGGATATCGATTGGATTCGCGCCTCGACGTTGGCCGGGATGTATTGAATCTGGGCAGGGTCAATGTCCAGCTGGATGCGGGTCGAGTCTCCGCCGCCGACAGAACTGACGCGGCCGACCTGCACCCCGCGCATCTTCACGCGGGAGTTGGGCTCCAGCACCAGACCGGAGCGGTCCGCTGTCAGAGTCACCGGCACGCTTGGGGTGAACGTCCTGTTGAACATGGTCAGACTTAGCACCACCGCCGCGACGATGCCCACGACGAGCAACATCGCCCACCATTCAGGGGAGATCCGACGAGCGCCCATACCGTCTGCCATATGCGTCACCCCGCGTAGTTGAAGTTGCCGGTCTGGCCGTAGAGAGCCAGGGTGACTAACAGAATCACCATTTGAGACGCGATCAGTGAGGTCCGGGTCGCGCGCCCGACCGCCTCGCCCACGCCCGCGGGCCCGCCGGTGGCGTTAAGTCCGTAGTACGTGTGGATCAACATGATCACCAGCACTTCGGCGACCGTGACGGCGAAGGAGAAGAACACAGCCTGCGGACTGAGAAAGGTGTCGAAGTAGTGGTCGAATACTCCGGGCCCTTGCCCGTAAAAAGCGGTGGTGATGACCCGTACCGAGAAGAACGACATCAACAAGGCCACGCAATACAGTGGAATGACCACGATCATGCCGGCGAGCAAACGGGTGGAGGCCAGGTAGGCGATGGGCCGGATGCCCATCACCGCTAGCGCGTCGACCTCCTCGTTGATTTTCATTGCGCCCAGCTGCGCGGTGGTACCAGCACCGATCGTCGCGGCGAACGCGAAGGCGGAGCTGGCCGGGGTTACCAGCCGAACGTTGACGAAGGCAGAGGTGAAGCCTGCCAACGCTTCCACGCCGACTTGAGACATCTGGTTGTAGGCCTGACTTGCGAGGGCGCCGCTGGTCGATAAGTTCAAGAAGGCAACGACGGCCACGGTGCCACCAACCACCGCTAGGGATCCCGCTCCGAGACCGATCGCGGCGATCTGGCGCAGCAATTCAGCCCGATAAATACCCACCGCCTGGACGATCGAGGCGACCGACTGTCCGTAGAAGTGGGCCTGATCGCCGAGATCTCTCCACTTGGCCCTCCACTGGCTCAAAGAGCGGGCGGTGCCTGGAAACCGCTGCCGTAAGACAACGCCGGCGCTCATTTCGTGACCTCGAACCCGACCGCAGTGACGATGGCATTGACGACGAACAGCAACAAGAACGCAATGACAACGGTTTCGTTGACCGCGTTACCCACACCGGCCGCGCCTTTTTGCACCCGCAAGCCTTGGTAGCAGGCAATCAGACCCGCCACGAAACCGAACAGCGTGGCCTTGACCAGAGACACGAGGACATCGCTGAGACCCGTGATCAGCGTCATACTGGCAACGAATGACCCGGGAGTCACGTGCTGGAAGTACACCGAGAACAAGAAAGCGCCCAGGAGACCAGTCACGGTCACGACAGATGACAGGAGCACCGCGACCGTCGTCGTCGCCAGCACCCTGGGGACGACAAGGGAATGGATCGGGTCAAGCCCCAGGACCCGCATCGCATCGACTTCCTCGCGGATGGTGCGCGACCCGAGATCGGCGCACATCGCCGAAGCGCCCGCGCCCGCCACGACGAGAACGGTCACGAAGGGGCCGATCTGGTTGACCGCGCCCAATGCGGCGCCGGTTCCTGAGAAGTCGGCGGCGCCGAATTCGCTGAGCAACGTGTTGAAGGTGAATGACGTCAGGACAACGAGGGGAATCGACAACGTCAGCGCGGGAACCACAGAAACCCGCGCCACGAACCATGTTTGAAAGAGGAACTCGCGCCATTGAAACGGTGGCTTGACCATCGCGACGAACATGTCCAGCGTCATCGCGTAGAGCCCGCCAATAATGCTGAGTGGTTTCAGCGCTTTGACGTCAGCCGCTGTCGGGAAGGCTGCGACCGTGTTACGGAGGGAAAAGCGCTTCACTCGAAGAACCCATTACCGTGCTGAGGTGCGCCTCCGGGACCGTCGGCGTCGCCGCGGCCACGCCGACGCCAACAGCATCGCCAGAATGCGTCCATGACAGCCGGTACGGCGAGGCCGCATCGCCCCAAAACGTTCACGTCACTGCTCCCTGGCGCGACTCATCAGAGGTTTCAGCCGTCACGCAAATTGCTGGCCGCAGTGTGATGTCGAAACGAAGTCCGATGTCGTCGCGGGTCGTGATAAGGGCTTGCCGCTGCTCGGCGGGCAAGCGGCGCAGCAGGGAGTCTTTGGCGAGATGGCACCCCGGAAGGTAGGCGCGGGTGATCAGCCGATCGAGACCCCCCCGGGCTTCTACTGATACCGCTATGAACGGTGCTGATCCGTGCTCAGGTGCTTGAGGCGGCACCATTTTCACGCTGTATCGACCCTGTTGGTCGGTGATGACGCAAGTCGGTCGAGCATTAATCCAGCCGTCGCTCCGAAGCAGTCCGGTCTTTTCCACCGCGTTGTTGTCGTCGCCCGCGGAAAGCCAGGTCTCGATCAAGGCGTCAGGAACTGGTCGACCATCTTCACCGGTGATCACCCCGTGAAACTGAATGGCCCCGGAGGCGCCGGCCCTCCGGTCCCAACGCCACCGCGAAGTAGCTGCCATCCTCAGTCTCCCCAGACGAGTCCGTCGACCTGGCCTACGAGGCGGAGTCCGGCGCCGAGCACCGCCATGTTCGCCATCGCCACCTTGATCGGGCCTACGAATTTGATCTTGCGCGTCGCGATGGCGCTCGCTACGCCGATCTCGCCTTCCGCTACCCGGTGCCAGACGCTCGCGGTTGCAGTCAGAACGAAGTCCGGCTTTCGCCCTTGGATCTGCACCCCGCCGTAGATGGCCTCACCATCGGTAATCTCCAACTGTGAGATCTGGTCGTCGGCGTCCTGAACCCGCCATTCGATCAGCATGCTCAACTCTTTGGCACCCTGCCGGATCTCGGCCGAGTCATTCCACAGGTCGCGGTACGCGCGTGCCCACTCAGGCGACATCAACGCAACGGCAGTCATTATCGAATCCTCTCCTTCGGTCGATGAGTCAAACGGGGTACACCAGATAGCGCGGCGGAGTGTTGTCCACCACCACGAATTTCTGCTGGAACAGCGCGGTTTCGTCGCCAAGGACCACGACGTCTTCGCTATAGCCGCTGACCAAGATCCCGGGCTCGCCGGAGGAGCCGGTGTAGGCGACGAGGACGTTGGACCGTACCTCCCAGCGGTCTTCGCCGACCTCACGCATCGCCGTACGCTGCTGAATGTGGCGGGTATCGTAAGGTTCGACCGTGCCCGCCCAGACCTCCTGGATCATTTTCACGCGGTCGGCCAGCCGTTCTCGGCAATCGTCCATCATGTACGCCAGCGGCAGACCCTCACGGACGTTCTCCATCGCGCGCACCTCGTAGGCACATTCCGGCGCGAACAGGGCCAGCCAGGCGGTGAAGTCTCGCTCGTCGACTGCGCGTGCGTAGGCTCCCAGCAGTTCGTCCACCAGGTACGCGGCACGTGCCCGCCGATCTTCGATGCTCGATGTCAACAAAACTCCATCACCTCCTGGTAGTGCGCCCACCAGCCGGTGTTGGCGACCTCATCGTTCTGCGACGATTCCGATAATGGTCGGCCGACCCCGGCGACAAACCGCTGATAGCCGCCGTCACGCGCGGTCGCCTGCACGCGGTTGTAGACGGCGGCGTCCTCGATACTGATAAAGCCGCTCGGCCCGAGCAGGTTCGACGACTGGCGGACTCGGTGGCGTGCGAAGTCCTCGCTGTCACTGGCGTGGCCGAAGAACGTGTATCGAACCTCGGTACGATCAACCCCGAGCGGGCGGGCGTACCGGATGTTGATCGTGTCGACGTGACGCACGATCCCGGTGACCGGCCGTAACGCGATGACGCGAGCTCGGCTGTCGTCCCCCTTCCGCGTGACCACACTCGGGTCAGCCAGGAAGCCGTTGTCTACGTAGGGTTGCGCATCGTACAGAATCGACATGTGCCCGTAGGGCTCGCTGACCAGCACGTTGCCGCTGCCGCCCTGCCAGTTGAGTAGTTTGAACGCGCTGTGCAGCAGTGGCGCGTGGTAGGGATCGTTGTCTATGTAGGTCTTCCAATTACTCTGGAACACCACCGTCTGGTAGCCCAGCAGCGTCAAGTCCCCGTCGTCGAGCATGCAGTCGCGCAACGGAGCCGCGCTATCGCCGAGGTAATCGTCGAACGGCGGCGGCTCATCGGCCATGCTGACGAAGATCAACCCCCACGACTCGACTAGGTGCAGTTCTCGTAGGCCGTAGTCCTCCTCGCGGAAGTCGGGGCGAAACTGCATGCGGCGTGGCGCGCCTGCGAACCGGCCGTCATTGTTGAAGAGCCACCGGTGGTACGGACACTCGAATCGCTCTGCGACCCCGCACCGGCGCTGCTCCAGCAGCGTTCCCCGATGGGCGCAGGAGTTGACGAACACGCGGATGCGGTCATCGCCGTCCCGCACCATCAGCAGCGGCACGTCGGCTAGCCATCTCGTCCGGAAGGCGTTGCGCTCGGCCAGCTCGGCCCGGTGCGCGATCGGATGCCAGTAGGGGCCATAGAAGATGCGGGTGAGCTCTTCCCGGTAGACGTCGGGGTCGCTGAACACCTCCTTGGGAATGTCCGCGGCAGAGGTGAACCGTTTCCGGATCGCCGGCTGTACATGGTCGAACTCCAGCGTCGGTCCAAGCTTCACTGCGCTGTTCCTTTCTTCGGCGTCGCGATGTGGGTGATCGCGCCGAGGCCGTCGGCGAGGCACTTCCAGGTGTGGCCCTCGTCTTCCGACACGTAAAGCCCACCCGCCGTGGTGCCGTGGTACAGCAGCAGCTCGCCGCCATCAGTGAGCTCGCCCTCCAGCGCCCAGACCATGTCGAACAAGCCGCGGTCGTCCGCGCTATCCAGCCGTACCCAGGAGGCGCCACCGTCGTTGCTGCGGAAGAATCCCACGTCGGCGCCGCGGCGTCGGCGCAGTTTGGACGGCGACAGGAAATAGACATTGCCGTTGAGCACGCCCATCACCAGCCGGCGCACTGCGGCCCACTTCGGTGGGATGCCGTCGGCCGCGGCGAGGAACACCACGTCGGGGTCGGCGGGATGCACCACGATCGCGTCTTCGGTGTAGTTGCGCTCGCCGAGTCCGTCGTTGGACTGCACCCAGCTCGATCCTCGGTCGGTGCTGCGGTAAATGCCCTTGCCACCGCGGTAAGGCTTGGTGTCCTGGCCGGTGGTGACAATGAGCCGGTCGGGAGCATCATGGTGCAGGACCACGCGGTGGATGTCGTGACCGAGGCCGTCGATCTCCTCCCACGTCTGTCCCCGGTCCCGGGTGACCAGGAGGGAGCCGACTTCAATGCCGGCGTAGACGACGTCAGCTTCGCGTGGGTGCACGGCGATGGTACGGACATGCGCGATTCCCGGGCGGATGGGGAAACTCCACCTTTTCGCTTCCGGTACGCCGAGTACGTTTCCGCACTCGGCCCAGGTCCCGTCTTGCCACCGCAGCAAGTGCGCTGGTTCGGTTCCGGCGTAGAGCGCGTTGGGTGTGTGCGGGTCGAACGCCAGGGCGCGCACGTCGCGATGGGCGAGGCCATCGCCGAGGTCAGTCCAGTGGTCTGCGCCCGCGGTGGCCAGAAACACGCCGTGCTTATGGACGGCGACGGCGACGCGCTCGTCCTGGACAGCCAAGGCCATCACCTGCCCCGGCAACTCTGGCCAGGCCCGGGACTTGCCGTCGCCGGACACGGTGAACACACCGCGGCTTGTCGCGGCGACGACCATCAAGCCTCCCTCACTCACGGCTTCACCAGCACCTTGACCAAACCCTCCCGGCCCTCTAATAGCCCGCCCAATCCCTCCTTGACAGCGCGGTCCAGCGGGATTCGAGCGGTGATCTGCGGCGTTAGCGCGAGTTTTCCGTCAGCGATCAGGGCGAGAACAGCCGGGAAATCGTCGAACATGTCGTAACCGAAAACCATCCGGAGCTCTATCTCCTTGAGCAGATGGCGGTTGACATCCAGCGAGGCCGAACCGGCCCATGACGACATCTCCATGAAGCGGCCTTGTTTGCGAAGGCAGTCCAGGCCTTGTGTGAACGCCTCCACGCTGCCTGCCACATGGAAGACGACGTCCACCCCTACGCCCCGTGTCTCCTCCAAAATTCGCGCGGTGGTCCCGGGGTCATTCGGATCGAGCACCAACGTCGCACCGAGGTCGCGCGCCAGGCTGCCGCGTACGCCGCTTGGCTCTGTGACGTAGATTCGCGCAGCTCCGGCTGCGCGTGCGCACTGGATCACGGTGAGCCCGAGTGCCCCGGCGCCGAGGACCATCACCGTTTCGCCGAGGAGCAGTTTCGCTCGCCGCACCGCGTGGAACGCCACCGCCGTCGGCTCGGTCAGCGCCGCCACCTCGAGGTCCACCACGTCCGGCACTCGGACCGCGAGCCGAGATGGCACTGCGACGTAGTTCGCCAAGCCCCCGTTTCGGGTGAAGCCGATCCACCCTGGGCGCTGGCACAAGTGATAGAGCGCCCGGTGGCAATAGTGGCAGCTCCCGCAGAAGTCCATCGGAATCACCGCGGCGCCCTCGCCAATGCGGGATTGGTCGATGCCCGCTCCAACCTCAACGATCCGGCCCGAGATTTCGTGGCCGAGCACCACTGGCGGCTGCGAGAAGGTAGGCCCCGCGACAAACTCGTGGAGGTCAGTTCCACATAGTCCGGTCGCCGCCACCTCGATGATGACCTCACCGGCCTGCGGCGCCGGGTCTGGCACCGATGTCAGACCGACGTCGTTGTTGCCGTTAAGAACGATCGCTTCCATCTCAGCCCGCGGCGCTTTCGTGGGTCCGGCGACGATTCCAATGGTTAGGGACCATGCTCATACCGCCTCGAACGCCCGGAAAGTGACGCCGGCGGTCATGCCTCCGTCGACCGGCAGCACGGCACCAGTGATGTAGGACGCCTCGGGCGAGGCAAGAAACACAGCCGGTGCAGCGATCTCGTCTGGTCCTGCGAAACGCTGCATCGCGCAGAGGTCAACCATCATCGAGGCGTGTTCGGGGTGCTCGGCCAGGAACCGTTCGATCCTCGGCGTACGGGTGCCCCCAGGGGCGATCGCGTTCACGCGGATGTTGTCGCGAGCGAAGTCGAGGGCCATGTTTTTCGTGAGCAGCACGACCCCGCCTTTGCTCGCGCTGTAGGCGGAGCACCTGTTCTCGGCCAGAATCCCGGCCGTCGACGCGACGTTAACGATCGATCCGCCGCCACCCTGGCGTAGCAAGGGGATTACGGGTTTGGACATCTGAAAGACACTGCCGAGGTTCATGTCGATCTGGCTGCGCCACTGCTCCTCGCTGATCTCCTCAACATTGCGGGCCAGGCTCCCGCCGACGACGTTGAACAGTGCGTCGAGCCGCCCGAACTCGGTCATTGTCCGTTCGACGACACCGTTGGCGACCTCGCGGAGGCAAACGTCGCCGGCGACGCCGCAAACTGCCGCGCCGGACTCGGCCAATTCGGCCACGGCGGCATCGAGACCCTCGCCGTCGGTGTCGGCCATGACACAGCACCCACCTTCGCGGCACCACCGCATGGCGATCGCCTTACCGATCCCCGCCGCGGCGGCGGTGACGATCGCGACCCGGCGGTCCCCCGCCGTCACGGCACTCACGCGGCGCCGATCGTTGGACGGGCGCATTTCGCGCACAGCCTGGGTAACAGGTTCATCAAGCACGCCCACCGAATGCGGCAGGTTGGCCCATGTATTCCAGCCATCTCCCCCAAAACCGCCGCTGGTTCTGCTCGGCGTACCCGCTCGGGAGAGCCTCTCCCGGCCCTGGCCAGTCGGTGAGCGGAGTCAAGTCCATGCCCATCTCGTAGTTCAGCAGGCCTGCACCGGCGAACGGACCCTGGACAGATTCGGTGATGGCCTTCCATGCCTCGGCGTCGTCCTGTTCGAAAACACCGCCCGGGCCGAAGTTGTTGACGTAGGACGCCTGGGACGCATCGCGCAGCCATTCCGGAGCGTCGCGTTCGACCAGGAACCAGGAGAGGATTTCCATCCGATCATGAGAGAGCGGATGCCACACCCGGAACGTGATGAAGGGGGTTGGGGGCGACATATGGTCCGGCGCGATGGTCACGTTGATGAACGACAAATTCGGGAACACGGTGCCGTGAATAAAGGCCGAGCGTCGCATCATGTCCTTGTGTGCCGGCGACGGATAGGACGCCGCCATCTGGTCGACGACTTCGTCGGGGTATCCCTCGTACTCGGGAAAATCGGCGAGCGTGGGCGGAAAGCCGAGTACGCCGACGCCGTGGCCGTTCTGCAGCGAGATCTCCGCTGGTGCGCTCGCGAAGTTCGGGTCACCGGGCGCCATTCCCAGCTCGACCATGGAGCGGTGAGCAAAGAGGGTGTGGTAGGAGTCGCCGACAAAATTGTCGGCGGCTGTCTTCCAGTTCGCCGACATCACCCATCGATGCGGTGCCCCTATCACCTCCAAACCGCCCGCCGTCTTCTTCGCAATGAGGTCGAGGTAGAACGTCGTGTCGCCGAGGTAGTCGGTCAGACTGGGCGCTTTAGGATCGACGCTGCCGAAGATGAATCCGGCGTACGAGTCGACATGGGGGATGTGACGTAATCCCCACTGCGACTTGTCGAAGCCGCCGGGATAGGCCTCCCTCATCGCCGGCACACCGACGAGCTCGCCGGTGTTGCTGTACACCCAGCCGTGGTACGGGCACTGGAAATGCGCGGTGTTTCCCATCTCCGCCCGGCACACGAGCGCACCACGGTGTCGACAAGAATTGGACAGCGCCTGGATCCGGCCGGAGCTGTCCCGGCAAACGATCACCGAATCGGCCCCGATGTGCCGCACGACGAAGTCGCCGGACTTGGTCAACTCCGACTCATGTCCGAGGAACACCCACGCTCGTCCGAAGATCCGCTCCATCTCGATCGTGTGCAGCGCAGGATCGCTGACGACGCGGGCCGGTAAGCGCCCG
Organism: Mycobacterium sp. 29Ha; assembly: GCF_032883055.1. Taxonomy (NCBI): domain Bacteria; kingdom Bacillati; phylum Actinomycetota; class Actinomycetes; order Mycobacteriales; family Mycobacteriaceae; genus Mycobacterium; species Mycobacterium sp. 29Ha. The sequence goes on from NZ_JAMQTI010000038.1 coordinate 37,534, forward strand.
ACCTTGAGCCCGTCCGCTACGTCGCGCAACGCGAGCCGCAGGTAGGGATCGGTCGCGTCAGCTGTTCCGGTTGTTTCGGTGGTCATATGGTCGGGCCCTTTCTGGAATTGGCGATATCCACGAGGAGGTGGTGAGGGGAGCTGGCCCTACAGGAATACCGACAGGTTGTCGATGGGCAACGTCGAGTGGTCGAGCAACACCTCGCGCCGAGCCAGCCGCAGCGAATCGTCGGTCCGGCGCAACACGTCGACGCGTTCGGCCGAGAGCAACTCCCAGCGGCCGCTATCTCCGCGGCTGCGAAAGAACAACAGGTTCGAGCGCACGGTCAACTCATCAGTCCCCGGTCCGGCAGTCGTGCGGATGTTGGACACGAAGTGCCGGGTCCGCGACCGAGGTGACTCGGCCCACGAGAAGTCCGTCTCGCCGCGAAGAACCCGCATCTCCAAACCCGTGTAGTCGTCGTTCCAGTGCGCGATCGCGCCCACCCAACCCGCGGAGTCCTCCCTCGTGGTGCGCACCGGAACCACATACCGGATGTCGGGGTCGAGCAGACCCAACCATTCCCGGAACTGCCCCCCATCGAGTAGCTCCGCCTCCCGGAACATGAACGCCTCGACAGCCTCACGGGTATCCCGATCGACCCCGACCGCATTCATCACACCGAACTCCTCGATCAACCCGTCAACACTCACTCTCTATTCTGCTGAACAGATGCGTCCTCCGCTGTAGAGAATGCTAGATACGTCACACCGGCCCGTCAAGACGCCATGTCGGAATGAACCACGACCAAAACGGCTCCCACAGCAAGCCCCACGGCGCTCCCCGAACCAGCCCCACGGCACACGTCATTGACGGCCAGCGAACCTGCAGACGACAACCGGATGTATCGCCCGGTCGTCGCCTTGCCCGGCGGCTTGACAGCGGCGGCGGCCCTTGCAATGTGCGCACTGTCGGTGAGAGCGCTGCCGGCGTTTTCCTCGTCAACGCGCGGCAGCACACGCACGTCTATTGGCCGGTCCCTACGTTATGAGGGTCGAATCGCCGCGATTAGAGGGCTGGAATGGATCATTAATGGCGGCAGCCTGCTAAAGCACGCGCCGCTCATGCCTCCGCACCTTCGGCGGAGTTATCCCTATGCATCGATACCGCCGCGTCGTCGTCGCGGATCTACGCCCGTGACGTTTATGTGTCGGTCAGGCTCCCGGCCGGACTCAGGACAGCGGAGGGCCTGGCGGCCCGATGCGACGGCTGATTGTTTGTAATTCGGTGTAGGAATCCAGGCTGGCTGGAGAGAATTCGCGTCCCAAGCCGCTTGCTTTCGCCCCACCGAAGGGTGCGCGGGGGTCGAGGGAGGTGAAGGTGTGGCTGTTGATGAAGACGGAGCCGGTGTCGAACCGACGGCCAAGCAGGAACGCCCGCTCTTCATCTGACGTCCAGATCGAGGCGGCAAGCCCGTATTGCGATTGATTCACGAGCCGGATCACGTCGTCCAGTTCGTCGTATTTCAGCACGGGCACTACCGGGCCGAACTGTTCCTCTTCGACGATTGCGAGGCGGGGATCAGCCGCAGTGACCACGCTGGGCATCATGAAGTGGCCGTGGTCCCAGGCCGCCGAATCGAGCCGCTGCCCGAGGGTGGTGACGGTCGCGCCGCTCGAGCGCGCGTCGTCCACGATCTTCTCGACGAGGTTCTTCTGCTGAGCGTTGTTCAGCGGCCCCATGGTGACTCGGGGGTCGTCGCCGGGCCCGACGACGATTTCATCCACGGCGGCTGAGAACGCTTCCACGAAGCGGTCGTGGATGCGGGTCGGCACGTAGATACGTTTGAGACCGAAGCACACCTGGCCGGTGGTCGCGAACGCGCCTTTTACGATCTGCCGCATAGTCTCGGGCGAGAGGTCGACGTCGTCGAGGAGGATCGCAGGGTCGTTTCCGCCCAGCTCGAGCGTCACCCGCTTGATGTCGCGCGCGGCCGCGGCCATAACTTTGCGCCCGGTATCGATGCCGCCGGTGAAACCAATCTTGCGAATTCTCGGGTGAGCGACGAGTGCTTCTCCGACCGCGTCGCCTCCGGTGACCATGTTGAGCACGCCCGGAGGAAAGTGCTGTTGAAGGGCTCGGATGACTTCAGCGAGAACCAACGGGGAGTTTGCCGCGGGCTTTAACACGACTGTGTTGCCGGCGACGAGCGCGGGCGCCAGCTTCATGAATGCCAGGACCACCGGGAAGTTCCACGGCGTGATGGCGGCCACCGGCCCGATTGGGCGGCGGCGGATGAGGGTCGTGCCCCCGGTGTCGCGAATCTGTTGGTCTGCCAGGATTTCAGCCGAAATGCCTGCGGTGTAGCCGCAAATGCCCGACGCGAATTCGAGGTCGACGTGCGACTCTTCGAGGATCTTTCCGTTCTCCCGGCTCAGGATCGGCGCATATTCCTCGATCATGTCGTGGATCGTGCCTGCGGCGGCAAGTAGTGCTCCCTGGCGTTCTTCCAGGGGCCGCGACGACCATTCTGGGAACGCCATTGAGGCCGCTGCAACCGCTTCGTCGACCTGCCCGGGTGCGGCGTCTGGGACCGAACCGAGCAGTACTCGGATATCAGCCGGGCTGACGACGTCGATCGTCCGGTCGGATGTTTCCTCACGTCCGTTGATGATGAGGTTTGCGTTGATCATGCCGAAGTCCTAACTTTCCTGCGGGGAACGGTTGATTTGTGGGAGCCATGTCTGGGTCATCGGAGGATCGCCCGGCGACCGCCAGATAAGTGCCGAATCCGGCGCCGGCCGCATCGGGGGACCATCATCGCCTGACCCCGCAGCCTGGACCTTGCCGAAGCCGAACACGTCCCGGCTTGCGCTACTCCGAAGGACATCAAGTTTTATTTTCGTCGGGCGGAGAGTCGCCGCTGCCGTCGAGGGGCTCTACGCCCGGGAGGAAGGGGTCCGGGATCACTAGTGCGTGGCTGACAACGATCGCGTCCACGTGGCAATCGATTGCGCACAACCGACAGGAATGACAGTCGTTGGGGTAGATGATCTTGGCTCGCCACTTGGTCGTGGCCCACGGTTCGTCGCCCTCCACCAGCCGGATCACCCCGGTTGGGCAGCTGTCGATGCAGACGTTGCACCCGTCGCACGTTGTCTCGTCGATGCTTTCGATCACTGAACCGCCGCCTCCTCGCGGTAGCCTTGCGGCACGGTATATGGACTTGGATGGCGGCCGGGCGGGGCCTGCACCGGCCACGACTGGATCGGCAGGTCGCGTTCGCTGAACTGCAGGTCGAACTCACCGCCGCTGCCCCGGCGCACGAGCAGCCACTTCAGCCACTCATCGTTGTCGGCGTAGGGGTAGTCGATACGAAACAGCTCCCCGCGACTTTCGGTGCGCCGCTTCATCGCCTCACAGGTGATGATCGCCAACGTCAGGTATGCGCGCACCTCGTGCGCCTTCTTAAGTTCTTGATAGTCCGGCGCGAAAACGTAACGCAGTACCCGATCCCGGATCCGGTACAGCTCAGCGAGCGCTGAATCAATCCGTGCCTCCGACTTGAACAATGCGAATGCCGGATTGGCCGTCGCCTCGCCGATGGCTTTCCACACATCAACCGGCCGGACCTGCCGCAGCCGACGCATCGGCGCGAAATACTCCGCGAAGCTCTCCTGCGCCTGGTTCTCCCACACACTGCGCGCTACCGCGTGACCGCCGCGCGCCGCCGCCGCAGTGCCCGCCCGGTACCCCGCAACCGCGGAGAAGCTCGAGATCCCGCTGCCAGAAATTCCCGACATCAAATGCGGACACGCCGTGCCATACCCGGCCGCGTACAGGCCGGGCACTGTGGTGGCTCCGTCCAAGTCGATCGTGGGACCGCTGGTGCTGCTCGTGCCGAGCACGATGAACGGGGTCACCTCCAGCAGGTCAGTGGAGGGATCGACCTCAAACTCGGTAAAGGCGCGCCGCACCGTCGGAGACACTTCATACAGCACCTCTAGATCCGCCTGTGGTACGTGACGCAAGTCGAGATAGCACGGCCCTCGGCCCTCCACCATCTCGGTCATGATCGCGCGCGCGATGGTGAACAGCCCGCCCTTATCCCCCCAGATCGGGTCATAGCGGTCCATGAAGTACTCGCCCGCCACGTTGCAGAACTTGCCACCGATCCCCTGAATCTTGGCTTGACCCGGTGTGAAGAATGAACGATTGAAGTAACTCCAGGCGGCGAACTGGCCGAACTCCATGCCGGCGAACTCGGCACCCACTCGCCACGCCGCCACATGCCCCTCGCCGCTGCAATGGTCGGCGAACGCGTAATGCAGCTTGGGATACCAGGGGCCGGTGTTGAGGATGACGCTGCCCGCCGTAAAGACATGACACTGGCCAGTGACAACGTTTACCCCCACCGCACCACACACCGCACCAGCGGTGGGCCGGCACCCGTCGGTGGTCAGCAGATCGATCACATCGACTCGCTCGAACAGACGCACCCCCGCCGCCTTCATCCTCTCCTTGAGGATTTCCATACACACGCGACCATCCACACCCAGCGTGGTGCCAAGGTTATGGCCGCGGACCGTCACATACTTCAGCGACCCATCCTTATGGGTGGAATAGGGCACACCCCACCCGATCTGCTCGTTAACCCTGTCATAGGCCTCGGCTATGTACTGCTGCACCCAATCCTGATCGGCCAAATAATTGCTGCCCACTACGAACTCGCGCGCCCACTCCGTCATCTCCTCACCCTGCACCCGGTGATCAGGGGCGTATTGGCTGTGGACATACGTCATCGGCCCTGCCCGAGACACCACCGCCTTCTCCACCAGAATCACCGACGACCCCAACTCGGCGGCCCGTAGTGCTGCCCGCACTCCGCCAATTCCCCCACCCACCACCAAGACGTCGCATTCTTGGACCGACACATCCAGGTCACTGCCCATAACGTCAGTCACGCCTTCACCAACATCTCGATCACGTCCGTCTCGGTTGTTTCGGTGGTCATATGGTCGGGCCCTTTCTGGAATTGGCGATATCCACGAGGAGGTGGTGAGGGGAGCTGGCCCTACAGGAATACCGACAGGTTGTCGATGGGCAACGTCGAGTGGTCGAGCAACACCTCGCGCCGAGCCAGCCGCAGCGAATCGTCGGTCCGGCGCAACACGTCGACGCGTTCGGCCGAGAGCAACTCCCAGCGGCCGCTATCTCCGCGGCTGCGAAAGAACAACAGGTTCGAGCGCACGGTCAACTCATCAGTCCCCGGTCCGGCAGTCGTGCGGATGTTGGACACGAAGTGCCGGGTCCGCGACCGAGGTGACTCGGCCCACGAGAAGTCCGTCTCGCCGCGAAGAACCCGCATCTCCAAACCCGTGTAGTCGTCGTTCCAGTGCGCGATCGCGCCCACCCAACCCGCGGAGTCCTCCCTCGTGGTGCGCACCGGAACCACATACCGGATGTCGGGGTCGAGCAGACCCAACCATTCCCGGAACTGCCCCCCATCGAGTAGCTCCGCCTCCCGGAACATGAACGCCTCGACAGCCTCACGGGTATCCCGATCGACCCCGACCGCATTCATCACACCGAACTCCTCGATCAACCCGTCAACACTCACTCTCTATTCTGCTGAACAGATGCGTCCTCCGCTGTAGAGAATGCTAGATACGTCACACCGGCCCGTCAAGACGCCATGTCGGAATGAACCACGACCAAAACGGCGCGGAGCTAACGACGATGCTGCACAACCGATCTGGACGCGAGCTCACGTGGCGGCTCCAGCCGATGCGCGATACCCGGGCGCCTGACGCGTCACCTTATGTCGGCGAGATCACGCTAAATCCTGACGAATCAGGCATTTACGACGCGCTCGGCAGGCTGCGGCAGTTCAAGCAAGATCGAGACCGGGACGTGTTGATCTCGTTGACCGACTTGCCTTTGCGCCGGGGCCGCCAGCCGGTCACGGCGGAGGTTTTGGCGATGTCGTCGTGCTGCCGGTGCCCTGCTGGGAGCTTTCGGCCGCGGGGCTCGGGAACAGAAAGCGCTCGCGGCGGTCGCTGCCGCTACTGTCCGCGGCGAAGCCGACAAACACCCCGGTTGCGGGCGTTAGCCGGCTTCTCTCCCCGGATCGCCCGGGTCGGCAGGCGATGATGATTGTCGCACCTATGGGTTCGGACATCTCCGAGTGATCGCCGGCGTGGTCCCTGGCAGACCGCCCGTGGCGCTTGTGACTTGTGACATGCTCGCTGCGGCCACGGCGGCGAAAACGCTTGTTACGCCGAACATCTGGGTGCTCGGCGACGCGTTGGGTCGGGTGCGACTTCCTATCCTGACGCTGCTCTCGATCACAATCCTGACTGGCTGACCCATCATCGTGCACGGGCTCTGGAGAAGCCCACCAGGTCGGTGGCCGCGAGCAGGCGGCATTGTTCAACCTCGCCACCGTCGCAGTGCTCGGCTTGGCAGTCCTTCCCGAAGTTCAGCCGGTGCTGAGTGGGCTGGCGACGTTGGCTACAGACCTAGACGCCTAGGTGGCGGGCGTGGTCAGCAGGTCGCCCTGAAGGTTCTTTCCCGGCGTCGACGACGAGGCGGGGGTGCCGTTCGCCGCGGCAGGCGGCAGCCCAGCGGCTTCCCTTGACCGGTGGTAGCGCTCCGCAAGTCCTGCCCAGCGTTCACCGTAGCGGTGCGCGGAGTCGACGACGGTCTGCGGTATGTGAACGAAGGGCGGCCGAGCAGCCCCAGCACGCCCATAGCCCGCAGTGTCGATTGCGATCTTCCACCAGGCGGACTGCATGGCTTGGAATTCCTCCATAGTCAAGCCCAGCGTTCGAAATGGCGCCTGCATCTGGTCGGCGATGGTCGCGGCCTCTGCCCAGTCGCCACGCTGGCATGCATCGCGCAGCGAAAGCGCGGGCCAGGGACCCATGCATACGTCGATGCTCCACGCTCCGGCAGCACCGAACATCATTGCGGGGTACATCAATTGGTCCAAGACGAGGACCGACATCTTGTCCTTGACCGCTTTGATGGCGCCGATCACATTGAAGATGTCCATCGAGGTCTGCTTGAGCGCAACGATATTGCGAATCTGGGCCAGCTCCCTGAATGCACCGGGCGGCAATGTGATGCGGAACGCGTGCGGGTTCTGGTAGATCATGATCGCCAGCTCCGGAACGGCCTCGGCGAGGTCTTTGTAGTACTGGACCGCGTTCTCGGCAGTCTGCGGCAAATACATCGGCGGTCCGCTCATGATGCCGTCCGCCCCGAGGTCGGCGATGACGCGGGCGCGTCGGATCGAGTCGCGCGTGTTGAGCGTACTGGCACCAACGAACACCGGAACCCGAGCGTTCACCGTCTCCACGACCGTGGTGATGAGCGTGCGGTATTCGTCGTCGGAAAGGGTGTGCGACTCGCCGGCGCTGCCGGTCGTGACGATGCCGTCGACACCATCACGAACCAGTCGATCAACCAGAGACGCCAGCGCATCGGTGTCGATCGTGTCGACCGCGTTGACATCGGCGGCGTCCGGCGTCGAGCAGGCCGGCACGAATCCCCACAACCCCTTCATGTCGCTGGGAACGAGTTCGCTGGTGCGTGTTGTCATGAGCCGTGTCCAATCTGGTTTGAGGATTTTCGGAATGGCTTTGTTGGCGGTATGGTCGCGCCGGACCGTCCAGGGTGGGACTTGAGCCGATGGTAGGTGCCGATGCACTCCCGTTCGTGGCATTGTGTCCCTCGGCGCGAAGTCAACTCAGGCGCCGCGATAAATGCTAGTAGTCGATGTCTAAGCCGCTCTCGAGTTCTGCGAGCCGATCCTGGGCTTTTCCGATCGACATCATCTTCATCATGTTGCCGACGGCTTTCATCTGCCCGGTCATGGCCGCGGTCTGGCCGTTGAGCGCACCCCGAGACAGCTCGACGTTTGTTTCGTAGCTGAGCTCGGCCTCCACGTCGGGCGTGCGCGGCGGGGATCCGATACCGACGATGAGCGACCCGTCAGAGAAATGCATGTAGTAGTCATCGCTGGCCGGGCTCTGCGACACGGATACGCGGAGCACCACGTCATGTCCCTTCGCTGCAATGCGGAACCTCTCGTCGGCATTGGCCGCGTCGGTCACCGCAGTCGCCCAGTCGTCGGTTAGGAACTGGATCGCCATTTAACCTCCATATGATCGTTTTCGTCGTCTCGTCCGTCGAGCCGTTCATGTTGTTGCGGCTTCGAGTGCTCCTGGTGGTGTTTGGGCGACCATCTGGT
>NZ_JAMQTI010000039.1:0-45599 GCF_032883055.1 Mycobacterium sp. 29Ha
GGCGGTCCGATGATGGACCACCCCGGACTTACACAGATGGAATGACACGCCCGCAGTCGGGGTTCTCGCATCCACACACCAGCCGGTCAGCTTTGTGCCCCAACGCGCCCAGGGCCGCGGCGCGGCGTTGGTCCAGGGTGCGCGGATCGTTCTCGCACACGGTGCGCGCGATCGCGTCTAACCGTTGGTCGAGCGCTTCGGCGTCGGTGACGATGAGCCGGCCCTCGATGAACGCCACACCTGACCCGTCGTCGGGGTCGTGGATATCGACACCGCAGCCGCGCGCGGAGTATTCGGTGCGCCGCACCGCGGCGGGGTCATACCGGTCGACCCAGTAGTCGATCTGAGTGTCGGTCTTGTGCGCCGAGAGCGATCCCCAGTCTTGGACCTGGGCGGCGATCTCGGTGTCGACTTTGGCCATCGCATCCGGATCACAGATCAGGCGGGTGCGGGCCACGATCGCTGACACCAGCCGGTAGGTGATCGCCCCGGCGGCGAACACCTCACCCACCCGCGGTAGGCGCTGGCGCAGCGCGTCGGCGATCAGCAGTTGATGCGAGGCCACCCCCAACGACACGTTCTGCGCCGCGGCCACCGACGCCGCGACCGCGCCCCAGTTGTCCAGACACCACTGCTCGCGCTCCTCAGAGCCATCGGCGGCCAGCATCCGCTCGAGTTCATCAGCACAGGCGAACAATCGGCGCGCGCAGGCGGCGTTCTCGACCCGCGCCCATGCGCCCACTGCCGCGACACCCCGGCTGCGGGTGGCTGCCTCGACGAGTTGATCGAACATGCATTCGACACTAACCGCGCCCACGACTCCGAACCACCAGCTCAACCCAACCTGTGGACAAAACCGCCATTGGGGATAACTGCCGAGCACGACCGCTCGGCCCGCACCCGAAAGCTAGACCCAGTACGCGACGCGCGACCGATATTGACGCATCGCAAACGCGGCGAGCGTCCACCCGATGATGGTCAGCACAATGACCACGACCCAGTGGTGCACCTCTTGATCCGCGCCGAGCAGTGGCGCCCGTACAATGTCCAGATAGTGCAGCAGCGGATTCAACTCGACGATCCGGGCGTAGTCACCCGCCCCCTGCTGTTGCAGCGTCGACTCGTTCCAGATGATCGGCGTCATGAAGAACAACAACTGGACCAGGCTGACCAGTAGCGGGCTGATATCGCGGTACCGGGTCGCCAGAATGCCGAAGCACAGCGATACCCACACGCAGTTCAAGATGATCAGGAACAAGGCCGGGATGACCGCCAGGTCGGGCCAAGTCCACGGTTTGGGATAGATGAACGCGATGATCACGAAGATGATCATGTTGTGGCCGAACAGGATGATCTGCCGCCACACCAATCGGTACACGTGAACGGACAGCGGCGTCGGAAGCTGTTTGATGAGGCCCTCGTTCGCGATGAAGACCTCCGCGCCTTCGAGAATCGACGCGTTGATGAGGTTCCAGACGATGAGGCCCAGAGTCACATAGGGCAGATGCTCTTCGAGCGGAAGCTTGAACAACTTGGAGTACAACAGCCCCATCGCGACCGCGGTGGCACCCGTCGCAATCGTGATCCAGAACGGCCCGAGCACCGACCGGCGGTAGCGCTGTTTGATGTCCTGCCAGCCCAGATGAAACCAGAGCTCACGCTTGCTGAAGCCCGCGACCAGGTCACCCCAGGCGCGGCCAAACGTCTTCGACTGTGCGGCGGCGTCGGTGAACGTCACTGTGCAGGCCTCCCGAACCTCTCCCTACGACCCATGCGCCGCAACCGAATCCATTCCATCAAAGCTGAAGGGTCGCGCCGGGACACCAGGAAGTACCAGCCGAACCGAACCCACTCCTGGAACACCAGCTTCCGCAGGCCCGGCTGCGACTGCAGGTATCCACGGTTGCGATAGGTGAAGAACCGCTTGGTTTTGTCGTCGGGGTACTGCGTGTGCATCCGTCCGCCCAGGATCGGCTTGAACTCGTCACCGCCCTGCGGGTGCAGATAGACCGCGTCCAGACAGGTGCCGAACGGGAGCCCCGTCCGCACCAGGCGACGGTGCAGTTCTGTCTCGTCGCCGCGCACGAACAGCCGCAGATCCGGTACGCCGGTGGCCTCCAGCGTGGACGCGCGGAACAGTGCGCCGTTGAACAGCGACGCAATGCCCTCAAGCAGATCGGTAGATGTCTCGGTGCGCAGCTCTGAGACCCGGCGTCGCCACACCAACCCGCGGCGCAATGGAAATGCCAGGCGCCCAGGGTCATTCATGTCGCACACCATCGGCGACACCTGGGCCAGCCCGTACTTCTCGGCACATGCCAGAAGTGTCCCGAGCACTTCGGAGTCGGCGGGCCGCCCGTCGTCGTCGGCCAGCCACACCCAGTCGCTACCGAGCGTCAGCGCGTGCAGCATTCCCAGCGCGAAACCTCCGGCGCCGCCGAGGTTCCGCCGGGACCCAATGTAAGTAGTCGGAAGCGGTTGTCCGGCAACGAGTTCACCGACATGCGGATCGTTGTCGTTGTCGATGACGATCAAGTGGTCCGGCGTGCGACTCTGGGTCGCCACCGCTTCCAGCGACTTGGCTAGTTCGTCGGGACGCCGGTGCGTGACCACGACGGCGCACACCGTGTCACTCATCGGACTTTGTTGTCTGCTCTTCGCGCGGGGCGCTCATCGCCGTCGCCGGCCAATCCGCGCGGTGTTCGTCGAGGACTTCGCGCACATGACGGGCGGCGTCCTCGCCCTCGTACGCGCGCACGACCTCCTCGATCCCGCCGGTCATCTTGATGGTGCCGTGGTCGATCCACATCGCGGTCTTGCACAGCCGGGCCAGGAATTCGTTCGAGTGGCTCGCAAACACCAGGATGCCCGAGCGCTCGACAAGGCTCTGCAGCCGCGACTGCGCCTTCTTCAGGAAGTCGGCGTCCACCGCTCCGATGCCCTCGTCGAGCAACAGGATCTCGGGGTCGATGCTTGTCACCACGCCCATCGCCAGGCGTACCCGCATACCGGTCGAGTAGGTACGCAACGGCATGGACAGGTAGTCGCCCAGCTCGGTGAAGTCCGCGATCTCGTCGACCTTGGCCAGCATCTGCTTACGTGTCTGCCCGAGGAACAGTCCGCGGATGATGATGTTCTCGAACCCGGTGATCTCGGGATCCATGCCGACCCCGAGATCGAACACCGGCGCCACCCGGCCGGTCACCGTCGCGACGCCGCGGGTGGGTTCATAGATCCCGGACAGCAGCCGCAGCAGCGTCGACTTCCCCGCGCCGTTGTGTCCGACTAGCCCGACGCGATCGCCGAGTTCCAGCGACATCGTGATGTCGCGCAGCGCCTCGATGACGACGACGTTGGACTCGTTGCGGCCGATCGCGCCGCCGGCCTTCCCGAGGAACGCCTTCTTCAAGGACCGCGACTTGGCGTCGAAGATCGGGAACTCCACCCAGGCGTTGCGCGTCGAGATGTGTGGGGCCACGTGCAGGGCTCCTAGAGGTACTGGCCGGTCCCGGCGCCGCCGCGCGGTCCAGCCATTCCTGGTGGCAGCGCACCCTGGCCCCGCATCTGCTCCAGCTGCTGGCGCGCCGCCATCTGCTGGGCGAACAGCGCCGTCTGGATGCCGTGGAACAGGCCTTCCAGCCAGCCCACCAACTGTGCCTGCGCGATGCGAAGCTCGGCGTCGGACGGGACCCCGTCCTCGGTGAACGGCAGCGTCAGGCGCTCCAGCTCTTCGCGCAGCTCGGGCGCCAGGCCTTCCTCGAGCTCAGCGATGCTGGTCCGGTGGATCTCGCGCAGCCGGGTGCGGCTCGCATCGTCCAGCGGTGCCGCACGCACCTCCTCCAGCAGCTGCTTGATCATCGTGCCGATCCGCATCACCTTCGCGGGCTGCTCGACCAGGTCGGTCAGCGATTTCCCGTCATCGTCCTGCGCGCCGGCGCGCGGATCCTCGCCGATGATCTCGATGCCGTCGTCGTCGTTGTTGGCTGTCATGTTCCTCTCCGCGCCAGTGGTCGCTGCGGTTTCGCCTCGTCGTCGCGGACCTATCGCCACGATCTGACGTACGTAGCGACACTAGCCCGTCAGTCTTGGCGAACCCGCAGTCCGGGCCCTGTGAATGGATTCATTCCGTGCTCCCGCACCCTTGGTCACGAAAGTGCTATGAGCACTCCGAACCCCGATGCCGCTGCACTAGTATGGCTCGCCAGGTGACCCGTTTCGGGCCCGGCTGGGTAGCAACGGGTGGTAAGCCGGGCATCGTGCGAGATCGTGTCCGGTAGTGCAATTCAAGGACGCTTAAGGTGGGCTGGCATGGCATACGACGTCGCCCGGGTGCGCGGACTGCACCCGTCTCTGGGCGACGGTTGGGTGCACTTCGACGCACAGCACGGCATGCTCATTCCCGATGCCGTCGCGAGGGCGGTCTCCACCGCCTTCCGGGGTTCGATGCCGACGTCGACCGGACCACATCCGTCGGCTCAACGCAGCGCCGCGGTGCTCACGGCCGCCCGCCAGGCGGTGGCCGATCTCGTCGGCGCGGACCCCGACGGTGTGGTGCTCGGCTCGGACCGTGCCGTACTGCTCACCAACCTGGCTGACGCCTCCGCCGCCCGCGTGGGTCTCGGCTACGAGATGGTGGTCACCCGGCTGGATGACGAAGCCAACATCGCCCCGTGGCTGCGAGCCGCCAATCGCTATGGCGCCAAGGTCAAGTGGGGCGAGGTCGACATCGAGACCGGCGAACTGCCGAGCTGGCAGTGGGAGGGCCTCATCACTGCGCCCACCCGGCTGGTCGCCATCACGTCGGCCTCGTCGACGTTGGGCACCGTCACCGATTTGCGGCCGGTCACCAAGCTGGTGCACGACAACGGCGGCCTGGTGGTGGTCGACCACTCTGCCGCCGCGCCCTATCGCCTGATCGACATCGACGAGATCGATGCGGACGTGGTCGCCGTGAACGCCCTCGCCTGGGGTGGGCCCCCGATCGGTGCACTGGTGTTCCGCGATCCGTCGATCATCGATTCGTTCGCCTCGGTCTCACTGAACCCGTACGCCCGTGGTCCGGCCCGGCTGGAGGTCGGGTCGCATCAGTTCGGCCTGCTCGCCGGCGTCGTCGCCAGCGTCGAATACCTGGCGTCCCTCGACGAGTCGGCGCAGGGTACCCGTCGTGAAAGACTAGCGACCTCAATGCAATCGGCGTCGTCGTACATGAGCCGGCTGTTCGACTACCTGCAAATGTCCTTGCGGTCGCTGCCCGCGGTCATGGTGATCGGGCAACCCGAAATACGGATCCCCGTCCTCAGTTTCGCGGTCAGCGACGTGCCTGCCGAGCGGGTGGTGCAGCGGCTGGCCGACAATGGCATCCTGGCTATCGCGAACGCGGGCTCGCGGGTGCTCGACGTGATCGGCGTCAACGACATCGGCGGTGCTGTCACCGTCGGCCTGGCCCATTACACGACGACCGCCGAAGTGGACCAGCTCGTCCGCGCGCTGGCGTCGCTGGGCTGACGGTAGCGAACGTCAATCTGCCACGCGCAGAAGGATTTTCCCCGACACATCGCCGGACTCCAGCAACTCGTGCGCTTCGCCGGCCTGCTCGATTCCGAACTCGGCGCCGATGATCGGACGTACCTCGCCGGCGGCGATCAGCGGCCACACGTTGGCGACGACTTCGGTCACGATCTCGCCCTTGCTGGCGGGACCGCTCACCGGACGCGACCGTAGCGCGGTCGCGATCACCCCGGCACGCTTGCCGAGGAGTTTCCCGATGTTCAATTCGCCTTTGACTCCGCCCTGCATACCGATGATCACCAGGCGGCCGTCGGGGGCGAGCGCGTCGACATTGCGGTCGAGATAGGCGGCTCCCATGATGTCGAGAATCACGTCGGCGCCGGCGCCGTCGGTTTCCGCGCGCACACGTTCGACGAAATCCTCGTCGCGGTATCCGATGACAATCTCGGCGCCGAGCTCGGCGCACAGATCCTGCTTGTTCTTCGCTCCGGCCGTCACCGCAACCCGGCAACCGAGCGCGACGCCGACCTGGATCGCGTGGGTGCCGATGCCGCTGGCGCCGCCGTGGACGAGTACGAGCTGACCCGCCGACAGGCCCGCGGTCATCACGAGGTTCGACCACACCGTGCACGCGACCTCGGGCAGCGCAGCCGCGTGCTGCAGTGGCACCGACTCCGGGATGGGCATCACCTGCGGCGCGGGGACCGCGACGTACTCGGCGTAGCCTCCGCCCGCCAGCAGGGCACAGACCGGCTGTCCGACGTCCCAGCCGGTGACCCCATCACCCAGCGCGGCGATGGTCCCTGACACCTCCAGCCCGAGGGTCTCGCTGGCTCCCGGTGGCGGCGGATACTTGCCCGCGGCCTGCAACAGGTCGGCTCGGTTGACCCCCGCGGCGCTGATCTTGATCAAGATCTCGTCTTCGCCGGGTGCAATGTCAGTAACTTCTTGCCAGGTCAACTGACCTTTGCTGGCTACCACGATCGAATGCATTCAAATAAGCCTACTAGCCTGCGATAACGCGTCTGTATGTTCCTGCCCCAGCAACGCATTGGGGATTTACCATTGCCGGATGGAGAGCATCATAGGGGGGCGTACAGCCAGTGATATGCCTGGATTGGACATCGCCGAACAGAGGTCGTGGCAACACTTCCTCGACTCGGCGCTACGGATGTACGCGACCCTCAACAGGTCGCTTTTGGACGAACATCAACTGACCCTCAACGATGTGCGGTTGCTCGACATCTTGGACAAGTCGGCGACGGGGTCATCACGGATGGGAGATCTGGCAGACGCTCTCATGTCGTTGCCCAGCCGCGTCACGCGGCAGATCCGCCGCCTGGAATTGCAGGGGCTGGTGCGGCGCGGTGCGAGTCCCGAAGACGGTCGCGGCGTGCTCGCCACCATCACCGACGAGGGCCGATCCGCGGTACGCGAGGCAATGGCGACGTACGGCGAGGGCGTGCGAGTGCACTTCCTCGGCCGATTGTCGCGTCCGCAGATCGCGGCAATGGGGGAGAACTGCAGGCGCATCAGCGTCGCGCTCAAGACTGCGGCGCCGCCGGCGAAGCTCGGCCGCGTCTGAGCCGTAACCGTCCACCAGTACGCTTGTCGACGGTGGCGTGGCAGAGCGGCCTAATGCACTCGCCTTGAAAGCGAGAGACGGCTAAAACCGTCCGGGGGTTCAAATCCCTCCGCCACCGCCATCTGGCAATCGAACATTCCTCCACCGGCCGCGTCGCAAGTTACAAATGTGTGGTATCGAGTCGAGTCGAGACCTTAACAATCCCATAGCGTTTCCACACTGGGCGAGTGCCGAACACGGCAGTAATCTTCGTCCATGAGCGCAACGGTGGGGGCCGTGATCGGAATCTCGGTGCTGGCCTTGTTATTTGTTGTGGTGGTGAGTTGGCTGATGTGGAGTAGCCGCATCAGCCAGCGCGGTTCGGCCGAGGACAAATATCGCCGAAGCTATATGGAACTGCACAGCCCGCGTAATCGTAAGGCGATGAGAGCGAGGCAGCGCCGCAATATGTGGGCGGCCGGGTCGACCGGCGCCGCCGGAACGGGCTATATCGGCACCGGTGGCTTCGACAACGGCGGTTGTGGCGGTGCCGGATGTGGTGGTGGTGGCTGCGGTGGTGGCGGCAGCTAACGAAGCGCCCGAGCCAATTCGCGCACGCCGCGTTCGATCTGTGACTCCGTGAGGTTCGCGTAGCCGAGCAGCAATCCCGGTGGCGCCGTGTCGGGTTCGGCATAACAGCGTGCCACCGGCTCGACCCTGACGCGGACCTTCTTGGCGTGCGCGACCAGGTCGTCCAGGGGAAAGGCGTCGGGAAACCGGACGGTGAGATGGACGCCGGCCGCGGCGCCCAGCACTGTCGCGTCGGGCAGGTGCCGTGCCAGCGCGTCTAGCAGCGCGGTCCGGCGGGTGTGATAGCGCCTGCGCATCTGCCGCAGGTGCCGGTCGTACTCACCCGATGTCAGGAACTGGGCGAAGGCGACCTGATCCATCACCGAACCTCCAGTGTCGGCAAGCCATTTCGACGAGATGACCGCCTTGGCCAGGTGTGGCGGCAACACCATCCAGCCGATGCGCAGACCGGGAGCCAGCGTCTTACTCGTCGACCCCACGTACACCACGCGATCGGGCGCGATGCCCTGCAATGACCCCACGGGCGCACGGTCGTAACGGTATTCGGCGTCGTAGTCGTCCTCGATTACCAGATGACCGGCACGGGCCCACTCCATCAGCGCGGTCCGCCGTGGTGCCGATAGCACGACGCCCGTCGGTGACTGGTGCGCCGGAGTGGTCAGCACCACTTCCGCACCGCTGCTCGCGAGGGCATCGACATCGAGTCCCTCGCCATCGATGGGGACAGGAATCGGCTCGACACCGTTGTGCCGCAGTATCATTCGATGTTGCCAAAATCCGGGATCCTCCATCGCCAGCGGAGTGGTCCGCAGCGTTTGGCCCAGCAGCGCGATGGCCTGTGTCACGCCGGAGGAGATGACGATGTGTTGCGGATCGGCCAGCACCCCGCGGGTGCGACGCAGATAGTCCGCGATCGCAATGCGTGTCTCGAGCAGACCCTGCGGCGTGACGTAGCCAAAGGCTTCGGACTCGAGACCGGCCAGCCCCTGCCGCAGCGCCCGCAGCCACGAGTGCCGTGGAAAGCTGGACAGGTCAGGCGATCCGGGAAAGAAATCGACGTCGAAGCGCGGTGGTTCCGCGGATCTGTAGGTGGGGGCGGTCGCCACGTCGACGGTGGCGACACGGGTTCCCGAGCCGCGCGTGCTGAGCAGGAAGCCTTCTGCGACCAGTTGGCTATAGGCATCCACGACGAGCCGACGCGACACGTTGAGGTCGGCGGCGAGCACGCGGCTCGAGGGCAGCCGGGTGTGCGGCGTCAGGCGGCCCGTGCGGATCGCGTCGCGCAGGCCGTTGGCGAGCTGGTGATGCAGTGAAGTCGGCGCCGTCCTGTCGATTTCGACCAGCAGCTCCGGACCAGAAGTGGTACCCGAAGTAGTCATCAAAGTGGCACCCATCTTGAGACCAGTCACGTATTAGCGTGACGGTATGACGACGACTCCCACCCGCACAAGAGGCGGCTTCGTCGAGGTGACGCTGATCGTCTTCGGGATCTATGCCCTGGGTATCGGGCTGTTCATGCTGTTCTTCCCGGGTCCGTTCTTCGACACGCTCGGCACCTTCGGCGTGCGCAACGATCACTACATCTTCGACAACGCGACGTTCGAGATCCCCCAGGGTCTGCTGCTGCTCGCCGCGGTGCGCCGGGTGTCGTGGCGGGTTCCTGCCCTGGCATTCGCGACACTGCACTGGGCGTTGCACTCGCTGAGCCACATCATCGACCCCCACCACGGCGCCGGTGACCTGATCGGGTGGATGGAGGCAGGGGGCCTGGTGTTCACGACGGTGATACTCGCCATCGCGTTGCGCGCCGCCATCCGCACGGAGAAGGGCGTGCGCTGATGCGGGTGCTGGTTGCCGGTGCGACGAGCGTGCCCGGTCTTCCGTTGTTGCGGGAGTTGAATTCTCGCGGGCACGAGGTGATCGGTGTGACCCGGACGTCGTCGAAGACGTCGCAGATTGCAGCGACGGGCGGCAAGCCGGTGGTTGCCGACGTGCTCGACGCCGACGAGATCGACAAGGTCGTCGCGGACGTCGGACCGGAGGTGGTGATCTCGCTGCTGACGACCCTGCCGAAGTGGGGCCCCAAGCGCCCCAAGGACTTCGAACCGGCACGCGAACTCTGGGGTGTCGGCGCGCCGAATCTCGTACGAGCCGCGCAACGGGCGGGAGTACGCCGCGTCGTCGCGGAGTCGGTGGTGTTCGCCTACGGCTATCCGAGGTCCGGACCTCGCGTGGTGGACGAAACCGATCTCTATCCGGGTCCGCCGCCGCCGGGCGGTGACGCTATGCTGGCCGCGCTGCGCGGTATGGAGCAGACTGTGCTGACCTCCGGCGAGCACAGCGATACAGAGGGAATTGTGTTGCGCTACGGCATCTTTTACGGGCCAGATGTGCCGCATGACGAACTCTTCGTCAAGCTGGCCAAGTGGTGGGCAATGCCGGCGCTGACGGGCGACGGCGTGGTTTCGTGGATACACATCGACGATGTCGCGAAGACCACCGCAGACGCCGTCACGAAGGGCCGAGGCGGTGAGGTCTACAACATCGTCGACGACCGGCCGCAGTCGTTCGGTGACTACGTGCGGGAGTTGTCGGCGAAGCTGGGCCGGCCGCGGCCGCTGCCGATCTCGCACAAGCTGCTGGGCCTCGTCGCGTCGTATCCGGCGACGGCATTCGGCACGACGTGGCTGCCGCTGTCGAATGCGAAGGCGAAGGCGGAGTTCGGCTGGACCCCTATTCCCCGGTGAAGTTGGGCGGCCGCTTCTCGAACGTCGCCGTGATCCCTTCGCCCAGATCCTTCGACGGCAGAAACGCCGAGTTCCACACCGCGACATAGCGCAGGCTCTCCGAGACCCTGGCGATGCGCTGCTGATCGAGCACGTCCTTGACACCGCTGACGACCAGCGGCGGATTCTCGGCGATCTCGGCGGCGGTCGCATGTGCAGCGGCCAGCGACGCCTCGGCGTCGTCATACACGTCGTTGACAAGACCGATCTTCTCGGCACGGGCCGCGTTGATGTCCTTACCCGTCAGCGCCAGCTCGCGCAGGTGCCCGTCGGACAGGATCAGCGGCAGGCGGGCCAGGCTGCCCACGTCGGCGACGATCGCGATCTTGACCTCGCGCACCGAGAACTTGGCGTCGGCGCTGGCGTAGCGCATGTCGACGGCCGAGATCAGGTCGACGCCGCCGCCGATGCACCAGCCGTGCACCGACGCGATGGTCGGGGTGCGGCAGTCGGCGACGGCGTTGATGGCGCCCTGCATGCGCAGGATCGTGGCGTGCAGTTCCGCGCGCGGACGCGCCGTCGCCCCGTCGGACATGACGCCGGACAGCATGCCGCCCATCGCCATCAGGTCGAGTCCGTAGCTGAAATTCGTGCCTGAACCCGTCAGGACGATCGCGCGCACGTCGCGGTCGGCGTCGAGCTTGGCGAACACCTCGGGCATCTCGGCCCAGAAGGCCGGGCCCATGGCGTTGCCCTTGCCGGGGCCGATCAGCGTCACCTGCGCGACGTAATCCTTGATGTCGACGGTGACGGATTCGTAGGTGTCGCCCATGGGTGCAGGCTAGCCACTCACGGTGGGGAGCCCGACACCACCTCGCTGACCGTGAGGTCGGGCATGAACTGGCACATGGCGCCGGCCATGAGCATCGCCGTCAGCTCCGCGGCTTCGTCGGTCACGCCGTCCTCATTGAGGATGGCCTTGACGACGGCCTTCTGGGTGGCCTCGTCGAGGCCGGTGTACTCGTCGCACGTCATCGTCTGCGCGTTCGCCGGGGCGGGCACGTCGGGGACGTCGTTACCCGGAAACCCGGGCAAGCCCGGAATGTCGGGAAGCTCGATGTCCGGCAGGCCCGGAATCGTCGGCTGACCCGTCTCGGTGTCTTCTGACGAGATCGGGGGCCCAGGCTCGGTCGTCATGGCGACGGTGCCCTCGGTGGTGCGTGAGCACCCGGCGGCCAGGCCCACCACGATCAGGGCCGATGCGCCCACCCGCACGTACGTCTTCATCTGGGCAACGATAGGCGCAAGCGCGACGTAGCGTGGGAGCCATGACGGACGATCTGCGTGCCGGACCGGATTCACCGCCTGCGGACGAACTGGAGAGTGCAGAAGCCACCTTCGCCGTGCTGCAGCACGTGCTGCACGGCATCGCCGCCGACGACCTCGAAAAGCAGACACCGTGCCGCGAGTTCGACGTGGCAGGCCTAACGGATCACCTGATGAATTCGATCACCGTGCTCGGCGGTGCGGCGGGTGCGGAATTCCCCGAGCGGGACCGGACGGACTCGGTGGAGCGGCAGGTGGTCCTCGCCGGACGGCCCGCGCTGGACGCGTGGAAACGGCGCGGCCTCGACGGCACGGTGCCTTTCGGGAACAGCGAGGCGCCCGCGACGGTGATGGCAGGCATCCTGTCACTCGAATTTCTGGTCCACGCTTGGGATTACGCTGCGGCCGTCGGCCGCGAGGTGAATACGCCCGATTCGCTGACCGACTACGTCATGGGGCTGGCGACCAAGGTCATCACCCCGCAGGGTCGCACCCGCGCGGGCTTCGACGATCCGGTCGACATTCCGGACGACGCCGGATCGTTGGACAGGCTGTTGGCGTTCACCGGCCGCCGGCCGGGTTAGACGCGTTCCAGGTAGAAGTACAGAAACTTGTCTCCGTCGAGGGCGCCCTTGCCGTTCATGATCCCCATGACGGCGTTGTCGTCGACGACCTTGAAGTGGTCGTGCACCGGCCTGCCGTCGTAAACCATCGAGGCGACGAGCTCGCCGCGGAACTCCTCCATCCAGAGGCTGGCCTCGCCGTTCATCGCCTCGGTGTTGGAGAACTTGTTGCCGTCGGCGTCCAGGCACACCAGTGGCTTGGCGTCGGTCGCCGACACGAACGTCTTGCCGAACCAGTTCAGGCGCTTCATGAACCCGTTGGCGCGGTGACCGGTGTCGAACTCCCCGCCCGCCCACTCGCCGATCATGAAGTCGATGGTCGCCGGTGCCAGCGTGGCCCAGAACTCGTCGAGTTCGGCATCGGAGATCCGATCCGTGCGTTCCTTCAGCGCTGCAAACGTCTTCCGAGCGTCGGTGTCAGACGCGCTCGAGGTAGAAGAAGAAATACCGGCCGCCATCGCGCGCACCCTTTCCGTTCGTGACTGCGATGACGACGTTGTCATCCACCTTTTTGAAGTGATCGTGAATCGGCATGGCGTCGTACACCATCGTCGCGGTCACTTCGCCGCGAAACTCTTCCATCCACAGGCTGGCTGAGCCGTTCATGACCTCGGTATCCGAGTACTTGTTGCCGTCCTCGTCGACGCACACCACCGGATCCACGTCGGTGGCCGAGCGGAACGTCGTGCCGAACCAGCGGTCACCCAGGAAACCCTCACCGCGATGGCCGGAGGGCAGTTCGCCGCCCCGCCATTCGCCGATCATGAAGTCGATGTCGACCGGTTCGAGCGTGGACCAGAACTGCTCCAGGTCCTCGTACGCGATCAGCCCCGTTTTCGAGGTGAGTTCACCGAACCGCTGACGGCTGGCCGGCTCGCTCATGCGTCTCGGATCCAGTTGCGGGCGAATTCCAGGAACATGTCGTTCTCGTGCGGTGCGGCGACGGTGACGCGCACCCCGTCCTCGCCGTAGGGCCGCACGATGATTCGGCTATCGGCGGCGGCGCGGGCGTACTCCTGCGCCCGGCCGGGCAGCGGCAGCCAGACGAAGTTGGCCTGCGACGGCGGCACCGTGTAACCCGCGTCGAGCAGCGCTGCCGTCACGCGGGCGCGTTCGGCGACGACAGCGTCGGTGCGGGCCAGCAGCTCGTCGGCGGCGTCCAGGCATGCGATGGCCGCGGCCTGCGAGACGCTGGTCGCGGTGAACGGGACGTATACCTTGCCGAGCGCGGTGATGATGTCCGGGTCGGCCACGGCGTAGCCGATGCGTAGCCCGGCCAGCCCGTATGCCTTCGAGAACGTGCGCAGCACAACGACATTGGCGTGGTTGTGCGCCAGCCCCAAGCTGTCCGGCAGCAGGCCGTCGCGGATGTACTCGACGTATGCCTCGTCGATGGCGATGAGAATGTCCGACGGCACGGCCTCGACGAACCTGGCCAGTTGCTCGGGGTCGACGACGGTGCTGGTGGGGTTGTTCGGGTTGCACACGAAGATCAGCCGGGTGCGGTCGGTGATCGCGGCCAGCATCGCGTCGAGGTCGTAGGTGTGGTCGGTCAGCGGCACCTGCACGGGGGTGGCGCCCGCTGTGCGGACCTGCAGCGGGTAGATCTCGAAGCTGCGCCAGCCGAACAGCACTTCGTCGCCGACCGTGGAGGTGATCTGGATCAACTGCTGGCACAAGCTGACGGACCCGCAGCCGACGGAGATGTGTTCCGGCGAGAAGTTGACGTGCTTGGCCAGGTGCTCGCGGAGCTCGACGTAGCCGTTGTCGGGGTACCTGTTGATGTTGTCGGTGGCCTTCTCGATCGCGGCCCGCACGCTGGGCAGGGGCCCGTGCACCGTCTCGTTGCTCGCGATCTTGATCGCGCCCGGCACGGTCTTGCCGGGGGTATACGCCGGTAGATCGGCAAGTTCGGGTCGCAGACGGGCGGTCACGCGATCAGTTTATGGGGACGCTCGGTGCGCCCCTGATCTGCTTTGCTTGGTGCCGTCGGGCCTGTGTACTCTGTCGGATCGGCGGTAAACGTCGGGAGGCGTGCCAGAGCGGCCGAATGGGACTCACTGCTAATGAGTTGCCCGGCTTAAACCGGGCCGGAGGTTCAAATCCTCTCGCCTCCGCCAACAACTGAATATGCATGCGCCCGTAGCTCAACGGATAGAGCATCTGACTACGGATCAGAAGGTTGGGAGTTCGAATCTCTTCGGGCGCGCTTTGAGGGTATGACGTCGGGTGATGCTTGACGTTTTGGCTTCGCTGATGGTTTACACCTACTTCGGCTGATCCTTGACACTCCCTAGAGCCCGTGTCGCGGGGACGTCGACTTGTCGGACTCGTCTGGAACAGTTCCTGGTGTGGAAAATCCGGGAGCGAAGTCTTGACCACTAGCGGACCGCCGGGCGCCCGAGCCCCTAGTTTGGTCAGGGGTTATCGGTTCGCGCTTGACCCGACACCTTCGCAAGAACAAGCTCTTCGGTCGCACTGCGGCGCGCAGCGGTACGCGTACAACTGGGGACTGCGCAGAGTCATCGCGAATCTTGAACAGCGAGCGGCCGAGCAAACATATGGCATCAGCGATCGGGATCTCACGCCGTCGTTGGACTGGTCGGCGTATGCCTTGCGCAGATTATGGAACGACGCCAAGGATGACGTCGCTCCGTGGTGGGAGGACAATTCGAAGGAGGCGTACTCGTCAGGGCTCGCCAACTTGGCTGTCGGCCTCCGCTGTTGGGTCAAGTCGCAATCGGGCGACCGCAGAGGGCCGCGAATGCGGTTTCCACAGTTCAAGTCCAAAAAGTGCCAGATGTCATGCCGCTTTACTACTGGTGCGTTTGGCCTCTCCGATGCCGACCGGCGTCACATAAAGCTTCCTCGCATCGGCCTGGTGCGAACTCACGAGTCGACTCGCAAATTGGCGCGACGCGTCGCGGAGGGAACTGCGCGAATTAAGTCCGCCACAATTTCGTATGCGCGAGGGCGATGGTTCGTTTCCTTCTCGGTCGAGGTTCGGATGGCCCCTTCGGTACTTGGGCTGCCGCGAGAGGTAGTTGGGGTGGATCTTGGGATCCAACACCTGGCCATCTTGTCTGAGCCAGTGCGGGGTATCTCCGACGCCGCAGGAATGGTTGCCAACCCCGCTCATCTCGAGCAGGTCAACAAGACGCTCCGTCGGTTGCAACGCAAGGCGACGCGAAGAGAGGGGCCCGACAGGCGCACCGGAAAGCCTCCGTCGCGCCGTTGGTATCGCGCCCAAGACAAAGTGAATCGACTTCACGCTCGGGTCGCCAACGCCCGAATCAATGCACTCCACAGATTGACGACCTCATTGTCCGAACGATTCGACCAAATTGTGATCGAGGATCTCAATATTGCGGGCATGCTGCACAACCGCAGGTTGGCGCGCCGGATTGCCGGGGCTGGCTGGGGCGAATTACGGCGACAACTTTCGTATAAGTCCCAGTGGCGCGGGGGCGAGCTCATCGTCGCCGACCGGTTCTACGCCAGCTCAAAATTGTGTTCGGGATGTGGCGCAACGAAAGCCAAACTGCGCCTCTCCGAACGTGTCTATCACTGCGAGACGTGCGGGGTCACGCTGGATCGCGACCTAAATGCTGCTCGCAACTTGGCTGCACTTGCCAGCCAAGCTGCAGGTGGCACGTCCTCCCCGAGTTGCGGGGCGACGCTAAACGAGCCCGCTGGAAACCCGCAGAAGGCCGGTCAAGTCGGCAGTGGGTACCGCCACGGGAAGCCCCGCGTGGGCAACGCTGCGTGAGTA
Organism: Mycobacterium sp. 29Ha; assembly: GCF_032883055.1. Lineage (NCBI taxonomy): Bacteria > Bacillati > Actinomycetota > Actinomycetes > Mycobacteriales > Mycobacteriaceae > Mycobacterium > Mycobacterium sp. 29Ha. The sequence goes on from NZ_JAMQTI010000039.1 coordinate 16,111, forward strand.
ATCACGCTGCTGCTGTGGAGCGCATCGCTTCAGATGGACTCCACGGTAACGGTTCGAATCCCTTCGGGCGCGCGCGCTCAAGGTGCCTACGGTGGCTGTATGACCGAAACCCCGTGGGAACCGCCGCTGGCCGGCACCGAGGTCGAGCATCTGGTCGGTGCGCTCGAGCGGCAGCGGGCGACGTTTCGCTGGAAGACCGACGACCTCGACGCGGCCGGACTGCAGACACGCATCGGGGCCTCTGCGATGACGCTCGGCGGTCTGCTCAAGCACATGGCGATCAACGAGGACTACATCTTCACCCAGAAGCTCACCGGCGAGCCGGTCGGTGAGCCGTGGCAGACGCTGTGGGACGGCACCGACGACTGGGAGTTCACGTCGGCGGCCGCCGACCCGCCGGAGGCGCTGTACGCGCTGTGGGAGGACGCGGTGGCGCGGTCCCGCACCCGCCTCGACGTCGCGTTGGCTCGGGGCGGACTCGACCAGCTGGTCCACGTCTCCGACGGTGACGGCAACCATGCGAGCCTGCGCCGCCTGCTGTGCGACTTCATCGAGGAATACAGCAGGCACACCGGCCACGCCGACCTGATCCGCGAGGCCGTCGACGGCCGGGTGGGTGAAGATCCGCCGCCGGGATGGCAACCGCGGTCGGGCCGCTAGATTGGGGCGGTGCGGCTTCTGCTCATCGCCGATACCCACGTTCCCAAGCGCGCCCGCGACCTACCCGCGCGGGTGTGGGACGAAGTCGCGCAAGCCGACGTGGTGATGCACGCCGGCGACTGGGTGGAGCCGTCCCTGCTCGACACCCTCGAAGCTCGCGCCCAGCGGTTGATCGCCTGTTGGGGCAACAATGACGGCGCCGAGTTGCGGATCCGGCTTCCCGAACGTGCGGACGTCACACTCGAAGGTGTGCGCTTCACCGTCACACATGAGACCGGGGCGGCGGGCGGCCGCGACGCGAGGATGGCCAAGCTGTATCCCGACACCGATGTGCTGGTCTTCGGGCACAGCCACATCCCGTGGGACACGACTGCGAAAACCGGCCTGCGACTGCTCAATCCGGGCTCACCGACCGATCGCAGGCGCCAGGAATTCTGCACGTACATGACCGCGACCGTGCACGACGGCACCCTCTCCGATGTCGTGCTGCACCGGTTGGGGCGCTATGCGTGACCGCCCCGCGCGCGTCGCCGACGTGCACGAGATCGCCGCCTCGATGCCGCACACGAATCGGATCGAAGGCCCCAAAGGCAACCCGATCTACCAGGTGGGCGGCAAGTCGTTCGTGTTCTTCCGCGCGCCTCAGCCCGACGCAGAAGATCCCGACACCGGTGAGCGGTATACCGACGTCATCATGATCTGGGTCGAGTCGGAAGCCGACAAGCTGGCGCTCATCCAGGACCCGGACTCGCCGTTTTTCACTACGGACCGTTTCGACGGCCATCTTTCGGTTCTCGTGCGCGCCAGCAGGTTATCGTCGATCGGCAGGGCCGAACTCACCGAGCTGATCCAGGACGCCTGGTTGTCGCGGGCATCGAAACGCCGCGCCGAACGGTGGCTGGCCGAACAGGACAGCTGACTCAGCCCGCCTCGGCGGCGCAGATCAGCTTGATGTGCTTGGTGGCCCAATCGCCAAGCGGTCCAAGTGCTTCCAGCAATTCCTCGCCGGCCGGGGTCATCGAGTACTCCACTCGGGGCGGCACTTCGTGATAGCTCTCGCGGTGCACGACGCCGTGACGCTGCAACTCCTTGAGGTGTTGGGTCAGCATCTTCTGAGAGATGCCGGGCAGGCTTCGATGCAGTGCATTGAACCGCTTGGGTCCTTCCTGGAGTTCCCACAGGATCAGCGGCTTCCACTTTCCGTCGACCACCGCCATCGCGGCGTCCAGGCCGCACGTGAATTTGCCTAGCGAAGCCACAGCTCACCCCCATTAGTTTCAATAAGGTAAGTATCCCACTTTTTAGTGGGTACTTGTCGGAAAGTGTGCGTCACGTCGACGATGATGCCATGACAACCGTGAGCTTTCTGGGTCTCGGCGAGATGGGCTCGGCACTGGCCGGTGGCGTCCTTCGCACGGACCATCCGACGATCGTGTGGAACCGCACCGCCACAAGGACCGCACCACTCGTCGACGCCGGCGCCGTCGCCGCGAACACGCCGGCTGCCGCCACAGACGCCGACCTGATCGTGGTGTGCCTGTTCGACCACGCGTCGGTGCACGACGTGCTCGATCCGCTTGCCGATCGCCTCACCGGAAAATCCATCCTCAACCTGACCACCACGTCCCCCGACGGCGCCCGCGAACTCGCCCGATGGTCCGCCGCGATCGGCGCCGATTACCTCGACGGCGGCGTCATGGCCACCCCCGAGATGATCGGCACACCCGCGGCCGGAGTCCTCTACAGCGGCTCGCGACGGCTTTACGACGACCACCGCATGATCTTCGAATCCTGGGGAAACACAGAATATTTCGGTGACGCCGCGGGGATGGCGTCGCTGTACGACCTGGCCCTGCTGTCATCGATGTACGTCATGTTCGCGGGGTTCTTTCACGGCGCGGCGATGGTCGGCGCAGCGGGTGTGCCGACCAAGGAGTTCGCGGCCCGGGCCGTGGACTGGCTGCACGCGGTGGTGCCTGCGATCGCCGAGTACGCCGACGTCATCGATGGCGGGGACTATTCGGTGCCCGGCCAGCAGAGCCTCGAGTTCTCGGATATCAGCGACATCGTGGAAGCCAGTCGTGCGCAGGGCATCAGCACCGAATTGGTGGACGTGGTGCAGCGCCTCATTCACCGGCAGATCGATGCGGGTCACGGCAGCGACGGCTTCGCGCGTGTCGTCGAGAGCATCAAGGATCCGGAGGCGGCGGCATGACGTCGGTGACCGTGTTGGGGCTCGGCCCGATGGGACAGGCGCTTTCGGGTGCCCTGCTTGACGCGAAGCACCGCACCACGGTGTGGAACCGCACCGAGGGCAAGGCCGACGCTCTGCGTGCCCGGGGTGTGGTGTGGGCGGCGACGCCCGCGGAGGCCGTGGCCGCCGGCGACGTCACGTTGATCAACGTCGTCGACCATGACGTGGTGGACGACCTGGTGGCGCAGGCGGGCGACACGGTCAATGGACGCGTGATCGTCGGCCTGAGCTCGGACACGCCGGAACGGGCGCGCCACACCGCCAAACTCGTCGCCGACCTCGGCGGCCGTTACCTCGACGGCGCCATCATGACGCCAACCCCGACGATCGGAACGCCCACCGGCAGCATACTTTTGGCCGGGCCGCAGCAGATATTCGCCGAGTTTCGGGAGGTTATCGACGCGCTGGGCACGCCGACGTGGCTGGGGGAGGACTACGGTCGCGCAGCGGCGTTCGACATGTCGCTGCTGGACGTGTTCTGGACGTCGGTCAGCGGGTTCCTGCACGCGTTGACGGTGGCGAGGGCCAACGGAATCGCGCCCGGCGAGTTTCTTCCGCACGCACTGGGCATCGTCGACATCCTCGGCCCTATCTTCGACGAGCTCGCCGAACGCATCGCCGACGATCGTCACGGCGACAGCAGCGCATCGGTGTCATCGGTGGCGGCATCGCTGCGCCATCTCGTCGGAGCCTCGCACGACGCCGGTGTCGATGCCGGTGTGCTCGAGGTGTTTCGGCGCTACGTGGACGCCGCCGTCGTCGACGGTCATGGCGCGGATGAGGTCAGCAGAGTGGCCTCGGCGATGACGCGGTGAGGGTTAGTCTGCGCTTCTCGGCGCGAGAGGGGCAGCCATGGCGAAAGCATCCGCACTCAACGGGAAAGTCGTCGTCGTCACCGGCGGAGCGCGCGGTATCGGACTGGCCACCGCGAAGATGCTGCATCGGCTCGGCGCCAAAGTGGCGATCGGTGACGTCGACGAGGCGGCGGTCAAGGAGAGCGGAGCCGATTTCGACCTCGGGTTCTACGCCCGGCTCGATGTCACGGATCGGCAGTCATTCACCACGTTCCTCGACGACGTCGAACGGGAGCTGGGTCCCGTCGACGTCCTGGTGAACAACGCGGGAATCTGTCCGGCGGGCGGCTTCCTCGACGAACCCGATCACGTCACGCAGCGCACGATCGACATCAACCTCTTTGGCGTCATCCTCGGCACCAAGCTCGCCGCCGAACGAATGGTGAGGCGGGGCAAAGGGCACATCATCAACATCGCCTCCGTCGGCGCGGTGAATCCGGTGCCCGGCATCGCGACCTACTGCGCCACCAAATTCGCGGTACTCGGCTATACCGACACGGCGCGGCTCGAACTGCGCGGAACCGGCGTGACCGCATCCGTCGTGATGCCGACGCTGACCAACACCGAGATGATCGACGGCGTCGCCAGCGCGACCGGACTCAAGAACGCCGAACCCGAGGACATCGCGAAGGGCATCGTGTCGCTGATCGCCAAACCGAAGCCTCACTTGACGGTGACCCGCGCGGCGGCGGTGTTGATCGGTCTGACACGGCGCTTGCCGCTACGCGTGTACGAAGCCTTGAACCGCGCAATGAACGCCGACCAAATCTTTACCCAAGCTGCGGGCACCGCGGCGCGGCGCGGCTATGAAGATCGCGCCCGCCATTCCTGACGGATGCATATCGTGGCGGCATGGACCTCAAGCCCCCCACCGCCGTCATCGAGTCCGCGCATCGCGAGCATCTGAGCACGCTGCCATTCGAGGACACCGCCGACTTCGACGCCGCCGACCGCGGATTCATCGCCGCGCTGGAGCCATGTGTCATCAAGGCCGCCGACGGCCGCGTCGTCTGGGACAACGACGTCTACGCGTTCCTGGACGGCGACGCACCGACTTCGGTGCATCCCAGCCTCTGGCGGCAGAGCCAGCTGGTGGCCAAGCAGGGCCTGTACGAGGTCGTCGAGGGCATCTATCAGGTGCGAGGGCTGGACCTGTCCAACATCAGCTTCGTCGAGGGCGACACCGGAATCATCGTCATCGACCCATTGGTGTCCACCGAGACCGCAGCGGCGGCGCTCGCCCTGTACAAAACCCATCGCGGCGACCGGCCGGTGGTCGCGGTCATCTACACGCACAGCCACGTCGACCACTTCGGCGGCGTGCTGGGCGTGACGTCACAGGCCGACGTGGACGCAGGCAGGGTCGCGGTGCTCGCGCCGGAGGGCTTCACCGAACACGCCGTGCAGGAGAACGTCTACGCGGGCACCGCGATGGCACGCCGCGCCGGGTACATGTACGGGGCGGCGCTCGACCGGGGTCCACAGGGGCAGGTGGGCTGCGGTCTGGGGCAGACGCCGTCGACCGGCGAGGTGGCAATCATCGTGCCGACGGTCGACATCACCACCACCGGTGAGAAGCACACGATCGACGGTGTCGAGATCGAATTCCAGATGGCGCCCGGTACCGAGGCGCCGGCCGAAATGCATTTCTATTTCCCGAAATTCCGCGCGCTCTGCATGGCCGAGAACGCCACCCACAACCTGCACAACCTGCTGACGCTGCGTGGTGCGCTGGTGCGTGACCCGCACGGCTGGGCGGGGTATCTGACCGAGGCGATCGACTCGTTCGCCGAACGTAGCGACGTGGTGTTCGCGTCGCATCACTGGCCCACGTGGGGTCACGACGAGATCGTCGAATTCCTTTCCGTACAAAGAGATTTGTATGCGTATCTGCACGACCAGACATTGCGTCAGCTCAATCAGGGTTTCACCGGTATCGAGATCGCAGAGGGCTTCGAGATGCCGCCCGCCCTGCAGAAGGCGTGGAATACCCATGGCTACTACGGTTCGGTCAGTCACAACGTCAAGGCCGTCTACCAGCGGTACATGGGGTGGTTCGACGGCAACCCCGGCCGGCTTTGGGCGCATCCGCCGGAGGCCATCGGTCCGCGTTACGTCGAAGCGATGGGCGGTTTGGACAATGTGGTGAAGATTGCGCAGCAGGCCTTCGATGATGGCGATTTCCGTTGGTCTGCAACGTTGTTGGACCATGCAATGTTCACCGACGAGAACCACTCTGCGGCGCGGCAGCTCTACGTCGCCACCTTGCAGCAGTTGGCCTACGGCTCTGAGAACGGCCCGTGGCGGAACTTCTTCCTGGCCGGCGCCACCGAGTTGGCGGACGGCAATTTCGGTACCCCTACCCAGGTCGCACCGGCCACACTGATGGCGCAGTTGACGCCTGAGCAGATCTTCGATGCGCTGGCGATCAGCGTCAACGGACCCAGAGCGTGGGACCTCGACCTCGCACTGGATGTGACCTTCCTGGATTCGGACACCAACTACCGGCTGACGCTGCGCAACGGAGTGCTGGTGTACCGCAAGGTGAATGCCGACGAGGCGACTGCGGGTGCCACCGTCAAGGTGGCGAGTAAGGTCCGGTTGCTCGCGCTTGCCGCAGGTGACCTGACCTCACCGGGTTTCGAGCTCGTCGGCGACGCTCAGGTGCTACAGCAGCTCACCGAATCACTGGACCGACCCGATCCGGGGTTCAACATCGTCACGCCGTAGCCCACGTTCGGCGCACTGAAACGGCTCATGGGATTCCGCCGTCGACCCGGACGATCGAGCCGCTCGTGTAGCTCGACGCGTCGGACGCCAGAAACAGTGCAGCGCCGATGATCTCGGCGGGCTGACCGAGACGCTTGAGCGCGAACCGTTGCGCGCCGGCAGTCGTGGCCTCGATGTCCCACGCCTTGCTGACATCGGTGAGGAACGGGCCAGGCATCAGCGTGTTGACCCGCACTGTCGGGCCGTAGGCGAGGGCCAGGCCCTCGGTTAGTGCGTTGAGTCCGGCCTTGGCCGCAGCGTAGGGGAGTTCGTGCGGCCCGGGACGCAGTGAGCCCGTCGAGCTCACGTTGATGATCGAACCACCGCCGGCGGCCACCATCCGTTCGCCGACCAACGCCGACAGCCGGAACGGGCCCTTCAGGTTGAGGTTGACGACCGAGTCGAACAGCTTCTCGGTCACCGAACTCAGCGACTCGTACAGCGGCGACATACCGGCGTTGTTGATGAGCACGTCGACCTTGCCGAAGCGGTCGTATGCCGCATGGACCAGGCCGTCGAGCTCATCCCAGCGCCCGACGTGCACTTGATACGCCATTGCGGCGCGACCCGTGACGGCGGTGATCTCCTCCGCCGTGGCTGCGCACGCGTCGAACTTGCGGCTCGCGATGATCACGTCCGCGCCGCACCGGGCGGCGGCGAACGCCATCTCCCGGCCCAGCCCGCGGCTGCCGCCGGTGACCAATACCACCCGGTCAGTGAGGTCGAATAGTTCGGCTACATAGTTGCTGTCGGAGCCCATGCACTTATGGTGACACGGTGCAGTTGCTACTCATCCGGCACGCGTTGCCGCACCGCAGCGAGCCGGGACAAGGCTCCGACCCTGAACTGTCCGAAGAGGGCATCGAGCAGGCCAAGCGGCTGCCTGATGCGCTCGGGCGTTTCCCGATCAGCCGCATCGTCAGCAGCCCGCAGATCCGGGCCCGGCAGACCGCACAGCCCGTCGCCGACGCTCTGGGATTGACCATCGATCTCGACGACCGGCTCGCCGAATACGACCGCGACCTTTCGCACTACACCCCCGTCGAGCAGATCTCCGAAGCGGACATGAAGCGCCTGGCCAGCGGAAACCTGCCCAGCGGAGTGGACCAGCCCGCGTTCATCGAGCGGGTGCGAGCCGGTGTCGGCGACATCGTCGCGGCCGCCGATCATGAGGACACGGTTGCGGTATTCACCCACGGCGGCGTCATCAACGCAGTGGCCCACACCGTGATGAAGACCGAGCAGCTGCTGTGCGTGCAGGTGGACTACGCCGGCGTCACGCGGCTGCTCTGGTCGTCGCGGCAGAACACGTTCTTCATGGCGGGGGTTAACTCGACCGAGCATGTGTGGGACCTGCTGCCCCGAAACCAGCAGTGGTAGACAAGTCCGGTGACCATATCGCTGGAGGGCCTTGACCTCGACGCTCTGGACCGTCACCTGCGCTCGGAGGACATCCCCCGCGAGGGCGAGTTGCGCGGCGAGTTCATCTCGGGCGGACGGTCCAACCTGACCTTCCTGGTGTACGACGACGCGTCCAAGTGGGTGCTTCGCCGGCCGCCGCTGCACGGGCTCACGCCGTCGGCACACGACATGGCCCGCGAATACCGGGTGGTGGCTGCGCTGGCCGACACCCCGGTCCCGGTGGCCCGCGCCGTCACGATGCGCAACGACGACTCGGTCCTGGGTGCGCCGTTCCAGATGGTCGAGTACGTGGACGGCCGCGTCGTTCGGCACACCAAACAACTCGAGGCGCTCGGCGACGAGAACACCATCAACGGTTGTGTCGATGCACTGATCAAGGTGCTCGCCGATCTGCATTCGGTCGACCCTGAGGGCGTCGGCCTCGGCGACTTCGGCAAAGCAAGCGGCTATCTCGAACGTCAGGTGCGACGCTGGGGCGGGCAGTGGGATCTCGTGCGGGTGCAAGACGATCCGTGCGATGCCGACGTCAAGCGCTTGCATTCGGCTCTGGCAGAAGCGATTCCGTCACAGAGCCGGAGTGCGATCGTGCACGGCGACTACCGCATCGACAACACGATGCTCGACGCGCACGACGCCACGAAGGTGCTCGCCGTGCTCGACTGGGAGATGTCGACCCTCGGCGATCCGATCAGCGATGCCGCGCTGATGTGCGTGTACCGCCACCCGATGTTCAACCTGGTGCACGCGGACGCGGCCTGGTCATCGCCGCTGATCCCGTCGGCCGATGAACTCGCGCAGCGCTACTCCGTGGCGGCCGGCGTCGCGTTGGACCATTGGGAGTTCTACATGGCGCTGGCGTACTTCAAGCTGGCGATCATCTCCGCCGGTATCGCCTATCGCGGCCGGGAAGGCGGCGGCGTCGCCGACGACACCGATCAAGTGGCAGAGGCCGTCGGGCCGCTGATCAGCGCGGGTCTGGAGACGCTGGCGCGGTGACTCAGAAGGGTTGCGACTTGAGGTTCTTTTTGGCCGCACGGCGCAGCTGAACGATTCTGGCGGTGCCGACCGCCACCGTCAGTAGGCCGCCGCATACCGCCGCCAACAGAATCGCCACGCCCACAGGCAGATTCCACTCCCAGCCGAAGAAGTTGATGGTCGTGGAGTTGGTGTTCTGCATGATGAACACCAGCAGCACGATCAGGATCACGAACCCGGTGATCAATGCCGACCACAGCGCGGCTGCGCGGGTGAATTTCACCGCGGATTCGGGCTTGACCAGGTATTCGCCGGGGGTGGCGACCGGATCCGGGGGCAACCCCTTTCCGGACGATGCCGGTGACGTCGGCAGGTCGGGTGTCGGATCGGTGGTCATGAGTCCATCTTGCCCTTTCCCGAGTCGAATGAAACCAGTATGGGTACTCACGCTGAGCTAAAGCGCGGCGTTGCCGCGTGCATGTCGATAGTGTCCGGAGATGCCTAGAGGCCGAGAGGGCTGGAAGTTGCCGCTGTCAGTGCCACTGCTTAAGTCCCCGCGTAGATGGAATCTGGCGATTCTGGCGGCCATACTGGCATTGATCGCATCGATGTCCTCGGCGTGTGGCAGCTCCAATCCGCTGGGCGGCGGAGAGATATCCGGAGACCTGAAATCGATCGCCGTCGGATCGGCCGACTTCACCGAGAGCAAGATCATCGCGGAGATCTACGCCCAGGCGTTGGAAGCCAACGGCTTCACCATCCGCCGCCAGTTCGGCATCGGCAGTCGTGAAACCTACATCCCTGCGGTGCAAGACCATTCCATCGATCTGATCCCCGAATACACCGGCAATCTGCTGCAGTACTTCGACGCGGAGGCGACGGCGACGACGCCCGACGCGGTGCTGCTGGCGCTGCTCAAGGCGTTACCCGGCGACCTGTCGATCCTGTATCCGTCACCCGCCGAGGACAAGGACACCCTCGCGGTCACCGAGGCGACCGCGCAGAAGTGGAATCTCAAGACCATCGCCGACCTCGCCATGCGCTCCCCAGAGGTGAAAGTCGGCGCACCGTCGGAGTTTCAGACCCGCGTCACCGGTCTGGTGGGCTTGAAGGACAAATACGGTTTGGACATCGCGCCGGCCAACTTCGTGTCGATCAGCGACGGCGGCGGTCCGGCGACGGTGAAGGCCCTGACCGGCGGCACGATCACCGCGGCCAACATCTTCAGCACGTCGCCGTCGATCGAGCAGAACAAGCTGGTAGTGCTCGAAGATCCGGAAAACGTGTTCCTGGCGGCGAACGTCGTTCCGCTGGTCGCGTCGCAGAAGATGTCGAACGAACTCAAGACCGTGCTGGACGCGGTGAGCGCCAAACTGACCACCGAAGCACTGATCGAGCTCAACACTTCGGTGGAGGGGAACCAGGGCGTCGACCCCGACGAGGCGGCGGCGAAGTGGATCAAGGACAACGGCTTCGATCAGCCAGTGCCAGAAGCCGGACGATGAGCGCTCGCGCGAAGAGTAGAAGGCACGGATGATCACTTTCGAGAACGTCACCAAAAAGTATCCCGACGGCACGGTCGCGGTCGACGATCTGACGCTCGAGGTGCCCGAGGGGACGCTCACGGTTTTCGTCGGACCCTCAGGCTGCGGCAAGACGACGTCGATGCGGATGATCAACCGGATGATCGACCCGACGTCGGGCACGTTGACGGTCGACGGTAAGGACGTCACCACGGTCGATCCGGTGCAGCTGCGCCTCGGTATCGGCTACGTCATCCAGAGCGCCGGCCTGATGCCGCATCTTCGCGTCGTCGACAACGTCGCCACGGTGCCCGTGCTGCGGGGCGAATCACGGCGCAGCGCAAGGAAATCCGCGCTGGAGGTGATGGAACGCGTCGGCCTCGATCCCAAGCTCGCCAACCGGTATCCGGCGCAGCTGTCGGGTGGTCAGCAGCAGCGCGTCGGGGTGGCGCGGGCGCTGGCCGCCGATCCTCCGATCCTGTTGATGGACGAGCCGTTCAGCGCCGTCGACCCGGTGGTTCGCGACGATCTACAAACCGAAATCCTGCGGCTGCAAAGCGAATTGCACAAGACGATCGTGTTCGTCACCCACGACATCGACGAGGCGGTCAAGCTCGGCGACAAGGTCGCGGTGTTCGGACGCGGTGGTGTGCTGCTGCAATACGCCGACCCCGCGTTCGTCTTGTCCAACCCCGCCAACGAAGATGTCTCGGCATTCGTCGGAGCCGATCGCGGATACCGGGCGCTGCAGTTCTTCAATGCGACAGGGCTGCCGCTGCACGAGATCACCCATGTCGCCGAAACCGACATCGACAGCGCGTCGTTGGGGCAGGGCGAGTGGGCCCTGGTGATCAAGGACGGCAAGCCCTACGCGTGGATCAACGCAGAGGGTGTCGAGTTGCACCGCAACGGCAAAGAGCTCTACGACTGCACCGTCGGCGGCGGCTCGTTCTTCCGGCCGGACCACACTTTGCGACAGGCGCTCGACGCCGCGCTGTCGTCGCCGAGCGGGCTGGGCGTCGCGGTCGACGAGGAGGGCAAGCTGATCGGCGGTGTACGCGCCGACGACGTGCTCGAGGCGCTCTCCGAGCAGCGCCGCGTTCCGGAGTTGGGCTAGATGCGCTATCTGCTCACCCACCTCGACGACCTGTGGACGTTGACGCTGATCCACCTCCGGTTGTCCTTGGTCCCGATCCTGTTGGGGTTGATCATCGCGGTGCCGCTCGGCGCATTCGTGCAACGGACCACTGCCTTGAGACGGATCACCACGCTGACCGCCAGCATCATCTTCACCATCCCGTCGCTGGCGTTGTTCGTCGTACTGCCGCTGATCATCCCGACGCGCATCCTCGACGAGGCGAACGTCATCGTCGCGCTGACGCTCTACACCGTCGCGCTGTTGGTGCGTGCGGTACCGGAGGCGTTGGACGCGGTGTCACCGGCGGTGCTCGACGCCGCCACCGCCGTCGGCTACAAGCCGCTGGTGCGGATGCTGAAAGTTGAGCTGCCGCTGGCTATTCCAGTGCTCATCGCCAGCCTCCGCGTCGTCGCCGTCACCAACATCTCCATGGTGTCGGTCGGTTCGGTGATCGGCATCGGCGGCCTCGGCACCTGGTTCACCGAGGGGTACCAGGCCAACAAGAGCGACCAGATCGTCGCGGGCATCATCGCGATCTTCGTGTTGGCGGTTGTCGTCGACACGCTGATCATGCTGGCCGGCAAGGCGTTGACGCCCTGGACACGCGAGGGCCGCCCGAGCCGGGTCAAGGCGGTGACCGGATGAGCCCTATGACGTTCCTGCAGGAGGCGTTGGCCTACATCTTCACGGCGGCCAACTGGGGCGGGCCGGCCGGGCTGACTGCGCGCATCCTCGAGCATCTGCAGTACACCTTCGTCGCGGTCTTCTTCTCGGCGCTCATTGCCGTCCCGCTCGGGATGCTCGTTGGGCACACCGGACGGGGCACCTTCCTCGTCGTCACGGGGGTCAATGCGCTGCGCGCGCTGCCCACGCTCGGCGTGCTCCTGCTGGGAGTTCTGCTCTGGGGTCTCGGTCTGATTCCGCCGACCGTCGCGCTCATGCTGCTGGGGATCCCGCCGCTGCTCGCCGGAACCTACTCGGGCATTGCGAACGTCGACCCCCAGGTGGTCGACGCCGCGCGGTCGATGGGCATGACAGAGAAGCGAATCCTGCTGCGCGTGGAAACACCCATCGCGTTGCCGCTCATCCTCGGCGGTCTGCGGACGGCGACGTTGCAGATCGTCGCGACCGCGACGGTGGCGGCCTACGCCAGCCTGGGCGGCCTCGGACGGTATCTGATCGACGGGATCAAGGTGCGCGAGTTCTACCTGGCGCTGGTGGGCGCGTTGCTGGTGACGGCGCTCGCGCTGATCCTCGATGCCCTGCTGGCGTTCTCGGTATGGGTTTCGGTGCCGGGCTCGGGCCGCCTGCTGAAATTTCGGGGCATGCCGCAGCCGTTGCTCGGCGACGAGGTGGCGCTGGAGTCGCGGTCACCGTCGAAACGTGACCCCCGGTTCGTCACGAACGGGTGAGGGCCGTCAATTACGGTAGATGAGTGAGTGATGCAGTCCGCTCAGAGGAGCAAGATGTTTGGCCGTCGATTCTGACCTGGCGTGCGCACGACGTTCCTCGGATGGAGTCGGTGCGAGTGCAGCTCACCGGCAACCGCATCAAGGCCTATGGCCGGATCGTCGCCGCCGCCACCGGCTCGCACCCGGCGTTCTCCGCCTCCTACGACTTGGTGACCGACGAGGCGGGCGCGACGAAGCGGCTCTCACTGACCGTCACCCTCGCCGAGCGCGAGCGGCAGCTGTCCATCGCGCGCGACGAGGAGAACATGTGGCTCGTCCAGCATCACACCGGCGAGACGAAGCGCTCCGCGTACGACGGTGCGCTGGACGTCGACCTGATCTTCAGCCCGTTCTTCAACGCCCTGCCCATCAGGCGCACGGGGCTGTTCGAACGCAGCGAGTCCGTTGCACTGCCGGTCGTGTACGTGCGGCTCCCGGAATTGTCGGTCGAGGCCGCGACCATCAGCTACAGCAGCGCGGCAGGCGACGGCATCAAGCTGCACTCGCCGGTCGCCGAGACCACGGTCACCGTCGACTCAACCGGTTTCATCCTCGACTATCCAGGCCTGGCAGAGCGGATCTGATCACCCCGCCGGCGCGACCCTCGGCGGCGAGTTCCTCGCGCCAGCGGTCCTCGCCGATGACGACGGTGACGATCTCGGGTCGGCCGAAGCTGTCGTAGCGCACGCGCGCGGCGTGACCCGCCTCGACGAGTTCGGTCAGGGGCTTCTTCGCGGCGAGCGCGCCGCGGGCCTGGTTGAGCAGGCCGAGAGTCCGGTCGAGGGCCGGCAGCAGCTGGTCGGCGTTGGCCTCACACATGGCGCGGACGAGGTCGGGCGCGGTCGCCGCCACCCGCGTCCCGTCGCGGAAGGAGCCTGCGGCCAGTGCGAAGGCCAGTGGCACCTCGCCCGCCGTCGTCGCGAGCGCCTCGGCCAGTAGGTGCGGCAGGTGCGAGATCGTCGCGGCGGCGGCGTCGTGCTCGTCGGACCGGGCAGGCACGACGACAGCGCCGCAATCCAGGGCAAGGTTCATCACCATGGTCCAGATGGTGGGGTCGACGTGATCGTCGACGCCGACGACCCAGGGCGCCCCGTCGAACAGCTTGACGTCGCCCGCGGTCCAACCGGACTGCGCGGTGCCAGTCATCGGATGTCCGCCGACGAAACGGTCGAGCAGACCGACGTTGCGGACCTCATCGAGGACGCACGACTTGACGCTGGTGACGTCGGTGAGGGGGCAGCCCGGTGCCAGATCGCGGATGCGGCTCAGCATCAGTGACAGCGCCGGCACAGGCACGGCGAGCACGACCAGGGCGTTGCGGTCGGCGGCGCGGGTCAGTGCCTCGTCGAGGTTCTCGGTGGCGTCGAAGCCGTCGGCAGTAGCGGCCGAGACGGCCTCGATCGAACGGTTGTAGCCGAAAACCTCGCGCCCGGCGGCCGCGGCGGCACGCATCACAGATCCGCCGATGAGGCCGAGACCAACCACGCAAACCGGCGTTTTCGTCACGCCATCAGCCTAGGCATCCTCCGGTGGCCGCAGGCGTCGGCCCGGCTGCCGGTTCCTGGTCAAGTCCCTGGTCGGGGACTAGCGTATGGCCCCATGGGAGCACAGCGCGCCGCGTCGCCGAAGCAGGCCGCCGATCGACCGGATGGCTTCGGTGTGGCTGTGGTGCGCGAGGAGGGTAAGTGGCGCTGCGCCGCGATGCGTTCGGCCGCGTTGAACAGCCTGTCCGCAGCCGAAACCGAGCTTCGTGAAATCCGCAGCGCAGGGGCTGTTTTCGGGTTGCTCGACGTGGACGATGAGTTCTTCGTGATCGTGCGGCCGGCGCCGGCGGGGACGCGGTTGCTGCTCTCGGATGCGACGGCCGCGCTGGACTACGACATCGCCGCAGAGGTCCTCGAGAAGTTGGACAACGACATCAGCGAGGACGATCTGGACCCCGAGGAGCCGTTCGAGGAGGGCGATTTGGGGCTGCTCGCCGACGTCGGTCTGCCCGAGGCCGTTCTGGGCGTGATTCTCGACGAGTCCGACCTGTACGCCGACGAGCAATTGGGGCGGATCGCGCGGGAGATGGGCTTCGCGGACGAACTCGCGGCGGTGCTCGAGCGCTTGGGCCGGTGAACCGGTCATCGGGCAGTAGCCGGTGACTGACGAGGACCTCGTCCGGACGGCCCTGGAGGCGGCGGCTGCGGCAGGACCCCGCGATGTCCCGATCGGTGCGGTCGTTTTCGCGGCCGACGGCACCGAGCTGGCCCGGGCGGCGAATGCGCGCGAGGAGACCGGTGATCCCACCGCGCACGCGGAAATCCTGGCGCTACGCGCTGCGGCGGCGGTGGTGGGCGACGGCTGGCGGCTGGAAGGGACGACGCTGGCGGTGACCGTCGAGCCGTGCACGATGTGCGCGGGGGCGCTGGTGATGGCGCGGGTGGCGCGGCTGGTGTTCGGGGCGTGGGAGCCGAAGACAGGGGCGGTCGGCTCGCTGTGGGACGTGGTGCGCGATCGTCGGCTGACACACCGGCCCGACGTTCGCGGTGGCGTGCTGGCCGCCGAGTGTGCGGCGCCGCTGGAGGCGTTCTTCGCCCGGCAGCGGTGACTCAGCTGTTGCCGGCGTACTTCGGGCAGAAGTACAGCGGAGCGCCGGCCATGATGTAGTTCGACAAACTTTCGTTCTTGGTCGTGGCGTCGAGGCGCTGAACGATGGTGTCCAAATCAAGGCCGCGATCGTATTGAGCGCAGACATCCTTCGCGAGGCTGGTCAACGTAGCGCAATCGCCCGGATACCCCGCACGGGCGAGGCTTTGGCAGTAGTCGGACTCAGGGCCGGCGATCGCGCTCGGCGCGTGGACGAGTGATGCGATTGCCCCGGAAATCGCCACGGCTGCGAGTGCAATGGTTTTCATCGCCACCTTTCTAGCGCCTGCATACCCAGTTGGGCGCCGACCACGCATGGCGGCCACGCGTCGATTCGGTCTCGAAAGCTCGACTTCTCCGACCCAGTGCCGTCATCAATTGATGACGCCGCCGGAAGGGACATTAAGGGACGGTTTGGGCACTCGGCACTCTCGTCGGTAAGCTGCCACGCGGTGGCGTGTCCGAGCGGCCTAAGGAGCACGCCTCGAAAGCGTGTGACGGGTAACCCCCGTCCGAGGGTTCAAATCCCTCCGCCACCGCCATAACGTCTGCTATGTAGACGCAGCTCAGAAGTTGTTTATGGGTTCGAGTTAAGACTTCACCGCAGATCTGTGCCCACATTTTGCCCACAATCTACGCATCGCCTCATGATTTCCTGCGCCCGAACATGACACAGAACTGGTCTAGCGACGGTGCATGGCATGCGGGTCTGGAAGGGCCTGCGATGTGGCACTCCTCTTCCTGCGTGGAAGGCCGCTATTCACGCCCTTCGGACCGAGCGGCTTTAGTCTGCGGGTATGTCGGGGGCGCCGTCGATGAGGCCGGTCGCAGCTAACCAGTCGGCCAGTGGCCCATGTAGCCCCAGCTGTGGGCGTTCTCGCCGATGCCGGGAACTGGCCACGCGCGCTGCACACGGGATGTGTCTGCTCGACGACGCCGGGACGCGCGTTGGCCGCCCGCAGCCGCAAGTTCTCGGCGGATGGCCAGGTGGAGCCGCTCGCGCTCGGGCCGCGAGAGCAGCAGGATGGTTCCGATGCCCAGACGGTCTACGGCAATATCCGACAGCATCGCATGCTGCGCAGGTTCACTCAGTTGTCGGAAGTCTTCGAGAATTGCCAGGCACAAGGCGGCATCCGCGAGCTCCTGATCATCAGCTGCGTCCATGCCGGCCCTCCTTGATCAGAGGGTACCGGACATCGGTCGTCGTCGCTGGTGACGTGCTATGCGTTTCCTGGCCTGTGCTCGGGGAGCAGCAGGTCGTCGATGTCGCTCGTATCGAAGGTGAGAACCCGAGCGTCCAGGACTGTGGCGGCGCCGGGACAGATCGCGGCCGCGACTGACTCGGCGAAAGTCTCGACCGTGCGGTGTGCATCCGGTTCGCGCTCTCCGAGGCTAAAACGGATCGACAGCTTCGTGGCGTCGACACTCGCCATGGGGTTCCGGCCCGATAGGTGTTGACTTACCCAGCGCAACGTCCCGCGGTGGACGGTGACATCTCGGGGGCAACGGATCTCGATGGAGGCGAATCTACGTGAGCGTAGTAGAGCGAAACTCTCGTCGTCCGTCACGGAGAGATCGACAAGATCGGGATCCGGTGAGTCGGAATTGGCTTGTCGGACAGCACGGATCTGGTCGGCCACTTCGGGTCCGCCAGGATCGTCAGTCTCGTTCATTACCAGCACGCCCACTTCGTATCACGACAGTCTGACAACCAATCTGAACGTTGCGACGCTCTCCGACACGGGCAATAATACGCGATACTCATTATGAGTATTACGTATTCTGTGCGCGTGTCATCGACGGACTTGACTGCGCTTCGGCATCGGTCGCGCAGCGCGTTCGGGCAGGACTACCAGCTGGAGGTGATGCTCAAAATCGCAGATACAACAGGCATGGTGAACCTCACCGACATTGCTGCCTCCCTCGACTTGACGACGTCTCAAGTCCAGTCGACCTGGAAGAGGCTGGTCGCAGTCGACCTGTTGGAGACGACATCCCGTGCCCATCGAACGAAGCTCTACAAGAGGCGCAAGGGGTCGCATGCATGGAAATGGGCACGAGAACTAGCCGGCGATCTGTGGGTGGCCGATTAAGACCGGGCACTTCCGAAGGTATCAGATGCAGAAGGTGCCGAATCGCATTGAGCGGTAACACTTTCACCCGTTCGGGAGTAGCGCGCATGAAGAGCTACGGCAACGGCGTCCAGATCGTCGTCGAACAGATCAGCGTAGGTATCCAGAGTCACCTTTGCGCTCGTGTGCCCGAGCATCCGCTGCAATGCCAACACGTTCACGTCGGCTGAAACAGCCAGGGATGCGCACGTGTGCCTGAGGTCATGTGGCCTGGTTGGATATCCGCTCGCTTGACGGCGCTAACGAACCATCCACCGTTGGACTTTGGCCGCGGCAAGTAACTGCCGTCCGGAGCCGGAAACACGAAGGCATTAATCGATTTTGACTCGCACAGCTTTGAGATCTCGTCAAGGACGAAGACCGGCACTGGCACTTCGCGTGGCTTCTTACCCTTAGTCGTGCCGACCGCATGGTCGACGCCCAGCTGCACAGCGTTCTCCGAGACCAACAGGCGACGTTTGAGGAACTGGACATCGCGGACACGTAGTGCAATGGCCTCGCCCCATCGCAATCCGCAGTAGGCCAGGGTGAGGACAAGGGCGCCATGTTCTCCGGACTCTGCCGCTAGGCGGTACACGTCATGGGCAGATAGGTAGACGTGTCGCCGGGCCGGCCGAGCAGGCAGGTTGTCGACGCCCTTCGCGGGGTTGACCGCCAGGCGACGAGACTTGACCGCGTCATTCAGGATTCCCGACAGCACGCCGTGTGCGCGGCGTACGGTCGTGGCACCCGAACCGTCGGCGCACATCTTGGAGATCCACGATTCCACCTCGACCATGTGGATGTCGGCTACACGGCGCCTGGCCCAGACGGGTGACACGTGCACCCTCCAAGCGGATTCGATCATCCGGTAGTTCGACGGCGCCGTGGAGTGCTTCTTGCGGTCGAGAAAATCCTCGGCGAGTTCGCCAACGGTGGTTCGGCCCGCCGTCTCCGGAATGAACACGCCAGTCTGCTTCTGAACCTCGACGGTGGCGGCGAAGGCCAGAGCGTCGCGCTTGGTCTTGAAGCCGCGCTTATCAGTCTGACGTCGATCCGGTTTGCGATACCGCACGCGCCAGCGGGCACCGGCTTCGGTGTTGTACCTACTTACGGTAGCCATCGAGTGCCTTCTGGATAGCGGTCCGGAGTTCCTCCTGCATCGCCCGGCTGACCTGCCCTCTTTTTTGGGCGTTGGCGTCCTCGCCAGCCCGCCGATCGCGTTCTTCGGTGAAGGTGCGGCGCCAGAGGTCGGCGGACAGGATGGCCAGTGTCGACGGCGCGATGTTCAGCGCCTTGGACATTCGTTCCTCGGTTGCTCCCTGCCTATGGGCCAGCCGGGCGGTCAGGCCAACATCCTCGGATTCGATTGCGTGAGAGATCTTGCGGTCACGGGGGCTGCGTTTCCACTTCAGTTGCGGCGGAGCGATATCACTTGCAGACGTGGCCCTCTCAACCCTCTGACCCGCGAACAAGTTCACGACGTCGGAGTCGAACAGCCGCAGTGAGTCGTTGATCTGAATCTGGCTGACGCTCTCGACGAGACCCGGAAGGGTCGCGTCGGTGCACCCGGCGTCGGACAGTGCGAGCACGAACGCGAGCAGGGTGTTGATGCTCGGCGAAGCGACCCGGCCGGCCTCGAAGTCGGCAACTCGGGATTCCGACCACTTCAGGCCCCGTGCACGAGCGGCCCGGCTCACTTGGTCCAAGGTCAGCCCAGCATTGATCCGAAGCTCGCGGGCGTTGGTGCCGATCACGTCGGCCAGAGCCAGTCCCGGGAATGACATGGCTTCATGCTACCGGAAATTACGAGAGTTGACGCGGAATGTTTTCTGCGGTAGACAGCTGATCAACCTTCGCGATTACACGAGAGATGAGGTATCCGGAGATGACCGTTTCGATGGCGACTCCTGAAGAAGTGGCTACAACCCTTCACACCACCAAGGCCGGCCTGGCGCAGATGCGATACAGGGGTGAGGGTCCGCAATTTGTCCGGGTCGGCCGGCGACGAATTCTCTACCGCTGGGAAGACGTTGAGGCCTGGCTCGCGGCATCGACCTGCACGAGAAGCGACCAGTAGGCACCGATGTCAACTTCCATGCGCGACTGGGCGATCACATACGCCCACAGGGGTATTCCTATCTTTCCGCTGATTCCCCGCGAGAAGGTGCCCCTCCTACCCGTCAGGCAGGGTGGCCGCGGGTTCCGTGACGCCACCACTGACGTGGACCAGATCGACAAGTGGTGGCGGGCATGTCCGGATGCGAACATCGGCGCTACACCACTGGTCGGCAACGTTCTGCGTCAGGCCGTGATCGATATCGATCTTCAGAATGGTGGCGGCACCTCGTGGGAGCACCTCGTCAGCGTGCACGGTGTGCCTCCGGTGACGCTCACCGCGCGGACTGGTCAGGGTGGCCGGCACCTGTGGTTTTGGTTGTCGGAACGTGGGCGGTCGAAGATTGCACAGGGAATCGACTGCAAGTTCGGTGACACGGGCTATGTCGTCATGCCCCCCCGTACATCCCATCACTGCGCGGATGTACAGCTGGGAGTGCACGGAAGCTGTCGCTATTGCGCTCGATTGGATTCGCCGTCTTATCCGCCGACCACCTCCGCAGAGGTCAACCCAGTGTGCGCACCGCCACGCAACGAACGGGTTGGTGAGGTTCGTGGCGGCATCTCGGCCCGGCGAGAGGAACAGCCGCTTGTTCTGGGCTGCGTGCCGAGCTTCGGAGAACGGCACACTACCGAAGCTGCACACCGTACTTGCAGATGCAGCCCTCGCGGCGGGGCTGGCCGAAGACGAGATCGACGCAGTATTCCGGTCCGCGGAAGGACGAACGGGATGAGTGACATACAGCTAGTGGCGGCGGAGCCCGATGATCTGCCTGACATGGAATTGCCGCCGGGCGAGTTGCCGGATCTATGCGACGACCTGGTCGAGGAAGCTGCGGAGGCCGAGCCGGGGCCACGGTCAACGGCGACCATCGCGTACCGGTGCTCAGAGGCCGGCGTTGGCGAAGATTCGGCGTGAGCTTGCCAGATTGTGCGTAGTCATCGTCATCCGAAGAACGGGAGCCGCCGCTCGCGCCCTAGATCGTCGAGGGCGTCCTGCATCACCGAACGAACGTATGCGTCGACGACGTCAAAGTCTGGGTCTTCCCCGAACTGGCCGACCACATCGATCGGCGGCAGTACCTGCGTGACGATCTTGGCGGGAAGAGGCACGTTCGGGGGTATGAAGGCGCTAACGCCGAAGGGGAAACCGACGGTGATCGGCAGGATGCCAACTCGCAGACGTCCGAGTCCCAACCGCTTGGCCAACCCGGTCCCGCGGGTGAGAAAGAGTTGGGTTTCTTGCCCACCGATGGACACCATTGGCACGATAGGCGCGCCAGCTTCTAGCGCCGTGCGGACATAACCCTTGCGGCCGTTGAAATCGATCACGTTCCCGCCGCGCGTGGGGCGGTAAGCGTCGTAGTCGCCACCCGGGAAGACCAGTACGAGGCCACCCGACTTGAGCGCTTTGGCGGCGTTGTCTCGGGATGCGTGAATGACTCCGAGCCGGCCCAATAGATTCTTGAAAGGTCCGACGAAGACTTGATTGTGAGCAAGAGTGAACAACGGCCTTTTGTATCCGAAACGGTCATAGAAGGCTGATCCGAAAATCACGACGTCAGGTGTAAGTGATCCCCCGGAATGGTTGGATACGACGAGCGCGCCTCCCGTGCGCGGCAGTCCTTCCAAACCGCGCACCTCGGTCCGGAAGTATCGCTTGAGGACAGGCCAGCCTTTATTTTTAAGCTGCTCAACGAAAGTGGCGTCCCACTGTGTTAACTCGCACGCTTCGTCGGTCCGACCGGCCTCCACCAGCTTCAGTTTCGAGGTGCGGTCGCCCGTCATGGAAGGTTCCCGGCGGGTCGATCAGCTGCGCTTGCCAAAGCCATCGCGGTCACGACGGGCGTCAAAGGTTTGGAAAAGCCTGCGGCCACTCGAATTTCGGCGAAAGCGTGGATGATGGCGTCGGTTGCTTCGTGAATGTCATTAAGAGTTTTGTCATCGGCGAGCACCGCGATATTGAGCTGGTCGACGTAGCTCCACACAGTGATGTTGACGGCGGCGCCTGCCGACAGCACGCCCGTCGAATAGAACTCGTAGACCGATGCGCCACCGATCTCTCCCCGCCGACGCGGGCCCGGCACATTGGACACCGGGATGTTCATGACGCTGTTGGACTGTGCCCGCGCTGCTTGCCGGCGGAATGCAGTAGGCGCGACCGCAGTCGGGATGTAGTTCATGATGCGGCTATAGATGTCCGGACCGATCGCCTGGTGATCTTCTTTGGCAACTCTCGTCGACGACGCCACGAGACGTGTTCGCTCAAGGGGGTCATCAATGTGCACAGGCAGGGATACGGGCAATCCGCTGAGCGCGTTGCCACTGATGCGATCGACAGACCGGTCGGTGCTGATAGGGACGTTGGACAGTAAGGGACGATCGGCGCGTCCGTCGTAGCGCAATAGCAGGTCGCGGAGCGCCCCAGTCACCGTCGCTAGCACCAGGTCGTTGAAGGTCACACCGAGCTGCTTGGCGGTCTCTTTTGCCTCAGCCAGCGGCAGCGTCGCGCTAGCGAACGTGCGAGCCGGTGACACAACATGATTCAGGAATGAGGGCGGAGGATTGAACATCTTCGCCGTTTCCGGTCGGTTTCGGGCTCTAGCGCGCCGCCGAACTTCCGACAGCCCGGTCGTGGCGTCACTAACGAGCTTTGGCAGCGCTGCCACTTGCGTGACGTGATCCCGCATAGCGTTGCGCAGCAGCGTTCGACGGTTAGGTGGCGCCAAAACGGGCGAGGGATTCGCGGCCGTCTGCAGCTCTAAGCCCATGAGTCGTGCCATGAGGTTGGCAGAAGCCACGCCGTCAGCGAGTGAGTGGTGCAACTTTCCGATAAGTGCAGACCGGTTGTCGGAAAGCCCCTCCGCGAAGTGAAATTCCCACAGCGGGCGGTCTCGGGTCAGCGGCGTGCTAGCGACTTCACCGATGACTTTGTTGAGCTCACGGCGGCCACCGGGGCTGGGCACTGCGATACGACGAATGTGGTAGAGCAGATCGAGATCGCAGTCTTCCACCCAGCTGGGATGGTGCAACATCCAGGGAGTTTCGAGCAGCCGCCAGCGTAGCGGGTCAAGAAGGTGAAGGCGCTGTTGCAGGGATCGGCGAATCGACTCGAGCGTGGGTGCGGGACGGCCGTCCTCAGTTCGCAGCACGAGCACTTTCATTGTGTGCATGTGAAGGTTGGGCGCTTCCCCGTATAGCAGCACGGAGTCCATGCCATTCAGTCGCTTCAACTTGCCCCCTTACCCGCACAGCGCAAGCAACTGCTTCGCTGTGCTATACGACTGTACAGCACCTCAAGCAAAACCGACAATTACTCCCGATAAGCCAAACTGCAGGAGAGCGGCAGTGCCTCCGTCGCCAGACGTGATCTTCTTCTGTCCGGCTTCTCGACGCGAACGGCTTCATTCTCGGCGCCCCCGTTTGAGGCTAACGATGCCGCCAAGTGAAGAGGTTGTACAGTCGTACAGCCCAGGGGTACCGTGCTGACCATGACGCTTTCTCCCGAGACCGTGGGCAGTGCGCCGGGGCGTGGACGTATGCTGGGCCGCCGCGTCGCGGTGGTTGGTGCTGGCACCAGAGATTCCGAAGACCCCGACGCTCCTATCGGAAATGGACGTGCGATCGCGGTGCTGTGCGCCCGCGAGGGCGCCGACGTCGCCTGTGTCGATGTCGACCGCGAAGGCGCCGAACGCACGTCGGATCTTTGCGAGCAGGAGGGTACTCGCGCGGTCACGGTAGTCGCTGACGTGCGAGACGCCGCCCAATGCGACCGTCTGGTCTCCGAAGCCGTGGAAGGGCTCGGCGGACTCGACGGAGTGGTTGCCAACGTCGGATTCGGCGCTGGGCAGGGTCTGGAAGGGACGACTCCCGAGTTGTGGGATGACCTTTTCGCCTTGAACGTGCGATCTCATTTCCTGATTGCCAGGGCAGCCATCCCTGTCATGGCGGATGACGGTTCATTTGTGTTCATCGGATCGGCAGCAGGACTGCGGGCGGGTACGCGATTCCCGGCCTATGACGCCTCTAAGGCCGCATTGTTCGGATTATGCCGTCACGTCGCATTAGAAGGCGCTGCCCGTGGGATACGAGCGAACCATGTGATCCCGGGTCCGGTGGACACTCCGCTCGGACGCTACGGAAGCGCGAATGTCCAGTCGCGCTCCCAGATTCAGTTCCCGTTGGGACGACAGGCAACGGCGTGGGACATCGCTTACGCGACGGTGTTCATGTTGAGCGGCGAGGCCAGCTACATCACCGGCGAGTCTCTCGTGGTGGCCGGTGGACTCGGCCAGATCCGCTGACTTCTATATCGAGGTCGGCAAACTGTGTGTTGTACGCTCGTATGGCGCGCGTCTGTTTCACAGTGACTATCGAGGAATTGCATGACGACCTATGACTACATCATCGCAGGTGCTGGCTCTGCGGGCTGCGTCCTAGCCAATAGGTTGTCGTCAGACGCTGGTATCACGGTCCTTCTCCTGGAAGCAGGTGGTGGCGACCGCAGTCCGCTGTATTCGGTGCCTAAGGGCGCGGGCAAGCTGTTCGAAAGTCCGAAGCACATGTGGCACTACGAGACAACGCCTTTCGGGCCCAAGCTGCGGCCAGAACGGTGGCTGCGCGGCAAGGTTATCGGCGGGTCGAGCTCCATCAACGGGATGATTTATAACCGCGGCGGGCGAGCAGATTGGGACAATCTCGAACGACTGGGAAACAAGGGCTGGGGCTGGGATCAGATGCTTCCCATCTTCCGCGGGTTCGAGGACAGCGAACTCGGTGTTTCCTCAACGCGCGGTGTCGGCGGTCCAGTGCACGTCTCGGTGCCTCGTGATCCAGACCCGTTGTGCGAGGAAATGATTGCGGCTGGCACGGCGATCGGTTTGTCTCGGGTGCAGGACATCAATGAGTCCGACGAAGAGCGGATCGGCTATGCCATGTCGACGATCAAGAACGGACGCAGAGTCAGCGCCTCGACTGCCTTCTTGAAGCCGGTGTTGCGTCGGCCGAATCTGACGGTGCGTGCCCACACCACAGTACGACGGGTCATCTTTGAGAATGGCAGAGCTGTTGGCGTCGAGGTTTCGCATCGCGGCGGCACTTCGGTGATACGCGCTGCCCGCGAGGTCATTCTCAGCATGGGCAGTCTGAACACCCCGAAAGCGCTAATGCTCTCCGGGATAGGGCCGCGCGAGGTGCTAAGGCCGGCTGGGGTCAAGGTCTATTTCGAACGCGATAATGTCGGCCGCAAGCTTCGCGAACATCGCTGCGCCACGCTGCGCCTGCAGCTCAACGAGGACCTCGGCTACAACCGTCAGTTGTCGAGCAGCCTGGCTCAGGCCATGACCGGTGTCCGCTACTTGGCAACTCGCAAAGGGCCTTTGGCTGCGCCGTCATTCGACGTCGTTGCGTTTGTGAAGTCTCAAGCTGGCATCGACCGTCCCGACGGCCAACTCATGCTGGGACCCTGGACGATTCCGCCGTACAACACGGGCGAACCAGTCGCGATCGAACGTCAAGCGGGTGTGTCCTGCCTGGGCATGGTGTTGAGGCCGACCTCCGAAGGATCCTTGGAGATCACCTCACCCGATCCCGATGCCGCATTGCGCATCAACCCGAACTATCTGGGCACCGAGCATGATCGTGGTGCGGCCGCTAACCTCCTGCGCAGAATGCGAGCGATCTTTGAACAGGCTCCCATCGCGCGACGCTTTAGCCACGAGACCTATCCCGGTGGCGACGTTCGCAGCGACGAGGAGCTGATCGATGCCGCGTTCGACGGAGGCTACTGCGGCTATCACGCCGCTGGGAGCTGTGCGATGGGGCCCAGCGACGGCGATGTTGTCGATGACCAACTCCGGATGCGGGGCATCGATGCGCTGCGAGTGGTCGACTGCTCTGTAATACCAACCATGGTGGCTGGCAATCTAAATGGCCCCATGATGGCCATGGCGTGGCGCGCAGCTGACCTCATCATGAACGGTGATTAAGGAGTCGTCGCCCTCAACTTCGCCGAGAAGCCGGTATGGACGGGCAGCGTCGCCCCATTAGTGAAGCGCGCATTGTCGCTTACGAGAAATAAAACGGCTTGGGTGATATCGACGGGATCAACAGGCGGCACCGGACGGAGATTCTCCGCCATCATTGCGCTGTCTGTAGCGATCTCATAGACAGATTCTGCGGACTTGTGGGAGATCGTTGAGGTCGTGACACCGCTGGGGTCGACCGCATTGACGCGGATGCCGTACCCGGCGTAGGCGAGCGACGCCGATCGAACTAGTCCGTCTACACCATGTCTGGAAACGGCGGCGGCGAACGCCGCCGTGCTTCCGTCATCACCGCTTCGGCCAAGCGAGGCTTGCATCGGGTTGACGAGTACCACAGATCCGCCGCGTCCGTTGCGGATGATCGAAGGCACCGTGGCGGCCATCGTGTGCCAGACGCCACGTAAGTTGACGTCGAGGATGTCGCGGAACAGCTCATGGTCGAAAGGCTCGTCGCCACAGATGCCCGTCTGGGCTCCGGCGGTCACGACCACATCAATCTCACCGACTTCGTCTATGCCCGAGTTGATTCCGTCCCGGATCGCGGAAGGATCCCTGACGTCGGCGACGACTGTGCACACCCGGGCGCCAGCCTTACGCACAAGAACAGCCGTGTGCGCCAAATCCTCGGCTGTGGCCACTGGGCGGCGGATGGACGCGACGTCGATGCTCGAGTCCAGGGCGATGATGTCGAAGCCCTTTGCGGCCAGCGCCACCGCGTGACTTCGGCCCTGCCCGCGTGCAGCACCAGTGACCACAGCCACGCGGTGGGTCGGATTCATATCAGCCGACGACCGCCGGCATGCTGTCCCAGCCGCGCACAGTCGAGGTGCGCGAACGTCGGGCAGCGGTCATGTCGATATCCCACTCCGGCCAGCGCTTCAAAACTTCCTCAAGTGCGACACGACCCTCCAGTCGGGCTAACGGGGCTCCAACGCAAAAGTGTGCTCCGCGGCCAAAGGTGAGGTGGCCGCCGGGCTTTCGGTGGATGTCGAATCTGTCAGGGTCCTCGAAGTGACGCTCGTCGCGGTTCGCGGAGGCCAGCATCATCAGCAATGCGCTGCCCGCAGGTATGACCTGCCCTTGGAAACTCACGTCTTCGGACGCGACGTAGCGCGCCACGTGCGGACCCGGTGGCTCGAAGCGAAGGAGTTCCTCGATTGCCGGTGGGATCAACCTGTGATCCTCGGCCAATTCTTTGCGTTGGTCGGGATGCTCGGCCAGCACTTTGCCCATCCAGCCGAACAGTCGACCCGTGGTCTCAACCCCCGCCCCTGCGACAACAGCGAGGAAGACGGTCAGTTCTTGCTTTTCCAGCTTACGGGTCGTACCGGTCTCGTCTTCGAACTCGACGTTGAGCAGTTCGGTGATCAGATCCTCGGCGGGGTTCTTCTCGCGCCACTCGACATACTCACCGAACATTTCACCGGTGAAATATCGATCCTTCTTGATCTGCATCGGTTTGCCGGCTTCGTTTCGAAGTACTTGATTGGCATGTGCACGCACCGCGGGCTGCTCGGCATCGGGAATGCCGGCAAGCATGCCTATGGTGCGCATGGGCAGCTCTGCTCCGAGGTCTTCCACGAAGTCGAACCGATCACCACCGACCAGTGGATCAAGACACGCGACGCAGAAGGCGCGGATCTTGTCCTCGATCGCACGCATCTTCTTCGGGGTGAAGGCCCGCGACACGATGGCCCGGTGGATTGTATGCAGGGGAGGGTCCTCGTTGATGAAGATTCCGGGCGGCATCACCGGATCGGCCATGACGACTTCAAGGATGTCGCCCTTGGCGGAGCTGAGACGTGCGGTGTCCTTGAGGGCCGCATCCACGTCGGCGTAGCGGCTGACGCCCCAGAAGTTGTGCTTCTCGTTGTAGTAGACGGGGGACTCGTCGCGCAGACGGCGGTAAGTCGGGTAGGGATCCAAGTCGATATCGAAGTCCCAGGGGTCGTAATACAAGTCGCTCAACTTCGGCTCCTCGGCAGCGGTAGGTCACACGCACCCAGCGTGTATGCTGTACGACTGTATAGGAGTGGGCGTTCGGCGGGCAACCACACCCGCAAGAGATCCTTTCGGAGGGCTGATGGAGAAGCTGCGGGTAATCCAGTGGACAACCGGCAAGGTTGGGAAGCTCAGCACGCGAGCGATACTCGATGACCCCAGGCTCGAACTCGTCGGCTTGTACGCGTACTCACCCGAGAAGTCCGGCGTTGATGCAGGCGCGCTTTGTGGACGTCCCGATACTCGGGTGCTCGCCACGACCGATATCGATGCGCTGATCGCTCTAGGTGCTGACACGGTGTTCTACACCCCGTTCATGGCGGATGTTGATCACGCTGTGAGGCTGTTGGAGAGTGGACTCGACGTCATCAGCACAAATCTGTTCCTCAACGTCGGTGGCATTCAAGGTGAAACGAAGCAGCGACTTGCCGACGCATGCGAGCGGGGCGACAGTTCGCTGTACATCACCGGTGTCAATCCGGGGTGGATTAACTCCATGACCGCTGGGTTGACGGCGGAGTGCCGCGACATCCGGAGTGTGTCGGTCTTCGAATCGGCCGATGTGTCCGTCTACGAATCGCCGGAGACATGGCAGGCGCTCGGGTTCTCACTGCCAGAGGCCCCGCCCGCAGTGGTCGAGATGGCCAAGATGTGGCTCAGCACCTTCCACGACTCGGTCCACCGGATGGGGGTGGCACTCGGCTACGAGATCGACGACATGGAGTTCTTCATCGAGCATGCCACGGCGTCGGCGCGGGTCGACCTCGGCTGGTTCTTGATGGAGAAAGACACGATCGCCGCGGTCCGCGCCGGCTGGAACGGAAAGGTGAAGGGAAGGACAGTGGTGAAGTCGAACGTCGACTGGTATCTGACCAAGAAGCTCAATGAGGGTTGGGAATTCGACGACGACCACTACCACGTAGTCGTTGAGGGGGAGCCCGATGTCGACGTTCGTATCCGCTTCCTCCCGCCGCAATCGTGGACCAATAACGACTGGGACACCATGACTGCGATGCCTGCGGTGAGCGCTGCCTTCGATGTGGCTTCTGCCCCAGCGGGGATTCTCACCCTCAAAGACGTCGGATTGCCCTCTGCACCTGCAGGAGTATGGAACGCCGAGAGACTCGAACTCGTCGATGGGTGATGGGAAAGCTCAAGATTGCCAACTGTTCCAGTGGGTCACGAGTTCGGGTGCCAGCCGTTGCGCCGGCTTGAAATCCACACCCTTGGTGTAAGCGATGGGGAACATTCCTACCTGGCTGTGCGTGTCGTAGGGGATGCCGAGAACCTCGGCGGCAGCGCGTTCGCCCGCCCCGAAGAGGTGCAGCGTCGTCCAGCACGTGCCCAGGGCACGCGATCGAAGGGCCAAGCAATAGCTCCACACGGCGGGCATCACCGAGGCCCAGAATGTGGCGCTCATCGCGGACGGGCTGCGATCGACGCGCCCCTTCAGGCACGGAATGAGCAGGACGGGCGCGTCCTGGGGACTGCCCCCAGTTTGGTTGACTCCTGACCTGTGAGGATTCGTCCTTGCTGGA
>NZ_JAMQTI010000040.1:0-42645 GCF_032883055.1 Mycobacterium sp. 29Ha
TGCTGCCCGCAATCGTGTACTACGTCACCTACCGGTGGTGCATCGGCCTGCAGCGCAGCGACCGTGCGGTGCTCGAGCACGGCATCGAGACCGGCATCATCAAGCGGCTGCCCCACGGCGCTTACATCGAGCTGCATCAGCCGCTCGGCCCCGTCGACTCCGACGGTCACCCAATTCCGTTGGAGTACCAGGGCGCAGCGGTTCCAAAGCGGATGAACAAGCTCGGCTTCGCCGGCGCTCCGGGCAGCGGCAGCTTCCTCAAGGGAGATCCGCTGTCGGAAAACGACGCTCTCGTCGAGGCCGAGCACACGGCTCACCGCAGGGCGCTCACCGCATTGCGCGAGCACCAGGACCGCAACGGCTCGTCCAACGGCTCGTCGAACGGCTCGTCGAACGGGTCCAACGGGCACCACTGAGCTCTCGCCGTCCAGCAGAGCGCGTGATGGCCGGTACTGGTGAACGCTGTCTACGAAATGCAGACGTCTACTCGTGCTTCTGCTGCAGAACGTCGATAGCGATGCGGAGCGGTGACCCGCGGCGGTGAAATCGCCGGTGTCCGGGGTCAATTGGCCCCCGGACCGGGAGTTACGCGCTCTCGCCGTCCAGCAGAGCGCGTAACTCGCGCAGGTAGAACCATGGAATCGCCGGCATTGCCAGCGTGACAAGCCCGCTCAGCACGAAGAAAACCCATGCGGCGGTGTCGCTTTCGATGGCCATCAAGTAGGTCGCCACGCCGATGACGACCATGGCGATGCCGATGGCGCACGCGATCAGGACAGCGCAACGCAGCCACACCTGGTCGATGGCCGCCACCAGCGGAGCCGGCAGTGACGTGCTGTGCGTGACCGCAGCCGCATAACCCGGGCCGTTGTGGATGCGGCCCACCGGTGCCCCGGAGATCCGCAGCCTCTCACTGCGCGTCGCGTCACCGCGGCCGAGGTCCTGGCGGCCGGGAGCCGGTCGCGACGCGTCACGGGCGGGCGGTTCGGCGTCGGACATCGCGTCGCGGCGCGCGCGGATCAGCAGCGGCACCGCGCCGATGATCACCGCGGCGGAGACCGCGATCACGACGTAGAGCAGCCACGGGGTGCCCGAACTGTCCGACGACTCCTGCTGGCCGCTGCCCAGATCGACGAGGGCCACGACGGCCGCGACAGCCGTGCCCAGCGCGATGAGCCATATGACCGCACAGGCGCCCAGCAGGATGCGGTCGGTGCGATCGAACTCGCCGGGCTCGAGGTTGGGGCGCGCATGCAGGCTCCCCACGGGATCAGTGGCGTAAGGCATCAGCAGGCTGTCTGTGCGGAGTTATTGGTGTTGGACGACAACACGGTGCCGTCGCTCGTGGTGATCGAGCAGTTGAGCCTGCTCACGAGGAACAGGCTGGACGCCTGGACCGAGCCCACCTCGGACTGTGAGATCGGTGTCACGGTGAGCGACCACGGGATGTAGACGTTGCGCTGGGTGCGACTGCGGCCGGAAGCGTCGATATAGGTCACCGTGATGATGTCCCCCGGCGCCTTGGTCCCCGTGACCGAGTATGTGACCTGACGTGGTCCAGCGCGGGTGGTGGTCGGTGGTGGCGGCGGCGCGGTCTCAGGAGGCGGCGGAGGCGGCTCCGCGGGTGGCGGAGGCGGCGGCGGGGCCGGCTCCTGGGTGACCGTCACGGTCTCCGGCGGCGGGGGCGGCTCGCTCGGCGGCGGCGGTGGCGGCGGCGGAGGCGGAGTGGTGGTGGTGATCTCGTCCTGCACCGGCGGCGGAGGCGGTGTGGTCGTCGAGGTTTCGGGCTGCGAGAGGTTGTCGGTGTCGGTCCGGGTCACCAGGACGGACACGGAGACGACCAGCGCGATGGCGGCGACGATGGCCACCACCCCGACGACCCACGGCCACCTCGGCGGCTCAGCAGGATCCAGCCGGTCGCCCGGCTCGTAGGTGTCGTAGTCGTACAGGCCGGAATCGGCGGGCACGTAGGGGCCGCTGGTGAATTGTTCGGACTCAGGAGCCGAGTAGGCCTGCGAGTAGGCGTCGGTCTCACTGCTCTCCGGCCCGCTGGGGCTGCTGCCCTGACCAGGAAGATCGTCCCCTTCGTGATCCGGGGGGTTCGGCCCGCTCATTTACGCCTATCCTTCTCGACTCACACCTGCGGCGTAATCGGCCGCGTGTCCGCGACAAGCGACTGACCGTGCCTCGGCAACATTATCCAACCACCCGATCCGGATGGATCTCACAGCGCGGATAACGGGCGAAGTAGTGCTCCGATTGTGACCTTGTCCGGGTGCGACGTTCGCGACGGCCTGGGCCCACGCGAAGCCGGCGAGCGTCAGTGCTTCTCGGCTCCGGTGTAGTACTCGAACACCAGGCCCCCGACCGTCGTCAGCACGAAGCAGACGCCGGCCACGATCAGCCATGGGAGCCAGAGCGCGACCCCGACGGCCGTGATCGACGCCGACAGGGCAATGAAGATCGGCCACCAGCTGTGCGGGCTGAAAAAGCCCAGCTCGCCTGCGCCGTCACTGACCTCGGCGTCCTCGTAGTCCTCGGGCCTGGTGTCCAGGCGCCGGGCCACGAACCGGAAGAACGTACCGGTGATCAGGGTCAGGCCCGCCGTCAGAATCAGCGCGGTGGTACCGGCCCACTCAACGCCGCCGTACTGGAACATCGCCGTCAGCACGCCGTAGACAACCGCAGACAGGACGAAGAATCCGGTCAGGAACTCGAACAGCCTGGCTTCGATATGCATGTGGTGTCCCTACCCCTACTTGCTGGCCTGCGTTAGCTCGGGTGCCTGCTCACCGCGGCGGGTGTCGAACGGCTTTGTGGTGACCGCCAGGGGTTCCTGGTTGATCGCCTGCAGCGCCTCGGCGTTGGTCTTGCCGTCGACACGCTGCTCCAGGTATGCCTTGAAGTCGTTGGGCGACACCACTCGCAGCTCGAAGTTCATCATCGAGTGATAGGTGCCGCACATCTCCGTGCACCGGCCGACGAACGCACCGTTTTGGTTGATCTCGCTGATTTGGAAGATGTTGTCGGAGTTGTTCGCCTCGGGATTGGGCATCACGTCGCGCTTGAAAAGGAACTCCGGCACCCAGAAGCCGTGAATGACGTCCGCGGATGCGATCTGGAACTCGATGCGCTTACCGGACGGCACCACCAGAACCGGGATCTCGGTGGACGACCCCAGCGTCTCGACATCGTTGAAGTTCAGGTACGTGCGGTCCTCGGGGTTCTTGCCCGCGATGGCGCCGAACTCGCCGCCGTGCGAACCGGCTTCGCCGCCTTCCGGGCTCTCCAGCCCTTCAGGCCCGGAGGCGAGCGCTTCCTTGCGCTCCGGGTCGGCGCCTTCGTAGCTGAAGGTACCGTCCGCGTAGTCGACCTTCTGATAGCCGAACTTCCAGTTCCACTGGAAGGCGGTGACGTCGATGACGACCTCGGGATTGGGCTCCTTTTGCAGCATCCGTTCCTGCACCACGACGGTGAAGTAGAACAGCACCGAGATGATCAGGAAGGGCACCACGGTCAGCACCAGCTCCAGCGGCATGTTGTAGCCGAACTGGCGCGGCAGCTCGGTGTCGCCCTTCTTGTGCCGGTGAAACGCCGAAGTCCAGAAGATCAGGCCCCACACGATCACGCCGACGACCAGCGAGGCGATCACGGAGCCGATCCACAGCTCGCGGTTCAGATGCGCCTCGGGGGTGATGCCGCGGGGCCAGCCGAGGCCGAGAACCGTAGACCAGTCACACCCGCTGAGCAGCACCGTCATGCTGCCGAGGACGACTGACAACGCCACCACCTTCACACCGCGAGGTGTCACGCTGGCGCCTCCTAGAAGTCGGAACAGAAAGCCGAATACTACGCAGCGTAGACCACCTCCGGACGCAGGTCTCGACACAG
The DNA here is from genome assembly GCF_032883055.1 of Mycobacterium sp. 29Ha. Taxonomy (NCBI): domain Bacteria; kingdom Bacillati; phylum Actinomycetota; class Actinomycetes; order Mycobacteriales; family Mycobacteriaceae; genus Mycobacterium; species Mycobacterium sp. 29Ha. The sequence continues at coordinate 3,892 of NZ_JAMQTI010000040.1, forward strand.
GTCAGTCATTAGGCATACTGGCGCGGTGTGCGGACTGCTGGCCCTGGTAACCGACCCGTCCGCCGAGGTATCCGGCGACCTTGTCGCCGCGGTGTCGGGCGCGTCGCACCTGATGCGTCATCGCGGCCCTGACGAACCCGGTACGTGGTCCGACGACGCCGCGCACCCCACCACGGTGCTCGGGTTCAACCGGCTGTCGATCATCGACATCGCCCACAGCCACCAGCCGCTGCGCTGGGGCCCGCCGGAGTCCCCGGACCGGTATGTCCTGGTGTTCAACGGTGAGATCTACAACTACCTCGAGTTGCGGGAGCAACTACGCACCGAGCACGGCGCCGTGTTCGCCACCGACGGCGACAGCGAGGCGATCGTCGCCGCCTATCACTACTGGGGCACCGAAGCGCTGACCCGGCTTCGCGGTATGTTCGCCTTTGCGCTGTGGGACACCGTCGAGGGCGAATTATTCTGTGCCCGCGACCCTTTCGGCATCAAGCCGCTGTACATGGCGACCGGTGGGGGCGGCACCGTATTCGGTAGCGAAAAGAAGTGTCTGCTGGATCTCGCCGGGGTCGTCGGTATCGATCTCGGTATCGACGAACGTGCCGTGCAGCACTACACCGTGCTGCAGTACGTGCCGGAACCCGAGACGCTGCACCGCGGTGTGCGCAGGCTCGAATCAGGCAGTTATGCCCGCGTGCGCCCGGGTAACCCTCCGGAGGTCACCCGGTACTTCACGCCGCGGTTCTCCGCGGTCGGGTTCACGTCCGGCGACGAACGCGCACGCTACGACGAGATCACCGCCGTCCTGGAGGACTCGGTCGCCAAGCACATGCGCGCGGACGTCACAGTGGGCGCGTTCCTATCCGGCGGGATCGACTCGACGGCGATCGCGGCGTTGGCCATGCGGCACAACCCGCGGCTGATCACGTTCACGACGGGGTTCGAACGTGAGGGCTACTCGGAGGTCGACGTCGCCGTTGCCTCGGCCGAAGCCATCGGCGCGCGGCACGTCACCAAGGTGGTCAGTCAGGCCGAGTTCGTCGCGGCGCTACCCGAAATCGTGTGGTACCTGGACGAACCCGTCGCCGACCCGGCGTTGGTCCCGCTGTTCTTCATTGCCCGCGAGGCCCGTAAGCACGTCAAGGTCGTGCTGTCCGGTGAGGGCGCCGACGAACTGTTCGGTGGCTACACCATCTACCGGGAACCGTTGTCGCTGCGCCCATTTGACTATCTGCCACGACCGGTGCGACGGTCGCTCGGCCGCGCGTCGCGACCGCTGCCCGACCGCATGCGCGGGAAAAGCCTGCTGCACCGGGGATCGCTCACGCTTGAGGAGCGCTACTACGGCAACGCGCGTAGCTTCTCGGACGCACAACTGCGCGCGGTCCTTCCCGGCTTCCGCCAGGAATGGACGCACACGGACGTCACCGCGCCGGTGTACTCGGCATCCGACGGCTGGGATCCGGTGGCGCGTATGCAGCACATCGATCTGTTCACGTGGCTGCGTGGCGACATCCTGGTCAAGGCCGACAAGATGACGATGGCCAACTCGCTGGAGTTACGGGTGCCGTTCCTGGACCCAGAGGTCTTCGCGGTGGCGTCGCGCCTTCCGCTGGACCAGAAGATCACCCGAACCACCACCAAGTTCGCGCTGCGCCGCGCACTGGAACCGATCGTGCCCGCGCACGTGCTCAACCGGCCGAAGCTCGGCTTCCCGGTACCGATCCGGCACTGGCTGCAGGCAGGCGAGCTGCAGGACTGGGCATATCGGACGGTCGCGACGTCAGGGGCAGGCGAGCTTGTCGATCTCTCGGCGGTCACGCGGATGCTCGACGAACACCGAAGCGGCACAAGCGATCACAGCCGACGGCTGTGGACCGTGCTGATCTTCATGCTGTGGCACGCCATCTTCGTCGAGCACAGTGTGACCCCGCAGATCAGCGAGCCGACCTACCCCGTCCAGCTGTAAGAGGAAGCGACCCGACTATCTGTCGGCGCCAAGCGCCTCCGACTATCTGTCGGCGCCAAGCGCCTCTGAGATTTCCGCGCCAGCCTCGGCTCCGTAGGCGTCGCTCAGCCGCTGTACCGCTTCCTCGCGGTCCCAGCTCCACTCCTGCGGCCCCGGCGCTTCGAAGACGAGAACGGCGACCAGCGAGGCCAGCTGAGCTGACCGCTCGTCGCTCAGCCCGGCACTGCGGCCGGTGAGGAATCCGGCGCGGAACGCATCGCCGATGCCGGTCGGGTCGGCCTGATGCTTCTCCGGGACGACGTCGACGTGGATGAAGGTGCCGTTCGAGCCGACGAGGTCGACGCCCTTGGGGCCCAACGTCGTGACGCGCATACCGATCTGGCTCATCACCTGCGCCTCGCTCCAACCCGACTTCTGCAGCAGCAGATCCCACTCGTAGTCGTTGGTGAACAGGTACGTCGCGCCGTCGATGAGCTTGCGAATCTCCTCACCGGATAGCCGGGCCAACTGCTGGGACGGGTCGGCTGCGAACGCCAGACCGAGCCTGCGGCACTCCTCGGTGTGCAGGAACATGGCCTCTGGGTCGTTGGCGCCGACGATCACCAATTCCGGTGTGCCGACCCGCTTCACGACGTCGGCCAGCGAAATGTTGCGCGCCTCCGACATGGCTCCGGGGTAGAAGGATGCGATCTGCGCCATGGCGTCGTCGGTCGTGCAGACGAACCGCGCGGTGTATGCGCTATCCGAAACGAGCACGCTGCCGGTGTCCACGCCGACGGCCTCGAGCCACGTGCGGTACTCGTCGAAGTCCCGTCCGACGGCGCCGACGAGCGCGACGTCCCCACCCAGCACACCGATCGCGAAGGCCATGTTTCCTGCGACGCCACCGCGATGGACGACCAGATCGTCGACCAGGAAGCTCAGCGACACCTTCTGCAGATGCTCGGGCAGGAGTTGTTCGGAGAATTTCCCGGGAAACCGCATCAGATGGTCGGTCGCAATTGATCCGGTTACCGCAATGGTCACGAAACGTCACACCCTTCATTCATTAAGCCGTCTACATAAACCTTACTCAGTGGGCCTCCGCCCAACGTGCGCTAACCTGCGTACGAGTGCCCGTTGGGCCACTGTAGACAGACCAATTCCGACGCACACTTCTGGGGAGCAAATATATGTCGGGTCCGTACCAGCCCGAATACGGCGCTGGACCGGCCGGCCCGCAAATGTATCCGAACACCGGGCCGCAACCATTTCCCCAACAGCCCTTTGCGGAGCCCTATCCGGAGAATGCGCAGCCGTCGTACCCGGGAATGCTCCCGCCGCCGGTGCAGTACCCGAAAAAGCGGCGCTGGCCGCTGATCGTGGGCGCGCTGATCGCGGTTATCGTCGTCGCCGCCACTGTGACGGGGATCGTGCTTGCCACCCGCGGTGGCGACGGGGCTTCGTCGGCTTCGGGCACGTTGTCCGACGAGGCGGCCAAGAACGCGATTCAGCAGTACCTGGATGCGATGACCAACGGCGACGACGAAACCGTCGCCAGGCACACGTTGTGTGGGATGTTCGACGCGGTCAAGGAGAAGCGCTCCGACTTGGCGCTCGCCAGCCTGGCCAGCGACGCCTTCCGGCAGCAATACGGGCGCGCCGAGGTGACATCGATCGACAAGATCGTGATGTGGTCGCCCCACCAGGCGCAGGTGCTGTTCACCATGCGCGTCGAGCCGTCGGGCACCTCGCGCCGTGGCGAACCACGCGCTGAAGGCGAACAGCAGGGCGTGGCCCAACTGCTCGCCCAGGGCGACGAGGTGCTGGTCTGCTCTTATCTGCCGCGGACGGCCGGGCAGTACTGAATCAGTTGAACGAATCGCCGCAGGCGCAAGAACCGGTGGCGTTCGGGTTGTCGATGGTGAAACCCTGCTTCTCGATGGTGTCGACGAAGTCGATGACGGCCCCCTCGACGTAGGGCGCGCTCATCCGGTCGATCGTCAGTGCGACGCCGCCGAACTCGGCGGTCACGTCACCGTCCAAGGTCCGGTCGTCGAAGAACAGGTTGTAGCGCAACCCGGCGCAGCCACCCGGCTGAACGGCGATACGCAGGGCCAGATCCTCGCGGCCCTCCTGGTCGAGCAGCGCCTTGGCCTTGGCTGCGGCGGCATCGGTCAACTTCGCGCCATGGGTGGCGGTCCCGGTGGCCGACTCTCCCTGAACAGTCATTACGTCTCCTGTAAAGCCTCATCAAATGTGCGGCGTACTAGCTCAACGGTACCTTGTCCCGGCCCTATTCCCGAGTTTGTCCCCAGGTCCCGCCGGGCACGTATGCCGTCGGATGCGGTCGGAAGTTAATCTGGCAGGCGTGAACCTGCTGGGCCGAAAGAAAGACAACTCGCGGATACGAGATTCCAGACAGGAATCCGATGTGTCCGAAGACACCCCCGAAACCGGCCTCGAGGACACTGCCGCAGGTTCCGGGGAGTCCGGGACCACCGCGCCCAAGGGCCGTCCGACACCCAAGCGCAGCGAGGCCACCCGCAAGCGCGGGCCGGTGGCGCCCGCCCCGATGACCGCCGCCGAGGCGCGCAAACGCCGCAAGGAAGCGCGCACCAAGCTGAGCAAGGACGAGCGCAAGGCCGAGAAGCTCACGCGCCGCGCCGACATGGCTGAGCGCCGCGAGAAGATGATGGCCGGCGACGACGCCTACCTGCTGCCCCGGGACAAGGGTCCGGTCCGCCGGTATGTCCGCGACATCGTCGACTCGCGCCGCAACGTGCTGGGCCTGTTCATGCCTGCCGCGCTCGCGCTGATCTTCGTGATGCTCTCGGTGCCGTCGGTCCAGGTGCAGCAGCTTGTCTCCCCCGCGATGCTGGTGCTGGTCCTCATCATGGTGATCGACGGATTCATCCTGGGCCGCAAGGCCAACAGGTTGGTGGACGCAAGGTTCCCCGAGAACACCGAATCCGGTTGGAAATTAGGCTTTTACGCGGCCAGCCGCGCTTCGCAGCTGCGCCGCATGCGCGCACCCCGGCCGCAGGTGGAACGCGGCGCACGTGTCAGTTGACGGAACCTGACACCCTGGTGCGCATCCTGGTGCTCGGTGGCATCCGGTCGGGCAAATCGCAATGGGCGGAGTCGGCGATCGCCGAATCGGTCGACGCGACGGCGGCCGTGCGCTACCTGGCCACCGGCCCCGCGGCGGACGGGGACGTCGAGTGGTCGGCGCGGGTGGAGGCACACCGCCGGCGCCGGCCCGCGAATTGGTCCACGGTCGAAACCGCCGACATCGCAACGCAGTTGCGCGAAGACCCCACCCCGACCGTCGTCGACGACATCGGAGCGTGGCTGACCGCGGCCATGGATCGCACGGGCGCGTGGACTGACGGATCCGTGTCGGCCGACGTCGACGACCTGGTCGATGCGGTGGACTCGTTCGACTCTGCGTTGGCCCTGGTGTCGCCCGAGGTTGGGCTGACGGTCGTACCCGCCACGGCGTCAGGCCGGCGGTTCGCCGACGAACTGGGCGCCCTCAATCAGCGACTGGCCGCGGCGTGCGACCGCGTGGTGCTGGTGATCGCCGGGCAACCCGTCACCGTCAAGGATGGCGCGGGGTGACCGAGTTCGAGACCGTCTCACCACCCGACCCCGACGTCGCCGTCGCCGCGCGCGCCCGCCAGCAGCGCTTGACCAAACCGCCGGGCTCGCTGGGTCGGCTCGAGGACCTCTCGGTCTGGGTGGCGTCATGTCAGGGTGCGTGTCCGCCCCGGCAGTTCGAGCGGGCACGGGTGGTGGTTTTCGCCGGCGACCACGGCGTCGCGGCGGCCGGGGTCTCTGCGTTTCCCGCCGAGGTCACCGCCCAGATGGTCGCCAACTTCGACGCCGGCGGCGCCGCCATCAACATCCTCGCCGAAGCGGCGGGCGCGACCGTGCGCGTCGTGGATATCGCCGTCGATTCCGACGAGCCCTTCGCGCCGTCCATCGGTGCACACAAGGTGCGCCGCGGCAGCGGCAACATCGCCGTCGAGGACGCGCTGAGCCACGACGAGGTGGCGGCGGCAGTCGATGCCGGACGCCGGATCGCCGACGAAGAGGTCGACGCAGGCGCGGACATCCTCATCGTCGGCGATATGGGCATCGGAAACACCACGCCCGCAACGACTTTGATCGCCGTACTGACCGAATCCGAACCGGTCGCGGTGGTCGGCCGGGGCACCGGCGTGGACGACGCCGGGTGGGCCCGCAAGACCGCCGCCATCAGGGACGCATTGTTTCGGAGCCGCGGTGCACGCGATCCCGTTGCGCTGCTGCGGGTCTGCGGTGGGGCCGACCTGGCGGCGATGGCGGGATTCTGCGCCCAGGCCGCGGTCCGGCGTACGCCGGTGCTGCTCGACGGTGTCGTGGTGACGGCCGCGGCGTTGGTGGCCGACAAGCTCGCGCCCGGCGCCCGGCAGTGGTGGCAGGCCGGCCACCGGTCCACCGAACCCGCGCATGCGCAGGCGCTTCGCAAGCTGGAACTCGAGCCGATCGTCGATCTGCAGATGCGCCTCGGCGAAGGCACCGGCGCCGCGGTCGCGCTGACGATCGTGCGGGCCGCGGTGGCGACGCTGGCGTCGATGGCGACCTTCGACGAAGCCGGCATCACCCAGGCACCCGCGAAGCAGTGATCCGTTCGGTCGCCGGGGCGCTGGCATTCGGGACCGTGCTCCCGGTGCGTTCGACGGCGCCGTTCGGCCGGGGGGCGCTGACCGCGCTGCCGCTGGTGGGCATCGCATTGGGGGCCGCAGCCGCTGCGACGGTGTGGGCGTCGGAGTGGGCCTTCGGCCCGGCGAATCCGTTGGGTGGCGTGCTCGCGGTCGCGGTGCTTTTGCTCGCCACCCGCGGGCTGCACGCCGATGGGCTCTCCGACACCGCCGACGGGCTCGGCTGCTACGGCCCGCCCGCCAGGGCTTTGACGGTGATGCGCGACGGGTCGGCCGGGCCGTTCGGCGTCGCGGCGTTGGTGGTCGTCCTCCTGACGCAGGCATTCGCGTTCACGGCCTGCGGTCCCGTGGGGGTGATCGTCGCGGTGACCGCGGGCCGGGTCGCCGCGGTGCTGGCGTGCCGGCGTTCGGTACCCGCCGCGGCGGGGAGTTCACTCGGCGGGATGGTTGCGGGCACCCAGCCGACGGCGGTGGCGGGGCTGTGGGTGGTGGCGGTCGCGGCGGCCGCCGTAGTGGCCGGCCCGCGGCCGTGGCAGGGTCCGGTGGCCGTGCTGGTTGCGTTGGCCTGCAGCGCCGCCCTCGTCGCGCACTGCGTGCGCCGGTTCGGCGGTATCACCGGCGATGTGCTGGGTGCGGCGGTCGAGATCACGACAACGGTGGCCGCCGTCGGGCTGGCGATCGGGCCGTCCTAGCGCCTCCAAGAATCTGACAAGAATTCGTCAAGCGCGGCATCGGAGTCTCTTCCTACCCCACCAGGAAGCTCGACCACCGAAAGGAACCGCAATGCCCACCCTCCGTCACCTCACCGCCGCCATCGCCGCTGCCGCCGCCGCCTCCAGCCTGGGCATCGCCGCTCTCGTCGGCGCGGGCATGGCAGGAGCGACCACCACCACCGACGACATGTTCGTCAGCGTGCTCACCGACGAGGGCATCCAGCCGCCGTCGACCGAGGAGGCCGTCAGCCTCGCCTACGACGTCTGCGTCATGTTCGACGAGGGCGACTCGCTCTACGACGCCGTCAACTCCGTCTCCACCACCACCGATCTGGTGCAGGAGGACTCGGCGTTCTTCGTCGGCGCGGCCGTGGCGACCTACTGCCCCGAGCACGAGGCCGCTCTCGGCTGATCCACTCTCACCGACGGGGACCCCACTGCGGTGGGGTCCCCTGTCGTTCAGTTCAGGCGCGCCATCCAGCCGTGCGTGTCGGCGAAGGTGCCGCGTTGGATTCCGGTCAGGGTGTCGCGCAGGGCCATGGTGATCTCGCCGGGACCACCGTCGGCGATGGTGAACTCACCGTCGGCGTGCTTGACATGGGCGACGGGTGTGATGACCGCGGCGGTGCCGCACGCGAACACCTCGGTGATCTCGCCCGCCGCCACTTTCTTCTGCCACTCGTCGACGTCGATCTTGCGTTCCTCGACGGCGAATCCGGCATCGCTTGCCAACTGCAGCAACGAATCTCGCGTGACACCGGGAAGTATCGAGCCACTCAGCTCGGGCGTGACCAGGCGCGCCGATCCGCCGCTGCCGAACACGAAGAACAGGTTCATTCCACCCATCTCTTCGACGTAGCGGCGTTCCGCCGCGTCGAGCCAGACGACCTGATCGCAGTCGTGCTCGACGGCCTGCGCCTGCGCCAGCAGCGATGCGGCGTAGTTGCCGCCGAATTTCGCCGCACCCGTGCCGCCTGGGCAGGCCCGCACGTACTCGGTCGACAGCCACACGCTGACCGGTTTGATGCCGCCCTTGAAGTACGCCCCCGCCGGTGACGCGATGACCAGATAGCGGTACTCCTTGGCCGGCCGCACGCCGAGACCCGGTTCGGTGGCGATGGTGTACGGCCGCAGATACAGCGACTCTTCGCCGCCGGCCGCGGGCACCCACTGCTCGTCGACCGCGATCAGCTGGCGCAGCGATTCGATGAACACTTCTTCGGGCAGTTCGGGAATCGCCAGCCGCTTCGCCGAGGTCTTAAGCCGCCTGGCGTTGGACTCGGGCCGGAACGACACGATGGACCCGTCCGCCCACCGATACGCCTTGAGACCCTCGAAGATCTCCTGGGCGTAATGCAACACGATCGCGGATGGATCGAGTTCGATCGGGCCGTACGGGACGACCCGCGCGTCGAACCAGCCTTTGCCTTCCGCATAGTCGATCGACACCATGTGGTCGGTGTGGAACTGGCCGAATCCTGGATTGGCCAGTATCGATGCCCGTACCTCGTCGGTCGCCGGAGTTGCGTTGCGCTCTACCGTGAACTCGAGGGGGCCGTCAGTCATGCAGCGATTGTATATCCGCTGACTACCGAGTTTTCGGCTCGACGAACGGGTGCCTAGCGCGTCCTCGCGCTGACAAATGGCGGAGACACCACTTCACATTCGAGCGCGCGGCCACGGACGTCGACCGACACGTGTTGCCCGTCGGCGATCTCGGCGTCGGTGTCGATGAGCGCGAGCGCGATGCCGACTTTCAAAGTCGGAGAAAAGGTTCCCGATGTCGTGACGCCGATCTGACGGTCGCCGTCGAGCACGGTTAGGTCGGGCCGCAGTACTCCGCGGCCGACGGCTTTCAGCCCGCGCAGCAGCCGTCGCGGGCCGGCTTCCTTTTCCGCCAGCAGCGCGTCGCGGCCCCAGAACGCGTCCTTCTTCCAGCCGATGGCCCAGCCGCAGCGCGCCTGCAGCGGCGACAGGTCGAGCGACAGTTCGTGGCCGTGTAGCGGATAGCCCATCTCGGTGCGCAGGGTGTCGCGGGCGCCCAGGCCGGCCAGCTCTCCGGAGGCCGCACCGACCGCGTCGACGAGAGCGTCGAACACGACTTCGGCCCGATCCCACGGGGGCAGCAGTTCGTAGCCGTGCTCGCCGGTGTAGCCGGTGCGGCAGACCCGCACGGGGACACCGCGGAATTCGGCGTCGACATAGCCCATGTAGTCCATGTCCGTGGCCAGCCCGAGCGCGCCGAGGACCTCGGGCGACTTGGGGCCCTGCACCGCGAGCACGGCATACGACCGGTGCTCGTCGGTGATCGTGAGCCCGGAAGGCGCGCGATCTTTCAACGCGGCGACGACGGCGGCGGTGTTGGCCGCGTTGGGCACCAGGAAGATCTCGTCGTCGGAGACGTAGTACGCGATGAGATCGTCGACAACGCCGCCGGAGTCGGTGCAGCACAACGTGTATTGCGCCTTGCCAGGTCCGATGCGGCGCAGGTCGTTGGTGAAGGCGGAGTTGATGTACTCGGCCGCGCCCGGGCCGCGCACCAGCGCCTTGCCCAGGTGGCTCACGTCGAAAAGCCCGACGGCGCTGCGCGTGGCAGCGTGCTCGGTGACGGTGCCGGCGTACGAGACCGGCATCAGCCAGCCGCCGAACTCGGCAAAGCTGGCGCCGAGCTGGCGATGACGTTCTTCGAGGGGGCCCTGCAAGACTTCGCTCGTCACGGAAATCCACCCTAATGGGATCGTCGACGCTGGCAGACTCGGGTAGTGGTCGATTTCGACGCGCTCGAAGCCGCAGGAATCGCCAATGCGCGCGGCCGGGCGGCTTTGATCGATTACCTGAACAAGCTGGGATTCTCGGCCGACGAGATGGTCGAGGCCGAGCGCCAAGGCCGGCTGTTCGGCCTGGCCGGCGACGCGCTGCAGGGGCCGGGTCGTCCGATCTACAGTCTGCGAACGGCCGCCGACGCGCTGGGCGTGTCGATGCCTGAGGTGGCGACCGCGTGGACTGCGTTGGGACTGACCATCGCCGACCCGGACGCGCTCACGCTGAGTCAGTTGGACGTCGACGGGCTGTCGACGTGGGTGGCGATCAAGGAGCTGGTCGGCGACGACCCGGCGCTCGCCTTTCTGCGGATTCTCGGCAACGCGATGGCGCGGGTCGCCGAGGCCGGCGGGACGATGGTGCGAATGGCGCAACCCGACCTGCTGATGGCGATCAGCAACGACGAACTCACCACCGCGATGGCATACCGCGAAATCACGGAGATCACCCAAACCTTCGGCGTGTTGATCGATGCGGTGTTCCGACAGCACATCATCAGTGCCAGAACACATTTCGAGGGTGTCATCACCGACGCGTCGGCGAATGTGACGTGTGGCGTCGGGTTCGCCGATCTCACCGGCTTCACCCAACTGACGCAAGTGATGGACCCGACCGACCTGTTCGACCTGCTCATGGAGTTCGGCGGCTCGGTGTCGGACACGGTGCACACCGACGGTGGCCGGGTGGTGAAGTTCATCGGGGATGAGGTGATGTGGGTGACCTCGACACCAGAGCTACTGGTCAAGGTGGCGATGGACCTCGTCGAGCATCCTCGGGCCCGCGAGGCCGGCCTGAAGGTGCGCGCCGGCCTCGGATACGGCTCCGTGCTGGGCATATACGGCGACTATTTCGGCAATCCGGTGAACCTGGCGGCCCGCCTCGTCGCGGCGGCGGCCCCGGGCCAGATCCTGGCCTCCTCCGACGTCCGCGACCAGCTGCCGGAATGGCCCGCCATTCCTCAGGAACCGTTGACACTCAAAGGTTTCGACGAGCCGGTCGCGGCCTACGACCTGCACCTCGCCCGGTGAGCGATATGGTTATCGCTCGTGAGCCCAGCTAGCACCGGTTTTCAGGTCCCCACCGTCACCGTCAGTTCGTCGCTGCCCAAACGCAAGGTCGACGACACCGTGCTGATCGTCGCCGTGATCAGCGGCTCCGATGAGGACGCCAAGGCGACGGTCGTCGGCAACCCGTTCCTCGACGCCGAAGCGGTCGGTGAGATCGAGGTGGCCCTCGAGGCCCTCGGCGCGAAAGGCGCCTCCGACCAGGTCACCCGGGTGGTTGCGCCGTCACTGCCGGTGGCGAGCGTGCTGGCGGTCGGGCTCGGTAAGAACCGCGACGCGTGGCCCGCGGACACGATCCGGCGTGCCGCCGGCGTCGCCGCGCGATCACTGAACGGTGTCGAGAACGTCGTCACCACGCTGTCGGACATCGATCTGGGCGCCACGATCGAGGGGCTGATCCTGGGGGCATACCGCTTCAACGACTTCCGCAGCGAGAAGACCTCTCCCAAGGACAACGGCCTGCGCACCATCACGGCGCTGACGGTCGACACGAAGACCAAGACCAAGGAGGCCGCGGCCAGGGCAACGGATATCGCCACCGCCGTCGCGACAGCGCGCGATTTCGTGAACACCCCGCCCAGCCACCTCTTCCCCGCCGAATTCGCCAAGCGCGCAGAGGCTTTGGGCAAGGCAGCGGGCCTGGACGTCGAGGTGCTCGACGATAAGGCGCTCGACAAGGCGGGCTACGGCGGGATCATCGGCGTCGGCAAGGGCTCGTCGCGTCCGCCCCGGCTGGTCCGGCTCACCCACCGCGGGGGTAAGGGCAAGAAGTCGAAGACGGTCGCGCTGGTCGGCAAGGGCATCACCTTCGACACCGGCGGCATCTCCATCAAGCCTGCCGCGAACATGCACCACATGACCTCTGACATGGGTGGCGCGGCAGCCGTCATCGCCACCGTGGTGCTGGCCGCCAAGCAGAAGCTGCCGATCGACGTCATCGCCACGGTGCCGATGGCCGAGAACATGCCGTCGGCGACGGCGCAGCGGCCCGGCGACGTGCTCACCCAGTACGGCGGCATCACCGTCGAGGTGCTCAACACCGATGCCGAGGGCAGGCTGATCCTGGCCGACGCGATCGTGCGGGCCTGCGAGGACAACCCCGACTACCTGATCGAGACGTCGACGCTCACCGGCGCCCAGACCGTCGCGCTGGGCGCGCGCACCCCGGGCGTCATGGGCAGCGAGGAGTTCCGCGATCGGGTGGCCGCACGCAGCCAGCAGGCTGGTGAGAACGCGTGGCCGATGCCGCTGCCCGAGGAGCTCAAGGACGACCTCAAGTCGACGGTGGCCGACCTCGCCAACGTGAGCGGTTCGCGCTACGCCGGGATGCTCGTCGCCGGAACGTATCTGCGCGAGTTCGTCGCCGACGGGGTGCAGTGGGCGCACATCGACATCGCGGCGCCCGCGTACAACACCGGCGGGCCGTGGGGCTACACCGGCAAGGGGGGCACCGGTGTCCCGACGCGGACGATGTTCGCCGTCCTGGAAGACATCGCCGAGAACGGCTGACTCACCGAATAGGCTAGCTAGAGGACCTTGCGGCGGGCGGTGCTCCGCATCACCTGCGGCAGCAGGCGTGAAACGCCATAGACGATGTAGGCCTCGGGCGCGACGGGCCGGATCGCCTTGTTTTTGCGCACCGACGACACAATGGCCTTGGCCACCTTCTCCGGGCCGTAACGCCTTGCGGAAAAAGCCTTTTCGATCTGCTTGCGGCGCGCTTCGACCTTCGCCGCCTTGTTGGCGGGCACGTCGAAACGCGTGGTGTGGACGATGTTCGTGTCGATGACGCCGGGGCAGATCGTCGTGAGTCCGATACCGGCCTCATCGAGTTCGGCGCGCAGGCAGTCGCCGAACATGAAGACGGCCGCCTTGCTGGTGGAGTAGGCGTTCATCGACTGTTGCGGCGAATACGCCGCCATCGACGAGACGTTGACGACGTGCCCGCCCGCGCCGCGGTCGACCAGCCTGCGACCGAACGACCTGCAGCAGTTGACGACTCCGCCGAAGTTGATGTTGAGCACGCGGTCGTACTCGTCGCGGGGGGTGTCGAGAAACATGCCCGAATGGCCGACACCCGCGTTGTTCACGATGACATCGGGCACCCCGTGTTCCGCGCACACCTCCTCGGCGAACTGCTCGACGGCGTCGGCATCGGCGACGTCGAGGGCGTACGCATGAGCCACTCCGCCCCTAGACACGATCGCCGCGGCGGTCTCCTTGGCGCCCGCCTCGTTGATGTCGCTGACTACCAATTCCGCGCCCAGCCTTGCGAATTCGAGGGCGGTAGCACGTCCGATACCGCTGCCTGCGCCGGTGACCGACACCAGCGTGTCACCGAACGGTTCACGGGAACGGCCGACCTGCGCGCGCCGCAGCTCTCTGTTCGGCGGCTTGCCCTCGAGGAAGTCGACCAGCTGGTGCACCGACCGTGCGACCGTCGCCGGGTGCGACATCGGCGACCAATGGCCGGCGCCGATGTCGCGACGCCACAGTCGCGGCACCCAGTTGTGGGTGTCCGCATAGACGTAGGGCCGGATGAACGGGTCGTTCGAATTCACGATGACCTGGACCGGGACGTCGATATAGGGATCGCGCTTGGGGGGCACGAATGCGCGGAAGTAGTTGGCGCGGTAGACCTTCAAGCTGTTGACAGCGTCGGTCTTGTAAGTCTGCGAATGGTGCACCTGGTCGGCTGGTATGCCGTCACGGTTCTTCAGCATCCAGGTGACCCGATCGGCGAGGACTCTGCGGACAGCCATCGGCGCGAGCACGGGGACGGAAAACGCACCCATATAGGTCAGCCGACCCAACTGGCCGAGCGCCTGCGCGAACCTGCGCGGCTGGTAAGGCCGCCTGAGGCTGCTCATCACGAATCGGTTCGTGTGATCGATGCTGGGGCCGGACAGCGTCGTGAACGACGCGACATGCTCGCTCGCGTCGGGCCGGGCAAGGTACTCCCACATGCCCGCAGAACCCCAGTCGTGCGCCAGCACATGCACCTTCTCGCCGGGCGCGAGGGTGCCGATCACCGCAGCGAAATCGTCGGCATAACAAGACATCCGGTATTCGGATGTCGATTTCGGCGCAGACGAGCTCCCCACTCCGCGGTTGTCGTAGCGCAGGACGCGGAAACGGTCCGCCAACAGGGGCACGACGCCGTCCCACAGCACATGCGAATCGGGCCAGCCATGCACCAGCACGATCGGCGGGCCGTCGGGGTTGCCGTCTTCGTAGACCGCGATCTGAACTCCGCCGCTGCTGTCGACGCGCCGTTCAGTAGCCTCCGCCGTCGCTCTCATGGCACCTCCGCGAGTTAGTGGGACCGCCGGTACCGTATCAGTGCTGTTTCTTCTTCGCGCAAGCGTCCCTGCCCTTCGGGCGTGGGCCCACATCAGCGGTCTTCCAGCTCCTCGCGGGCGGCACGTTTGCGTTCGATCCGTCGCCGAGCGTCGTAGTCGCGCATCCGTTGTGGATATCCGACCTTCTGCACGTCGTAGACCGGGATCTTGAGGCGGTCGGAGAGCCTGCGCGCTCCGGCGTCTCCCCCGGCACGTCTCCTCGTCCACTCACCGTCGGCAGCCACCAGCACGACCGTGACGTCGGTGACGGTGGTGCGCGGTTCCACAAATGCTTCGACTCCGTGGTGGTCGGCGACCCACTGGCGGAGGTACTTCAGATCCGCGGCCGGGTCGTCCCCGCCGCTCTTTGACCTGCGCGCACGGCGCGAGAACCTGTCGAACAAACCCACCTCGGGCCGCGCTCCCTTCGTCTACCTCCTTCGATAGTGCCAGAGCATCGGCTCACCGAGTCTGCGGCGAAAGCTTGGTACGGACGTGACAGGATGGGAACAGATAAATCGACCACCTGCGACAGACCGTTCGAGGGAGCCCAAACGCATGGCCATCTCCGTTCAGATGCCCGCACTCGGTGAGAGCGTCACCGAGGGGACTGTCACCCGCTGGCTCAAGCAAGAGGGAGACACGGTCGAACAGGACGAGCCGCTGTTGGAAGTGTCCACCGACAAGGTCGACACCGAGATTCCCTCGCCCGCCGCCGGCGTGCTGCAGAAGATCATGGCCCAGGAGGACGACACCGTCGAGGTCGGCGGCGAGTTGGCCGTCATCGGCGAGGCGGGCGAATCAGGCGGAGATGATGACTCCGGATCCGACTCCGAGCCCGACGAGAAGCCCGCCGAAGAAGAGCCCGAGCCTGCCGAAGAACCTGCCGCGCCGGAGGAGCCCGCCGCTGAGGAGCAGGAAGAAGAAGCGCCCGAGCCGGAATCCAAGCCCGAATCCAAGCCCGCCGCCAAGTCATCAGGTTCGGCCACGTCGGTGAAGATGCCCGAGCTCGGTGAGTCCGTGACCGAGGGCACCGTGACCCGGTGGCTGAAGAAGGTCGGCGACACCGTCGAGGTCGACGAGCCGCTCGTCGAGGTGTCCACCGACAAGGTCGACACCGAGATCCCGTCGCCGGTGGCGGGCACGCTGGTGTCGATAACCGCTGAAGAGGACGACACCGTCGAGGTCGGCGGCGAGCTGGCCAAGATCGGTGACGCGGATGCAGCAGCTGAGCCCGAACCGGAGCCCGAGCCCGAACCGGAGCCCGAACCCGAACCCGAGCAAGAAGCCAAGCAGGAACCCAAGGAAGAACCCAAGCAAGAAGCCAAGCCCGAGCCAAAGCCCGAACCCAAGCAAGCGCCCGAGCCAAAGCCAGAACCCAAAGCGGAGCCCAAGCAGGAGGCGAAACCCGAGTCCGAGGCGCCGTCTGGTGACGGCTCGCCATATGTGACGCCGTTGGTCCGAAAGCTGGCCGCCGAGAACGACGTCGACCTGGCCTCGGTGAAGGGAACCGGCGTCGGCGGACGCATCCGTAAGCAGGATGTCCTCGCCGCCGCCGAAGCCAAGCGGGCACCGGCGGCCGAGCCGGCCGCACAAACGCCTGCGACCCGGGCGGCCGCACCGCAGCAGCCGGCCACACCGGCACCCGCGTTGGCGCATCTGCGCGGCACGACGCAGAAGGCCAACCGGATCCGGCAGATCACCGCGAAGAAGACGCGTGAATCCCTGCAAGCCACAGCACAGTTGACACAAACCCACGAGGTCGACATGACCAAGGTGGTGGCGCTGCGGGCCAGGGCGAAGAAGGACTTCGCCGAGCGCGAAGGCGTCAACCTCACGTACCTGCCGTTCATCGCGCGTGCGGTGATCGACGCGCTGAAGACGCATCCCAACGTCAACGCGAGCTACAACGAAGAGTCCAAGGAGATCACCTACTACGACGCCGAGCACCTCGGTTTCGCGGTGGACACCGAGCAGGGCTTGCTCTCGCCGGTGGTCAAGAACGCCGGGGACCTGTCGCTGGCCGGGTTGGCCCGCGCGATCGCCGATATCGCCGATCGCGCGCGTTCGGGGAATCTCAAGCCAGACGAACTGTCCGGCGGCACGTTCACGATCACCAACATCGGCAGCCAGGGCGCGCTGTTCGACACCCCGATCCTCGTTCCGCCGCAGGCGGCGATGCTGGGCACCGGCGCGATCGTGAAGCGGCCGCGGGTGATCGTCGACGATTCGGGTAACGAGTCGATCGGTGTGCGCTCCATCTGCTACCTGCCGTTGACGTATGACCACCGGCTGATCGACGGTGCAGACGCCGGACGTTTCGTGACCACCATCAAGCGGCGTCTCGAGGACGGCGCGTTCGAGGCCGATCTGGGTCTCTAAGACCGGGAAGGACTGCCGTCCGTCGTGTCCGACGCCGTCATTGCGATTGCCGGATCGTCCGGCCTCATCGGTTCTGCTTTGGTGTACGCCCTACGGGCCACCGATCGCCGGGTGCTGCGCATCGTGCGCCGCGCACCGTCCAACCCCGACGAGGTGTTTTGGAACCCCGACACCGGCGAATTCGACCCGGGCGCGCTGGCCGGGGTCGACGCCGTGGTGAACCTGTGCGGTGTGAACGTCGGCGACAAACGATGGTCGGGCGCGTTCAAGCAGGCCCTGCGCGACAGCCGTATCGGGCCGACCGAGGTGTTGTCCGCCGGGGTTGCGGAAGCCGGTGTGCCCGTGCTCGTCAACGCCAGCGCGGTGGGTTACTACGGCAATACCGGCAGCCGCACCGTCGACGAAACCGCGCCCCCAGGCGACGGCTTCCTGGCTCAATTGAGCCAGGACTGGGAGGCCGCGGTGGCGGCTGCCGAGAGTAGCGGCGCCAGGGTGGTTCTGCTGCGCAGTGGACTGGTCCTGACGGATGCCGGCGGGGTGCTCGGCCGCCTCAAACTGCTGTTCTCGCTTGGCCTGGGTGCCCGACTCGGCGACGGACGCCAATACATGCCGTGGATCAGCCTGGAGGACGAGGTGCGCGCGATACTGTTCGCGATCACCAAGGACGAGTTGTCGGGTCCGGTGAATCTGACCGGACCCGCGCCGGTCACCAACGCCGAGTTCACCACCGCCCTTGGACGCGCAGTGAATCGCCCCACACCGCTGATGGTGCCCGGCTTCGCGTTGCGGGCCGCGTTCGGTGAGTTCGCCGACGAAGGCCTGCTCGGAGGCCAGCGCGCCATTCCGGCCGCCCTGGAGCGCGCCGGATTCGAGTTCCACCACAACACGATCGGCGAGGCGCTGGCGTTCGCCACCGCGCCGAAGGCCGGCTAACGCGTACCGTCAAAGACATGGCGCCAGTGTCCATTCGGTCGGTGACGACACCCATCGACGTGCAACGACTCGGCACCGTCGACTATCGGCAGGCGTGGCAGCTGCAGCGCGAGCTGGCCGACGCACGCGTCGCAGGCGGCCCCGACACACTGCTGCTGCTCGAACACCCGTCGGTCTACACGGCGGGCAAGCGCACCCTGCCCAGTGAAAGACCCGGCACGCCCGACGTTCCCGTCATCGATACCGACCGCGGCGGCAAGATCACCTGGCACGGTCCCGGACAGTTGGTGGGCTATCCGGTGATCGGACTGGCCGAGCCTTTGGACGTGGTGAATTTTGTTCGGCGCCTTGAGGAGTCGCTCATCACGGTGTGCGCTGACCTCGGCTTGGAGACCTGCAGGATCGAGGGCCGCTCCGGCGTGTGGGTGCGTGGGTCTTCCTCGAGATCGGCTGCCGCTCCGGCCCGCAAGGTGGCCGCCGTCGGTATCCGGGTGTCGCGATCGACGACACTGCACGGGTTCGCGCTGAACTGCGATTGCGACCTGTCCGCGTTCTCGGCGATCGTGCCGTGTGGCATCTCCGATGCCGGGGTCACCTCGTTGACCGCCGAGTTGGGCCGGCAGATCCGGGTCGCCGACGTCATCGAGCCGGTAGCCGCGGCCGTCGATGCCGCCCTCGACGGCCGCCTGTCGGTAGCATTGACGCAGTGACAACCGCTCCTGGGTCCAACGTCGCCGGCCATGCCGCTCCGGAGGGCCGAAAGCTGCTGCGTCTCGAGGTGCGCAACGCCGAGACGCCGATCGAGCGTAAGCCGCCGTGGATCAAGACCCGAGCCAGGATGGGCCCGGAGTACAAGGAGCTCAAGGCGCTGGTTCGCCGCGAGGGCTTGCACACCGTCTGCGAGGAGGCGGGCTGCCCCAACATCTTCGAATGCTGGGAGGACCGGGAGGCCACCTTCCTCATCGGCGGCGAGCAGTGCACCCGGCGTTGCGACTTCTGCCAGATCGACACCGGCAAACCCGCCGAACTCGACCGTGACGAGCCGCGCCGCGTCGCCGAAAGCGTGCAGGCGATGGGACTGCGTTATTCGACGGTCACCGGGGTGGCCCGCGACGACCTTCCCGACGGCGGAGCCTGGCTGTACGCCGAGACGGTCCGCGCCATCAAGCAACTGAACCCGAACACGGGCGTGGAGTTGCTGATCCCCGATTTCAACGCCGATCCGCAACTGCTGGCTCAGGTGTTTCAAGCACGGCCAGAAGTGTTGGCCCACAACGTCGAAACGGTGCCCCGCATCTTCAAGCGGATCCGGCCGGGCTTCCGCTACGAACGCAGCCTTTCGGTGCTGACCGCGGCGCGCGCCGCCGGTCTGGTCACCAAGTCCAACCTGATCCTCGGCATGGGCGAGACACCGGACGAGGTGCGCGCGGCATTGACCGATCTGCACGAGGCGGGCTGCGACCTCGTCACCATCACGCAGTACCTGCGTCCGTCGGTGCGCCATCACCCCGTCGAGCGCTGGGTCAAGCCCGAGGAGTTCGTCGAGCACGAGGGCTTCGCCACCGAGCTCGGCTTCGCCGGTGTGCTCGCCGGCCCGCTGGTGCGGTCGTCGTACCGCGCCGGACGCCTCTATGCACAGGCCGTCGCGGCAAGGCCCGCGAAGCCTTCCGGAGCCGCCTCGGCGGCGACATCGCAGTCCGTATCCTGAACAAATGGCAAAACCCCGCAACACCGCCGCGAACAAGGCGGCCAAGGCCGAAGCCAAGGCGGCCCGGAAGGCAGCCTCCAAGCAGCGCCGCAGCCAGCTGTGGCAGGCCTTCCAGATTCAGCGCAAAGAGGACAAGCGGCTCTTGCCCTACATGATCGGCGCGTTCGTGCTGATCGTGGCGGCCTCGGTGGCCCTCGGAATCTTCGCCGGCGGGTTCACCACGTACCTGATGATTCCGCTGGGCGTGGTGCTTGGAGCGCTCGTCGCGTTCATCATCTTCGGCCGCCGGGCGCAGAAGTCGGTGTACCGCAAGGCCGAAGGGCAGACTGGTGCGGCGGCGTGGGCGCTGGACAATCTGCGCGGCAAGTGGCGGGTCACTCCCGGCGTCGCGGCCACCGGTCATTTCGACGCGGTGCACCGGGTGATCGGACGTCCCGGCGTGATCTTCGTGGGTGAGGGTTCGGCGTCGCGGGTCAAGCCGCTGCTGGCTCAGGAGAAGAAACGCACCGCGCGCCTGGTGGGCGACGTCCCGATCTACGACATCGTGATCGGCAACGGCGAGGACGAGGTTCCGCTCGCCAAGCTCGAACGCCACCTCAACAAGCTGCCCGCGAACATCACCGTCAAGCAGATGGACTCACTGGAGTCGCGGCTGGCGGCGCTCGGCAGCAAGATCGGACCAGCCGCGATGCCGAAGGGCCCGTTGCCGGCACAGGCCAAGATGCGCGGCGTGCAACGCACTGTCCGAAGGAAGTGATACCGGTCCGGGGGGAAACAGGTGTGCACTGCGTGCGATTGGGCACCGCACTTCGCTGCCTTCGGTCGGACTAGTCGCACACACCTGACGCGTCGCACGCTGCTGACGGCCGCCGCCGTCACGGTCGCGGTGACAGCGGCCAGCGCGTGTACGGTCCAGCCCGGGTCCGAGGCCCCGCAGACGTCGGCCGGCGGCGATCCTGATCACGCCGACTTCGTGTTCCGCAACGGCCCGATCTACACCGTGTCGACCGCGGCGCCATGGGCCGAGGCCGTCGCCGTCACCGGCAACGCGATCAGCTACGTCGGCGACGAAGCGGGCGCGATGGCACTTGCCGGACCGGACACCAAGGTCATCGATCTGGCGGGCCGACTGCTCATGCCCGGGTTCGTGGAGGGCCACATCCACCCGTTTCTCGGGGCATTCCTGACCACCGGCGTCGACCTGCAGGTGCCGACCGGAGCCGACGCATTGGCCGCAATCGCCCAGTACGCCAAGGACCACCCCGAGGGCCCGGTGCGTGGATTCGGTTGGCGCGTAGACATGTTCGGCCCCGAGGGGCCGACCCGCGCCCACCTCGACAAGGTCCTGCCGGACCGTCCCGGCTTCTTCTTCGCCATCGACGGGCACAGCCTGTGGGCCAACAGCAAGGCGCTGGAGACGGCGGGCATCACCCGCGAATCCGAGGACCCCATCCCCGGATTCAGCTACTACGTCCGCGACGAGAACGGCGAACCGACCGGCTACGTCCTCGAAGTCAATGCCGTGCTCGGTCTGGTCAACGCGATCGAGCCGATCTCCCCCGAGACCATGGGAAAGCTCATGGAGGCGTGGCTGCCGAAGGCTTCGGCGGCGGGCATCACGTCGGTGTTCGACGCGGGTGTGCCACCCATCGGTGACGACCAGGGCGCGTTGATCGAGCTCTATGCCGCCACCGAGTCCAGGGGCGCGTTACCGTTCCGCGTCGTCGCGTCCTACAGCGTCAAATCGCCACCGGTCGACGACGCGGCCGCCAAGTTGACCGACATCCGCGACCGGATCTCGACCGAGCTGGTCCAGGTCGGCGCCGTCAAGATCATCGGTGACGGTACGCAGGGCGGATACACGGCGTGGCTGATCGACCCGTACGCGGACAAACCCGACTCCGCGGGGGCGTCGCCGTTCAGCGAAGACCAGTGGCATCAACTGATCGGCGGAGTCGACGCCGCGGGATTCGACGTGCACGTCCATGCGTGTGGTGAACGGACCGCACGCGTCGCGCTGGATTCCATCGAGCGGGCCATCGCGGCGAACCCGCCCCGGGACCGCCGACACACTGTCGCGCATCTGGTCTATGTTCAGGACCCCGACAACCAGCGGTTCGGCAAGCTCGGAGTCGTCGCCCAGTTCTCCGCGAACTGGATGTCCGCCGACCCGGACACCGTGGTGAACATGGCGGCCCGGTACGGCAAGCCCCGCCAGGATCTGATGTACCGCGCGCGGGACGTGTTGGAGACCGGCGGCCGCATCTCGTTCGGCACCGACTGGCCGGCGGCGGGGTACTACTCGACCTACAAACCGCTGGATTCAATACAGCTCGGGGTGACACGGCAATTGATCGGCGACCCCGACGCCGAAGTGCTGCCACCTGCCGACCAGCGGCTGTCAGTCGAGGAGGCGGTGCACTCCAACACGCTGGGTGCCGCCTACCAGATCCGGTTGGACGACAAGGTGGGCTCGCTCGAGGTCGGCAAGCTCGCCGACATGATCGTTCTCGACAAGAACATCCTCGAGGTCGATCCGCACGACATTCACCAGGCCCGGGTCACGATGACCATGATGAACGGCGAGATCCGTCACCAGGTCTGAGGCATCAGCGCTTGACGACCGCCGTGCCCGTGAAGCGGTCCTGGTAGCCGCGCAGATCGCTGTCGGTGAACAGCGCCGGGATGACGAAGAACACCAGGATCCCGCGTACGGTCGCGCGGCCGAGGCCGACGTGAATCCGATTGTCGATGGAGGCCACCCGCACGCCGAGTGCCAGCTGACCCGGAGTGAAGCCGAACAGGCGCACGGAGATGATGCCGAGCACGACCCAGACCACGGCGATGGAGGTGGATCCCAGCGGGGTGTAGAGGAAGGTCTGCTGGTTCATCAGACCGACCGCGACGAGAAGACCGACCAGCCCGTACGCAATGAACCAATCGATCAGCAACGCGGCGATGCGCCTGCCGAAGCCGGCGATCGATCCGGGACCGGACGGAGGCAGGCCGAGGCGCTGACCGGGGTATTCGTTGGCTCCTGATTCGCCGCTCGGGTCCGAACCCGACAGCCAGGACCCCAGGGGACGGGTCATACTGTCAGGATATGCGCTGCGGCATTGCGTAACTTCGGCGCAACATGAGGTTGATGACGGTGCAACATCCTGTCCATAGCGTCAACGCGCGGGTTACCAGATATAAGGAGAGTTCTCAGTGGCAGATAAGACGGCTGACGACGTCATCAAGCTGATCAAGGATGAGGAAGTCGAATACGTCGACATCCGGTTCTGCGATCTGCCCGGCGTGGTCCAGCACTTCTCGATCCCGGCGTCCGCGTTCGACGAGAGCGTTTTCGAGGACGGTTTGGCCTTCGACGGTTCGTCGGTGCGCGGCTTCCAGTCGATCCACGAATCCGACATGATGCTGTTGCCCGACCCCGAGACGGCGCGCATCGATCCGTTCCGTGCCGCCAAGACGGTGAACCTCAACTTCTTCGTGCACGATCCGTTCACCCGCGAGGCGTACTCGCGCGACCCGCGCAACGTGGCCCGCAAGGCGGAGAACTACCTCGCCAGCACCGGAATCGCCGACACCGCCTACTTCGGCGCCGAGGCCGAGTTCTACATCTTCGACTCCGTAAGCTTCGACTCGAAGATGAACGGCACGTTCTACGAGATCGACTCCGAGGCCGGCTGGTGGAACTCCGGCGAGCCGTTCGAGGCCGATGGATCCCCCAACCGCGGTTACAAGGTGCGCCCCAAGGGCGGCTATTTCCCCGTCGCACCGTACGACCACTACGTCGACCTGCGCGATCAGATCACGACCAATCTGCAGAACGCGGGCTTCGAGATCGAACGCGGCCACCACGAGGTGGGCACCGCCGGGCAGGCCGAGATCAACTACAAGTTCAACACGCTGCTGCACGCGGCCGACGACCTGCTGCTGTTCAAGTACATCGTGAAGAACACCGCATGGGCCGCCGGTAAGACGGTGACCTTCATGCCCAAGCCGCTGTTCGGTGACAACGGGTCCGGCATGCACGCCCACCAGTCGCTGTGGAAGGACGGCCAGCCGCTGTTCCACGACGAGTCGGGTTACGCGGGCCTTTCGGACACCGCGCGCCACTACATCGGCGGCATCTTGCACCACGCGCCGTCGCTGCTGGCGTTCACCAACCCGACGGTGAACTCCTACAAACGTCTGGTCCCAGGCTATGAAGCCCCGATCAACCTGGTGTACAGCCAGCGCAATCGGTCGGCCGCGGTGCGTATCCCGATCACCGGCAACAACCCGAAGGCCAAGCGTCTCGAGTTCCGCGCCCCCGACAGCTCGGGCAACCCGTACCTGGCGTTCGCGGCGATGATGATGGCCGGCCTGGACGGCATCAAGAAGAAGATCGAGCCACAGGCGCCAGTCGACAAGGACCTCTACGAGTTGCCGCCGGACGAGGCCGCCAGCATCCCGCAGGCTCCGACATCGCTATCCGCGGTGATCGACAAGCTCGAAGAGGATCACGAATACCTCACCGAGGGTGGAGTTTTCACCGAGGACCTGATCGAGACCTGGATCTCCTACAAGCGGGAGAACGAGATCATGCCCGTGCAGATCCGTCCTCACCCCTACGAGATCGCCCTTTACTACGACGTTTAGTCGGCTCGCAACAAGGAGCTCTGACCGAAGGGCCGGTGGCGTTTGCGCCGCCGGCCCTTTGGGCATTCAGCTGTGAAAATCCTGTCCGTCCTCACGTAGGGTTGCAGCACATGACGACCAATCTGGACGCACGTCTCGCCAGCTACTCCTCACCCGTCTTGAGCCTTTTCCGCATCGTCTTCGGCCTGATGTTCATGATGCACGGCACGCAGAAGCTGTTCGACTGGCCGATCGCTGCGCCCGCGCCGATAGAAACGGGCTCCTTCCCGTACTGGTGGGCCGGCCTAATCGAACTGGTCCTGGGTATCCTGATCACCCTCGGGCTGTTCACTCGAATCGCGGCATTCATCGCCTCTGGGGAGATGGCATTCGCGTACTTCTATGCACACTGGCCCATCCTCAAGGGCGATGCGACTCAACCGTTCTGGCCGATCGCCAATGGCGGTGAACTGGCCGTCCTGTACTGCTTCGGCTTCCTGCTGCTCGCCACCACGGGAGGCGGCGCCTGGGCCGTCGACAGCCGCCGTCGCGCCCGCGGCGGAGGTGTGGCGCCGAACCGTGTGGTCACCGGAACCGCCGCGCCGGCAGGTCATGCAACCGGTGCGCCCGTCCGCCGCGGCGGACTGCTCAGCCGATTCCGCCGCCGCTAGTCCAGCGCCATGTCCTTGCGGAACTTGCGCATACCGTCGATCTTCTCGTCGAGGGTGGCCAGCGGCCCCGAGTAGAACATCCACGGCATCGTGATGATCCCGTCGATTCCGCCCGCCTGCGCGCGGTCGTAGTGCTCGGGGGTGAACGCATCGGTCAGCGGCGTGATCACGACGAAGTCGTCGATCGACAATCCCTGCGCGGCCCGCATCTCGCGTAGCTTTTCCACACGTATCAGCGCCTGGTCGGTACTGATCAGGTCGCCGATCCAGCCGTCGTGTTTCGCGGCGCGACGCAGTGCGATGTCGGAGAGACCACCGACGTAGATCGGAATGGGCGGTGGCGTCGGCTCCATCTCCAGCCGCGGGGTCTGGTAGAACTCGCCGTCGAACTCGGTCCAGCCCGGCTTCCAGAGCTCCTTCATCAGCGCGAGCATCTCGTCGGTGCGCTTACCGCGACGGGCGAACTGCTGCCCCATGAGGGTGAACTCTTCCTCGCACCAGCCGACGCCAATGCCGAGTTCCAACCGTCCACCGGCCAACAATGCCGACGTGCCAATCGATTTCGCCGCCGAGTACGGGTCACGCATCGCGGGCAGGTAGACGGTCGTCACGAAACGCAGCCGCGTCGTCACCATGGCGAGGGCGCCGATCAGCACCCAGGGGTCCGGCCAGTCGGTGAAGGCTTCCCACCGCCGCTTGCCGTCCTTGGTATACGGATACGGCGTCTTCAGCGTCTCGAGGTTGATCACATGGTCTGGGATGCCCAGACCGTCGTAGCCCAGATCATCGGCGGCCTTGGCGACCTCGACGACTTCGCCGGTGTCGAGGAAGGCAGCGCTCACATAGATCTTCATCCGGCGTCACGCGCCCACGCCGGGCGAATGAACACGCCTTCCGCCTCGACCGTCGGGCCGTCGGCATCCTTCAAATAGCCTCGGGCGAAAGTCTTCACACCCTCGGACCGCTCTACAAAAGCCTCCGCGCGCAACGGCCCCAGCGGCGTGCCACGCAGATACCGCAGTGAGATCGTGCCGGTGAACTTCGGCTGGGTCAGCCCCTCGCTGGCCGCCTCGCCGAGCAGGTGGTCGAGCACCAGGGCGCAGATGCCGCCGTGCACCCATCCCGGTGGCCCCTCGTAGGCGCCGCTCAGGGTGAATTCGCTCCAGCACTGTCCATCGTCCTCGTGGTGGATGATCATCGGTGGCGCGATCGCATTCCGCAGTCCCACAGCGGGATTGGCCCACGCCAGCGGCCGCCCGGTGGCCTCGTGCCGCAGCGTCGACGTGACGGCGCGCTTCTTGCTTTCGAGCAGCGCGGTCAACGCGTCGATCTTGTCCTGGGCGTCGCGCACGGTGTCCTCGTCGACCTCGGTATGCAAACCGGCGTCGATGAGCCTGCGCACCGATTCCGTCAGCGGTCCGTAGAGCGCGCGTTGGCGCTCGTACTCCGCATCGCTGATCACGTCGAACCCGAAGTCCATGCTCACTCGCCGAACACCTTTCGTACCACTGCTTTTGCCCTACGCGTGACACGTAAGTAGTTGTCGAGGAACTCGCCGCCGTCGTCGCTCTTCCAGCCGGCGGCCAGCGCCACCGCATTGAGCTGACGTCCCGGCCCCGGAAGCTGATCGGTCGCCTTCCCGCGCACCAGCACCAGCGCATTGCGCGCCCGCGTCGCGGTCAGCCAGGCCTGCCGAAGCAGTTCGACATCGCCCTCGGCGATCAGCTCGGCCGCGCCGATCGCGTTGAGTGCCTCGAGCGTCGAAGTGTTGTGCAGCGCAGGAACTTTGTGGGCGTACCGCAGCTGTATCAGCTGCACTGTCCACTCGATGTCGGCGAGTCCGCCGCGGCCGAGCTTGGTGTGCGTATTCGGGTCGGCGCCGCGCGGCAGTCGTTCGGCATCTATGCGCGCCTTGATGCGCCGGATCTCCTGGACCGCCTGCTGCGAGACACCGCCCGCGGGATACCGCGTCTTGTCGATCATCAACAGGAAGCGCTCCCCTAGATCGGGATCGCCGGCCACCCGGTGCGCGCGCAGCAGCGCCTGCACCTCCCACGTCTGCGCGTACTTCTCGTAGTAGGCCTCATAGGAGGCAAGCGTTCTCACCAACGGACCGCTGCGGCCCTCGGGTCGCAGGTTGGCGTCGACCTCCAACGGCGGATCCGCGGACGGCGTGCCGAGCAGCGTGCGCACCTTCTCCGCCACCGACACCGACCACTTGACCGCGACCGACTCCTCGAAGCCCGCGTTCGGTTCACACACGAACATCACGTCGGCGTCCGACCCGTAGCCCAATTCGGCGCCACCGAGACGGCCCATCCCGATCACGGCGATACGCGCGGGCGCGCCGTCTTCGCCCGTGTTGTCCCGGATCACCGCCTCCAGCGCGGCCTGCAGTACGGCCACCCACACCGACGTCAGCGCCTGGCACACGTCGGTCACCTCGAGCATGCCCAGCAGGTCGGCCGACGCGATGCGAGCCAGCTCGCGCCTGCGCAGGGTGCGTGCCGCGGCGATGGCCCGCACCGGGTCGGCATGGCGCCCCGCCGAGGCGACAAGCGCTCGGCCGACCCCTTCCGGCTCGACTTCGCACAGCTTGGGTCCGCTGGGGCCGTCAGCATAGAGCTGGATGACCTCAGGGGCCCTCATCAGCAGTTCGGGCACATAGGCCGAGGTGCCCAGCACTTGCATCAGCCGCTTGGCCACCGCACCCTCGTCGCGAAGTGTCGACAGGTACCACCGCGCGTCGGACAGCGCCTCGCTGATCCGCCGGTACGACAGCAGACCGGCGTCGGGGTCGGGCGTATCCGACAGCCAGTCCAGCAGCGTCGGCAGCAACACCCGCTGCACCTGCCCGCGGCGGCCGCCCTCGCCCGTCAGCGCCCTCAGATGGGTCAGCGCGCTCTGCGGCCCCTCATAGCCGAGCGCGGCCAGCTGACGCTCGGCGGCGTCGGCACTGAGTCCCTCCGGAATCCCGAAGGCGCCAACCGATTCCAGCAGCGGCTGATAGAACAGCTTGGCGTGCAGCCGCGATACCCGCATGCTCTGCCGCTTCAGCTCTTCGCGCAGCACGCCGAGAGCATCGTGGGTGCCGTCGGGGCGAATGTGTGCGGCCCGCGCCAGCCAGCGCAGCGCCTCGTCGTCGTCATCCTCGGGGAGGATGTGCGTGCGCTTGAGCCGTTGGAGCTGCAGTCGGTGTTCGAGCAGCCGCAGGAACTCATATGACGCGGTCAGGTTCGCTGTGTCGTCGCGGCCGATGTAGCCGCCGTTGCCGAGCGCGGCCAGCGCGTTGACCGTCGACGCCACGTGCAGCGATTCGTCGTGGCGGCCGTGGACGAGCTGCAGCAGCTGGACCGCGAACTCGACGTCACGCAGCCCGCCGGGGCCGAGTTTGATCTCGCGGGTCCGCATGCCTGCCGGCACGTTGTCGATGACGCGACGGCGCATCGCCTGCACCTCGGTGACGAAGTCTTCCCGCTCGCACGCCGTCCACACCATCGGCATCAAAGCGTCGATGTACTGCTTGCCGAGCTCGGCGTCGCCGACGGCGGGTCGCGCCTTCATCAACGCCTGGAACTCCCACGTCTTGGCCCAGCGCTGGTAGTAGGCGACATGCGAGTCCAGCGTGCGAACCAACTGGCCGCGTTTGCCCTCCGGACGTAGCGCGGCGTCCACTTCGAAGAACGCATCACCCGCGAAGCGCATCATCTCGCCGGCCACCCGGGTCGCGATCGCGAGCTGGTCCGCCGAGCCCTCCGCCACGAAGATCACGTCGACATCGCTGACGTAGTTCAGCTCGCGCGCACCGCACTTGCCCATCGCGATGACGGCCAGCCGTGGCATCTCGCCGCCCACCGACTTGTGCGCAACGGCCAACGCTGCGCCGAGCGCCGCGTCGGCAAGGTCGGACAGATGCTCACCAACCGTCGTGAACGGCAGGACGGCTTCGTTTTCCACGGTCGAAGCCAGGTCCAGACCCGAAAGCACCAGCAGCCGGTCGCGGTACAGGCTTTGCAGCGGTTGCAGCGCATCCCTTGTGTCCGTTGCCTTTTCGGCGAGATCACCGAAGATCGCGCGCAACTCCTCGGCCGACGGCAACGTCACCCGTCCGGCCAACAGCTTCCAGCTCTCGGGGTGGGCGACAAGGTGGTCGCCGAGCGCCAGCGACGACCCGAGCACGCTGAACAGCCGGCCGCGCAGACCGCGGTCGGTCAGCAGTTGCTGATTGAGTTCGCTCCAGCCGTCGCCCAATGCGTCGACCAAACGGACCATCGCGGCGAGCGCGGTGTCGGCATCCGGTGCGCGCGACAACGACCACAACAACTCGACGTGGGAATCGGTGTTCCAACCCAGCCGATCGAGGTCGGCGGGCGCCGAGGGTTCGACCAGCCCAAGGCGTCCCACGCTGGGCAGCTTCGGTCGCTGCGTCGCAGGTTTGGCCACGGCTCGACGTTAGCGCACCAGCTCCAGGGGCTGGATTACAGACGGCTACAGCGACAAGTACGTCTTGAGCTCGAACGGCGTGACGTGGCTGCGGTAGTTCTCCCACTCGGCGCGCTTGTTGCGCAGGAAGTAGTCGAACACATGCTCCCCCAACGCTTCTGCGACCAGTTCGGAGTTCTCCATCTCGCCCAGCGCCACACCGAGGCTGCCCGGCAGCTCCTTGTAGCCCATCGCGCGGCGTTCCTCGGGGGTGAGGTTCCAGACGTTGTCCTCGGCCTGGGGGCCCAACACGTAGTTTTTCTCGATGCCGCGCAGCCCCGCGGCGAGCAGGACGGCGAAGGTCAGATACGGGTTGCACGCCGAGTCGGGGCTGCGCACCTCGACGCGTCGCGACGATGCCTTGCGCGGTGTGTACATCGGGACCCGCACGAGCGCCGAGCGGTTGGCCGCTCCCCAGCTCGCCGCGGTCGGCGCCTCGCCGCCGTGGACGAGCCGCTTGTAGGAGTTCACCCACTGATTGGTGACGGCGCTGATCTCGTTGGCGTGTTCGAGGATGCCCGCGATGAACGACTTGGCGACATCGGACAGCTGCAACACGTCATCGGGGCTGTGGAAGGCGTTGTTCTCGCCCTCGAACAAACTCATGTGGGTGTGCATTGCCGAGCCGGGATGTTCGGAGTACGGCTTGGGCATGAACGTGGCCCGCACCCCGTCGCCGAGCGCGACCTCCTTGACGACGTAGCGGAAGGTCATCACGTTGTCGGCCATCGACAGCGCATCGGCGTAGCGCAGGTCGATCTCCTGCTGGCCCGGTGCGCCCTCGTGGTGGCTGAACTCGACCGAGATGCCCATCTGCTCGAGTGCGTCGATGGCGTGGCGGCGGAAGTTCGGCGCGGCGTCGTGCACGGCCTGGTCGAAGTAGCCGCCGTTGTCGGCGGGGACGGGCACGCTGCCGTCGTACTCACCCGGCTTGAGGAGGAAGAACTCGATCTCGGGGTGCACGTAGCAGGAGAAGCCGAGGTCGCTGGCCTTGGACAGCTGGCGGCGCAGCACGTGGCGCGAGTCCGCCCACGAGGGTGAACCGTCGGGCATCGTGATGTCGCAGAACATGCGAGCCGAGTGGTGGTCGCCGGCACTGGACGTCCACGGCAGCACCTGGAAGGTGGACGGATCGGGCCGTGCCACCATGTCGGCCTCGGAAACCCGGGCGAAGCCTTCGATCGCCGAACCGTCGAAGCCGATGCCCTCCTCGAACGCGCCTTCGAGTTCGGCGGGTGCGATGGCGACCGATTTGAGGTATCCGAGCACATCGGTGAACCACAACCGGACGAAGCGGATATCGCGTTCTTCCAGCGTGCGCAGCACGAATTCCTTCTGCCGGTCCATGTCCGCAGGGTATGCGCCGGCTGTTAAATCTGTGTTACGGCGATGAGCGCTTGCGCGAAGAGCAGGTAAATCGGGCGGGTTCGATCAGCAGTGCGTACGGTCAGGCGTCGAGTTCGTAGCTCAGCCAGGTCGACTTCGACGCGCCGATTCCGTCGTAGAGCCGCTGCGCCGTCGCGTTGTCCGGGGCCGTCTCCCACACCAACTTCTCGGCACCGCGGTCGCGGCACAGCTGCAGACCCCGCTCGATCAGCGCCCGGCCGGTGCCGGTGCCACGCGCCGCCGACTCCACGTACAGATCGTTGAGCACGCCGACGCGTGCGGCGTACAACGTCTGCCAGGTCCAGTAGATCGTCGCGAACCCCAGCGGTGTCCCGTCGACGCGCGCGATCAGCTGCACACCCTCGTCTGGGTTGTCGATCAGCGCGTTCGACAGGGCCAGCAGCCGCTCATCGGACGGATCCACGCGATAGAAGTCGCAATAGCCGCGCATCATCGGTAACAGCTCCGGCAGATCCGAAACCGTGACACCGGTGATGTTCACTCGCAACGGACGCCCTCCGGCGGGACCGTGAGATCGACCAGGTATTTCGCCGCGATGTCGTCGATGCAGCCCTCGCCCTGGAAGCCCACCGTGTGCTGAGTGCCGACGAAGGTGACCAGCGTGCCGCCCAGCTGACGCGCCAGGTCGACGCCCGCCTCGTACGGGGTGGCGGGGTCGTTGGTCGTCGAGATCACCAGGATCGGCGGTAGCCCGTCGACCTTGATCTCGTGCGGTTCGGTCGTCGGAGGGACGGGCCAGAACGCGCAGGTGCCGAGCGGAGCGTGCCCGGTGAACTCGCCATAGCTCATGAACGGCGCCGCTTCACGGGCCCGCCGGTCCTCCTCGACGGCCTTGGCGCGGTCGGTCACCGCCGGCTTGTCGACGCAGTTGACCGCCACGCGGACGTCGGTCGAGTTGTTGTAGTGGCCGTTCTCGTCGCGGCCCATGTAGAGATCGGACAGCGCCAGCATCGTGTCGCCCTCCCCCTGCTTGATCTCCTTGAGGGCCTGGGTGAGGTGGCGCCACAGATTCGGCGAGTACAGCGGCAGGATGGTGCCGACGATCGCGTCGGAGTAGCTCAGCCCGCGCGGATCACGCGTCTTCAACGGGTCTTCCACCAGCGGGTCGACCATGCTGCGGTAGACGTCGACCGCCTTGGCGGGATCGGTGCCCAGCGGGCAGTCCGCGTCCTTGGCGCAGTCGGCGGCGTAGTCGTTGAACGCTGTCTGGAATGCCTTGGCCTGGCGAATGTTGGCCTCGGTGGGATCGGCGTTGGGGTCGATGGCGCCGTCGAGGATCATCGCGCGCACCTTGTCCGGATAGGCCTCCGCGTACAGCGCGCCGATGCGGGTGCCATACGAGTAGCCGAGATAGTTCAGCTTCTCGTCGCCGAGCGCCTCCCGCATCGCGTCGAGATCCTTGACGACACTGGCAGTTCCGACGTTGGCAAGGAATTCGTCGCCCATCTTGTCGACGCAGCGCTGAACGAACGCCTTGGTTTCGGACTCGATGTGCTCGACACCCTCGGGCGTGTAGTCCACCTGAGGGTCGGCGCGGAGCCGGTCGTTGTCGGCGTCAGAGTTGCACCACACTGCGGGCGTGGAGGCGGCCACGCCGCGCGGGTCGAAGCCGACCAGATCGAATCGTTGGCGGACGCTGTCGGGCAGCAGCCCGACCATGCTGGTCGCCGCCGCGACACCCGACTCGCCAGGACCGCCGGGGTTGACGATCAGGGAGCCGATCTTGTCTCCGGTCGCCTTGAACCGGATCATCGCCAGCCGCGCGACCTCGCCGTCAGGCTCGGCCCAGTTCACGGGAACCGACAACATGCCGCACTCGGCACCGACGGGGGCCGGTTCGCCGTCGGAGGACGAGTTCTCGCACTCCCCCCATTCGATCGGCGTTCCCGGCGGGGGCACGGCGACCATGCCGCGGCCCTCGACCAAGTTCGTGCAACCGGCGACCAGCAACATCAACGCCGTCACTTGGACGCCGATCTTCAGGCTCATGGCACCACATGCTGCCATGACCGCACATCCGCGCTGGCTAGGCGGCTATCGCGTGGCGCTGAGCAACTCGTCGAGGGCGGCCTTGAAGTCGTCGGCCATGTCCCACAGATCGGGCAGCAACTCCGGGCATGACACGATCCCGACGTTCAGTTTGCCGGCCAACGACATCACCGTGATGTTGAGGCCGGAGCCGTGGAAAATCGGCCCCAGCGGATACATGGCGTCCACCTCGCAGCCCAGGTAGTACAGCGGAACCTGCGGGCCGGGGACGTTGGAGACGACGAGGTTGTGCACCGGCCTGGCCCCGCTCAGCCGACTGGCGGCGTAGACCCGCATCGCGACACCGAAAACCGCGGGCGCCGCGAACTGGGTCCAGTCCTGCAGCAGGGTCGCCCCGATCGCCGAACTGTGTTGTTTGGCAACCGAATTCGAGTCGGCGATGGATTTCAGTCGCTCCGCTGGGTCCTCGATCTGAGTCTCAAGCTTGGAGAACATGCCCGACACCTGGTTGCGGCCGGGCCGGTCCGACTTGTCGTGCACCGACACCGGCACCATGGCGACCAACGAGTTCTCCGGCAAATCACCGCGATCGTCGAGGAACTTGCGCAGCACACCGGACACCAGCGCCATCACCACGTCGTTGACCTTGACCCCGAAGTGGTTCTTGACGGTCTTGATGTCTTCGAGGTCCAGCTGCGCGAACGCCACGTTGCGATGTCCGGTGACGTTGCTGTTCCAGGCGGTCTTGGGAGCGACGAACGGGGCCGTCATGGCGTTGCCCCCGCGGGCGCGGCGGGCGGTGTCCACGACCGTCGACAGGGTCGACGGAAGCGCATTGATCAACTTGAGCGGCCGGGTGGCGTACTTGACCGCGCCGGAGACCGCGATCTCGAGGGAGCTCGCATCGCCAGGACCGTCCACCGGATCGGGCGGCGGAGCATCGGCTTCGGTGCTGCACAGCTGCGACATCAGGTTGGCCCCCGAGACCCCGTCGACACCGGAGTGGTGGACCTTCGTCATCACGACGATGCGCCCGCCGTCCTGCGGGTCGGTGCCCTCGACGTTCTCGATCACCCACTTCTCCCACAGCGGCCGGCTGCGGTCGAGTTGCAGCGAGGCGATGTGCCCACAGATCTCGGCCAATTCGCGGCGACCGCCCGGGGCGGGCAAACCGATGCGGTGCAGGTGCCGGTCGACGTCAAAATCCCTGTCCTCCACCCACACTGGATGGTCGAGGTTGAACCTGCTGTCGGCGAGCTTCTCCCGGAATTGCGGCATCGCCTTGATCCTCAGGTCGAACGCGTCGCGGAAACGGTCGAAGGTGTACCCGCCCGGCATGGTCGACGTGTCCAGCTCGAGGATCGAACACACATGCAGCGGTTGCTGCGCGGTCTCGAGATACAGGAAACTGGCGTCGAGTCCGCTTAACCGTTGCATGCCGCCGATGTTAGGCCGGGCTGAGCCCGGTGTGAGGAAATCCACTCAACGCGCCTTTCAACTTCGGCGCCCGAAGTGGCAGACTGAACAGGTCAGACGAACCCGGGGACCCGGATGGGCCTCGAGGATCGACCCGACCAACCCGTGAGGGACAACGATGTCTGAGCAGATTGTCTATGGCGCTGCCGCGGAGAAGCCGCGGACGAAGGTCCGTACCCTTCACCTCCAGAAATGGAAGTCAGAAGGCCACAAGTGGGCCATGCTGACGGCCTACGACTTCTCCACCGCCCGCATTTTCGACGATGCAGGCATTCCGGTCCTGCTGGTCGGCGATTCGGCGGCCAACGTGGTGTACGGCTACGACACCACGGTGCCGGTGACTCCCGACGAGCTCATCCCGCTGGTCCGCGGCGTCGTCCGCGGCGCGTCGCACGCACTGGTGGTCGCCGACCTGCCGTTCGGCAGCTATGAGGCGGGCCCGCAGCAGGCTCTTGCCACGGCCACCCGGTTCATGAAGGAGACCGGTGCGGGTGCGGTCAAACTCGAGGGTGGCGAGCGCGTCGCCGATCAGATCGCGACCCTGACCCAGGCCGGCATCCCCGTGGTCGCGCACATCGGGTTCACCCCGCAGAGCGTCAACGGCCTGGGCGGGTTCCGCGTCCAGGGCCGCGGCGACGGCGCCGAGCAGACCGTCCACGACGCGATCGCCGTGCAGGAAGCCGGGGCCATCGCCGTGGTGCTCGAAATGGTTCCCGCTGAACTGGCCACTCAGATCACCGGCAAGCTGACCATTCCCACCATCGGCATCGGAGCCGGACCCAACTGCGATGCGCAGGTGCTGGTGTGGCAGGACATGGCCGGCATGACGAGCGGTAAGACCGCAAAGTTCGTCAAACGCTTCGGCGATGTGGGTGCCGAATTGAGCCGCGCCGCAACGCAGTATGCCGACGAGGTCGCGAGCGGGACGTTCCCCGCCGAAGAGCACTCCTTCTAATTTTTCACCCGCGAACGTGGGTTACCCGCACGCATCTACACAGATTCGCGTGTTACAAGTCCACACTCGGCGCGCAGGCTCGCGAGCTAGGAGAACTCCGGCTTCCGCTTGGCCATGAAGGCATCGACGCCTTCGCGGCCGTCGGCGGAGTTGGCACGTTCGGCGATCAGCCGGCTCTCGAATTCCATCTGCTCCTCGAGACCGCTGCTGAACGTCGACAGCATCAGTGCCTTCACGGAGCCGTTGGACCCGGCGCAGGTGGCCGCCATTTTTTCGGCCAGCGCGTCGGCACGCGCGGCCAATTGATCGTCGGGCACCACCTCGGTGATCAGACCCCACTGTGCGGCGTCCTGAGCCGAGAGAGTGCGATTGGTCAGCATCAGTTCCTTGGTCTTGGTGATGCCGATGAGCCGCGGCAGGAAGTACGACGAGCTGCCGTCCGGCGAGAGCCCCACCTTGGTGTAGGCCATCGTGAACGACGCCGACTCCGCGGCAAGGACGAGATCGCCCGTCACCGCGATCGAGAAGCCTGCTCCGGCGGCGGTGCCGTTGACCGCGGTGATGAGCACGGCGTCCATCCGCGAGAAGCTCGAGATGGCGCGATGCAGATCGTTCGCGACGCCCTTGATGTGCAGGCCCCTGTCGGGCGCAGGCGCAAAGGACTTCAGATCGCCTCCGGCGCAGAAGAAGCGACCCGAACCGGTGAGCACGACGACCTTCGTCGCGGCGGTGTCGCAGCGCCGCGCGGCATCGGCGAGCTCGCGAGTCATGGTGTCGTTCATCCCGTTTGCGGCGTCGGGACGGTTCAGGGTGATCCGGGTGATGGCACCGGACGGCTCGAATTTGATCGTCTCGTAGTCGGTCACCCCTGGACCTTATCGCCGCTGTCCAACTGCTCAACCTCTCCCCCGGCCTCCTCGTTTACCTGAATGTGGCAGTCTTGCCCGCACCATGGGCAAATCCACTTCGAGCTATCTGGAGGTCGAGCGCAAGTTCGACGTCGTCGACTCCACCGTCTCCCCGTCATTCGACGGGCTCTCGGCGGTCGCGTCGGTGAAGCGTTCTCCCGTGCAGCAACTCGACGCCGTCTACTTCGACACCCCCAACCGCGACCTGGCCGCGCACCGCATCACGTTGCGCCGGCGCACCGGCGGCCCCGACGCCGGATGGCACCTCAAGTTGCCCGCAGGTGCCGACGCCCGCACCGAGGTGCGGGAGCCGCTGGACAGCTCGGGCGACGACGTGCCGGAGGCGCTGCGCGACGTCGTGTTGGCCATCGTGCGGGACCGGCCGTTGGCTCCCGTGGCGCGGATCTCGACCGAGCGCACCGTCGACATGCTCTACGGACGTGACGGCGTGGCGCTCGCGGAGTTCTGCGATGACCAGGTCACCGCCTCTGCCGGGCTGGACGGCGCGGAACAACGGTGGCGCGAATGGGAGCTCGAGCTCGCCGAGGGCGGCGATCGAGAACTGCTGGAGCGGCTCGCGAACAGGCTCCTGGATGCCGGCGCGGTACCTGCCGGGCACGGTTCCAAGCTGGCCCGGGTACTCGAATCGACGGCCGAGTCCGAGCCGTCGGAGCTGCCGGACGATCCGATCCACCGGGCGGTGGCCGGACATGTCGACGAGTTGCTGGAGTGGGATCGGGCGGTTCGCGCCGATGTCTACGACTCCGTACACCAGATGCGGGTCACGACACGCAAGATCCGCAGTCTGTTGCAGTCGTCCGAGGACGCGTTCGGGATCACCGACGACGCCTGGATCCTCGACGAACTGCGCCAGCTGGCGTCCGTGCTGGGTGTGGCGCGCGACGCCGAGGTGCTCGCCGAGAAGTACGAGAAAGCACTCGACGAACTGCCCGCGGAATTGATCCGCGGTCCGGTGCGCGAGCGACTGGTCGACGGCGCGAAGAAGCGCTACTCCGCGGGGCACCGGCGATCGCTGATCGCGATGCGCTCCGATCGGTACTTCCGGCTGCTCGATGCTCTCGAGGCGTTGGTGGCCACCCCCCCGCCACCGCCGGCGCCCGGTGACGAAGAGCCCACAACGCTGACCATCGACGCCGCGTACAAGAAGGTCCGTAAAGCGGCCAAGGCAGCGGACACCGCCGAGTCCGACGCCGAGCGGGACGAAGCTTTGCACCGAATTCGTAAGCGCGCCAAACGACTTCGGTATACGGCGTCGGCGACGGGTGACGACAAGGTGTCCGACCGCGCGAAGGCCATTCAGTCGTTGCTCGGCGATCATCAGGACAGCGTCGTCAGCCGGAATCACCTCAGCAAGGAGGCCGCCGTCGCGCACGCCGCCGGCGAGGACACCTTCACCTACGGGGTGCTCTATCAGCTTGAAGCCGAAGTCGCACGTCGAGCCGAGGAGAGCCTCGGCGCCGCACTGAAGAAGCTGAGAAAGTCCGTTCGCTAGGAGTCGTGACTCAGACGGTTGCGTGGACTCCGTGCAGAATGCGGCGCAGCTCGAGCATCGCGTCGTGCAGCTCGGTACGCACGGCGGGTTCGGTGGTGCAGTACTCGGAGGCGATCTGCGCGGTGGAGCGCCCGAGGTAGTACGCCCGGTAGATGAGCTCGCGGTGCGGAATCGACAGCATCGCCATGGCCTGTCGAATCACCTTGCCGTCGGTCACGGCGAAAGCACCGCGTGCGGGTCGAGCACCGAGGGATGGTCGACGATGTAGTCGAGTATGTGGTCGTGCGCCTTCGCGAGGTGGTCGCCGATGAGACGCGCCGTGGTGGCGGCATCCCCGCGTTCGACGGCGGCCAGTATCTCCGCATGCTCGCTCCCGATGTGCCCGGTCTGACCGATCACCTCGAGGTGCAGGTACACGTAGCGATCGGTCAAGCGCCGCAAGTGCTCGATCAGTTCGATCGTGCGCGGGCGGTTGGACCGGCGGTAGACCGCGGCGTGGAATTCGGTGTTGGCCGCGAGCCAGGTGCGCGCATCGGTTGGCTCTGACATGATCGCCAGCTGCCTTCGCATGTAGATGATGTCGGCGCGGCCGACGTGTGGGACGGCGATGGCGGTGGTCTTCGGCTCGATCGACAGCCGCAGGTCGTACAGCTCCTGCAGTTCCTCGATCGACATGCGGGTGACGATCGCGGTGGCGTTGGACAGCGGCTGCACCAGGCCTTCGCTGGCGAGCAGCGCCAACGCGTCGCGCACCGGGATCCGGCTGACGCCGAACCGTTCGGCGAGGCCGACCTGGGCGAGCTTGGCGCCGGGCGCGACGTCCCCGTGCAGGATCTCGGCCCTGAGCTGTGCGGCGATGCGTGCTGCGGAACTTTCGGATGCCATCGCGGTGTCCTGTCTACGATCTTGAGTTCTTGTATACAGATGCTGGCTGTGAGGTCCCATGGAAAGAGGATGAGTTGGCCTGTAAGCCGGATTCTGTTCCGCACCGTAGGGCGTGCGCGGTCATGGGTTGGTCCCCGAAAATACCTGCGAAAAGTCGACGTCCTTCGATCGCGTTGACTCATCAGAAATGCGCGCGAAACGGTGATTCGTTGCCTCATCAGAAA
>NZ_JAMQTI010000041.1:0-35697 GCF_032883055.1 Mycobacterium sp. 29Ha
TTTCGCTTATCTACACACCGTCACAGGCGACATTGCGCGAAAAATCCGGGCTAGGCCCATCGGCACTGCCGCAGCCGGTACCTTCGGCCGGGTGCCGAAACTATGGCAGTCTGCACCCCCAACGACTCAAACGGCTGTGATATCGCCCGCGACCGCCTTCAACGTCGCCCTCCACGCGCAACGTGAGTGTTTGCTGCGTTGCACCGTTGCTTTCCGGGCGCGTGAGGTAATCGCGCGACCCAATCGGTCGAATTCCTCACTCCATCTGGCGTTGTCGGTGCGAGCCAGCCCAGCCGCCTGACTCTCAGGGCAAAGTTGGTGTCATATCGGCAGCGTGGTGTTGGTGACGAAGGTGTCACGGACCCAAGAGATGAATTCGTTCCACAGCCCGCTCACCAGCGCTAGTCCCACGGCGACCAGCAGTACACCGCCGAAGATCTGGATTTCCCTGGTATTTCGACGAAGCCACCC
The DNA here is from genome assembly GCF_032883055.1 of Mycobacterium sp. 29Ha. Classification (NCBI taxonomy): domain Bacteria; kingdom Bacillati; phylum Actinomycetota; class Actinomycetes; order Mycobacteriales; family Mycobacteriaceae; genus Mycobacterium; species Mycobacterium sp. 29Ha. Next base: position 472 of record NZ_JAMQTI010000041.1, read on the forward strand.
CATCGCGTGCACCGCGCGTGCAGATCCCAACGCCAACAGGACAAAGGGAATGCCCAGACCTAGACAGTAGGCCACGACGAGGACTACCCCGCGGGCGATGGCCGATCCATTTGTGGCCGAGGACATCGCAATCACGCCAGTGAGTGTGGGCCCCAGACACGGGGTCCAGCCCAGGCCGAACACCCCGCCCAGCAGCGGCGCACCCGCGATGGTCGACATCGACTTCGGGGTGAACCGGGCCTGGCGTTGCAGCGCGGGCACGAAGCCCATGAAGACCAGGCCCATCAGGATGGTGACGGCGCCGCCGATACGCTGCAGCAACACCTGATTGGTGATCACCGTCGCCGTTAGACCCAGGATCGCGATGGTGCCCATCAGGAACACCGCTGTGAAGCCGGCGATGAACAATCCAGCGGCCGCAGTTACTCGCAGCCGCGCACTTCGCGATGTCGATTGGCTTTGCTCGTCGACCCCGACGACCGCTGCAAGGTAGGACAGGTATCCCGGCACCAGGGGAATCACGCAGGGCGAGGCAAAAGACACCAATCCGGCCAATGCCGATACCAGCACCGCCAGCAGCACGTGCCCTGACATGGCGATCTCGGTGAATCCGTTCATCGGCGGCTGCGCATTGCGACCGCTTCTGCACTCCAGCTACTGGGTCCGCCCACGCCCATCTGCATCATGTCATCACCTACGTATCTACTACAGAGGTTAGTACCATAGCTGGGAACGGTTTCGAGACGCTCACGCAACCCCTCGTTTGACGGGCGTGTAATGCGCAGATGCGGCTTCAGCCGTAGACCGTCTGCGCCGAAATCGTTGGTGACTCAACGGCCATGCACAATACGGCAGCGCGTCATCCAAGCCGGGGGAGGTGTGTCGGTGCCTGTCCTGTCGCCACGACAGCCCATGGGCGACAACTCGGCACCGTGGTCCCGGTGCCTTTGGCCCCGCCGCCCGCAGTCTTGGCTGGCCACGTCCCCGGCGCGACGTGCGCATGCGCTGCGCGTCGGTCTACCGCGCCTCCATCGCCGCCCCACCATCGACCGGCCGGACCGCATCGTCACCCTCGTTTACTTCCACTATCGCCTGTACCAGCCGTAGTGGCGCAGATGGAAATAACTTTCTACTGTTCAGGTACGTAGACAGTAGAAGGAGGGGGACGTGCCTCTCCCTGAGATTAGAGGTTTGCGATGACTCTGACGATCGGCGACACCGCCCCGGATTTCGAGGCCGATACCACCGAAGGTCGGCTTCGGTTTCACGACTGGATCGGCGATGGCTGGGCGGTGCTGTTCTCCCATCCCCGCGATTTCACCCCGGTGTGTACCACCGAACTGGGTTACATGGCCAAGATCAAAACCGAATTCGACCGGCGCGACGTCAAGATCATCGGGCTGTCGGTCGATCCGCTCGACAACCACGCCAGCTGGTCACAAGACATCGCCGATACCCAGGGCGTCGCGCCCAATTATCCGATGATCGCCGACACCGATTTCGCGGTGTCCAAGGCCTACGGGATGCTGCCCGCCGACGCCGCCGGGGACCCCACTGACCGAACTCCCGCGCAGAATGCGACGCTGCGCAACGTCTTTGTGATTTCCCCCGACAAGACCATCGCACTGGTGCTGATCTACCCGATGACCATCGGACGCAACTTCGATGAGGTGCTGCGCGTGATCGACGCGCTGCAGTTGACCGCCACCCACAAGGTCGCCACTCCGGCGCAGTGGCGCCAAGGCGACGATGTGATCATCTCCAATTCGGTCAGCGACGAGGAAGCCCGCCAGATCTATCCGAACGGGTGGCAAGCACCCCGGGCTTACCTGCGCATCGTCCCGAGCCCGATTCAGCTTGCTTAGCCCAACAGGACAAGTGTTGGGATGGCTGCATCGGGTGCTCGACCGGCGACACTAAGGGGTACCCGAGGTAGTCGGGGCGTAGGGGCGAGCATCGTCGATGTCAATGCTGGTCACCTCTGTTCGGTATGGGGTTGTAGAAGGGTGCGGCGCAAGAATGCGATCTGATCGTTGACGACGCGATCTATCCAAGGTTCATTGAATAGGTCGAAATGCCCGATGGGGTAGCGTTGTAGCTCTCCGCGCGGCGCGTGCTTGGCCACTTCGATCGCGGGTTGGGGCGGTGCAATGGCGTCGCCGTCGCAGACGGACACCAGAAGCGGGCATGACACCAGATTGGCCCGGCGCGCCGGCCGGTCGGCGCGCATCTGCAGCACGATCCGGGCGGGGATCGTGGGCTCCCAGCCGACCGGGTCGGCGGGCATGATCGACGCAAATCCGGCGGCGGCATCGGGTGTGGTCAACATCGACATTGAGCCGGGTGCTCCGGCCAGCTCGATCCGTAGGGGTTCGCGGCCGCATCGTGCACGCAAGTTGTCGCGGATCCCTCGCCATGCCATCCGATAGCCATGCCGTCGGCGGGCGTAGCGGATTGCCGCGGCGGCTGCGGCGCGCCCGTCGACGAACGGATTTTGTATGATCGCCGCGGCGATGTCGTGGTCGCGGCCGGCGGTGGCAAGTACATGTCCACCGCCAAAAGAAGTGCCCCACAGGGCGATTCGGTCATGATCGATGCCGCTGAAGCGGCGGACGAGAGAGATGGCTGCGCGGTCATCGGCGCGCTGTCGCCTGATGTCGATCAGGCCGCGGGGTTCACCGGCGCTGGTGCCCAGGTGGCGGTAATCGAAGGTGAGGGCGGCTATGCCGACGGCGGCGAAGCGGATCGCGAAATCGGGCAAGGCCGCGCTTCGGATACCGCCGATGCCATGGGCTAGCACCACGCAGGGATGCGGTGGGGGACTCGTTGGCCGGTACAGCCACCCCTCGCATCGTTGGCCGCCGGATTCGAAGTTGATGTTCTCGCGGACCACGCCGGTGCCGCGGCCGCAGAAGGGAAGGGTTGTAGACACGGCCGCCAGCGTGCGCGTTAATGTCGACATGAAGTCAAGCGGTGAGGGCCGAGAAATTTCGATCGGCGAGTTGGCCGAACATTTCGGGCTGGCTACCCATGTGCTGCGTCACTGGGAATAGATGGGGTTGGTGGTTCCGCGCCGCACCTCGACGGGTCACCGAATGTACGGCCTTGCGGATCGCTATCGAGTGGCCGCGATTGTGCAGGCGAAGGCGGCCGGGATGAGTCTTGACAGTATTCGTGCGATGTTGACCGCAGCCACCCCAGCCGAGCGCAACAGGGTCTTGCAACACCAGTACGACGCGCTGAGCCAGCGCGTCGTCGAAGCCCAAGCCGCACTCGCCCTTATCGACACCGCGCTCGGCTGTGAACACGGCGACCTCGCCAGTTGTCCGCGCTTCCGCGCGGTGCTGGCCGAACGTGTCAGGCATCCCTAGCGGCGTGGTCAGATACCCCCACGATGCGAGTGCTGCGGGTACTGCGGCCGGTTCGCCACTATGCAATATGTCAGGGCTCGGTGGTCAGCCGGTCCAGTAGCGGCCGTAGGTCTTCGGCCAGTAGTGCCATGAGATACACCGCTGCAACTCTGTGCTGGCGGTCGAGGACCATGGTGGTGGGTACGACGCTGGTTGGATAGGTGCGTCCCAGCGTGATGAGGCTGCGCAGCGATGGGTCGAAGATGGAGGGATATTGAACGTCGCGGTCGGTGACGAAATCGCGTGCGGTGTCGCGGTTGTCGCGGACGTCGATACCCAGGAACTGCACGCCGCGGTCACGGTATTCGGCGTAAACCGTTTCCAGTTCTGGAGTTTCGGTGCGGCATGGCGCACACCAGGAGCCCCACACATTGATGAGGACCACTTTCCCGGTGAAATCCGACAACCGGATCGGTGCGTCGGTAAACAGATCGGGTCCGGTTAGATCCCCGATCGTGCCTCGTGTGGAGGGAGGGTCATAGAAGATCGCGGTCTGTCCGCCGGGCGATACGAAGTCAAAGGTGCCGCCTTGGGCGACGGCGCCCTCGCCGGTGGTGCAGCCGGCAACCGTGGCTGCGACGATAAGGGCTGCCACGACGGCGACGATTTGCCTAAGGCTAGTCACGAGGAGTCCTCTCGATGGTTCATGTTGGCGCCGGAGTGCACCGCTGGTGTTCGTGGCTGCCTAGTTCTCGAAGGCGAGACCGCTGACGAGGATCACGATGCCCAGGCCTATCAGGACGATCGGGAAGAGGACGTGTTCCCAGCGTTCGAGGACTTCTGCGATCGGCCGGCGGGTGGCGACGAATCTGGCGGCGACGACCAGCACCGAGACGAGCACGAGGAACACGGCACAGTAAGCCACCACGGCCGCCGGTCCCACGCTCAAGAACACCGGAACGTAGACGCCGATGTTGTCGCCGCCGTTGGCGAAGGTGACTGCTGCGACGGTTAACACGCCGACGTTCTTGCCAGCGACTTTGCCGTCGTCGTCATCATCATCATCGTTGCCGCGCCAGGTTTGCCACGCCGCCCACAGTCCCAGGGCGAGGGGGATGAGTCCGAAGTACGGGATCACTTCTGGGGGAAGGAACGCTCCGGCACCCAGCGTCACGAGCACAGCCGCACCCAGAATCCCGGCGAATCCCAGGTATTGGCCTGCGGTGATCCGGGCCGTGGTTCCGCGTTGTCCTGCGCCGCGGGCGAAAAACAGTGAGAGCACGATGATGTCGTCGATGTTGGTGACGATGAACAGGCCGATTGCGGGCAGCACTGAGGACAAGATCATCCGTTTACCTCCGAGTCTGCGGTATCGCTTGCCCGCCAACTAGCCACAACGAGGGCGGCTGCCCCGGTGACGACGAAGACGTCAGCGAGGTTGAAGGTGGGAAACCAGCCAGTGTGTAGGTAGTCGGTGACCTGCCCATCAGCGGCGCGGTCGATCACGTTGGCCACCGCCCCACCCAGCATCGCCGCAAGTGCCAGCACGACGGGCAGCGCCGCGGTGCGCGTGAGGCGTACCGCGAACACTGCCAAACCGGCCACGATCAGGCCGGTGACGCCGAGCAGGGCCGCTGGCGGCAGGGTGTCCCCGAGACTGAATGCCACACCGGGGTTGAACGCCAGCCGCAGATCTAGCAGCCCGAGATCTGTTGAGTTGCCGCCGGTCAGTGCGCGACCGGCCCACGCCTTCAAGCCCAGGTCAAGTGCCGCCACGGTGACCACCGTGGCGGCAAGGGCGATCCGCCCCCGTCTCACTCGGGTGTCGGTGTCGGTGTGGTCGGTGGTCACGACGGCGCACCCACGACGGCCGCGCGTATCGGTCGCGCCACCTCGTGCAGTGCCGCATCGGCCAGCGGTTTGGTACGCCCAGCGCGCACCCCGTTGGCAATGACGATGATCTCGGCGAGTTCGTGGACGAGCACGACGGCGGCCAGTCCGAGGATGCCGAACAGCGCCAGCGGCATCAGCACGATGATCAGCCCGAGGGATAGACCGAGGTTCTGCAACATGATTCGCCGCGCACGGCGGGCGTGCCGGAACGCTTGAGGAAGGTGGCGCAGGTCTTCGCCCATCAACGCCACGTCGGCTGTTTCGATGGCAACGTCGGTGCCCATCGCTCCCATGGCGATGCCGATGTCGGCGGTGGCCAGCGCGGGAGCGTCGTTGACCCCGTCGCCGACCATCGCTGTGGGACGCTGGCTGCGAAGCTGTTCGATCAGTCGGGCCTTGTCCTCGGGGCGCAGCTCGGCGTGCACGTCCTCGATACCGACATCGCGGGCCAAACTCGCTGCGGTGGTGTGGTTGTCGCCGGTGAGCATGGCCACGTGGTAGCCGTCGCGGCGCAGTTGGGCGATGACTTCGGCGGCTTCGGGGCGCAGCTCGTCGCGCACGGCAACGGCGCCCACCACCTGACCGGCAACTTCGACGAGGACGGCGGTGGCACCGGCCTGCTGCATCCGGGTGACGTCACCGGCCAGTGGGCCTGGGTCGAGCCAGCCGGGGCGGCCCAGCCGGATGGCGTGCCCATCGCGATGTCCGGTGAGTCCGGCTCCGGTGACGGCTTCGACGTCAGTGGCTGGGGTGACCTCTTTAACGGCGGCCAGGATCGCAGCGGCGAGGGGATGCTCGCTGCGCGACTCCAACGCTGCGGCCAGGTCCAGCACCTGTTCCGAGGTCGATCCGTTGATTGTGACGACTTCGATGACGGCGGGCCGATTGGCGGTCAGTGTGCCGGTCTTGTCCAAGGCAACCCCGCGGATTCTGCCGAGCCCTTCAAGTGCGGCGCCGCCCTTGACCAGTGATCCCAGCTTGCTGGCGGCGCCAATGGCGGCGACGACCGTGACTGGCACAGAAATCGCCAGTGCGCACGGTGACGCGGCGACCAGCACCACCAAGGCGCGTTCGATCCACGTGGCCGGGTCGCCGAACACGCTGCCGATTACCGCGATCGACGCCGCGGCGATCATGATTCCGGGCACCAGTGGTTTGGCGATGCGATCGGCCAGGCGCTGCGAGGAACCCTTGCGGGATTGCTCGGCCTCCACGATGCGCACGATGCGGGCCAGCGAGTTGTCCTCGGCCGTGGTGGTGACCTCGACCTCAAGCACACCGGTGCCATTGATCGACCCGGCGAACACCTCGTCTCCGGGACCGGCCTCCACGGGAACCGACTCACCGGTAATGGCCGAAACATCGAGCGCGGTGCGGCCATGACGGATGATGCCGTCGGTGGCGAGACGCTCACCGGGCTTGACCACCATACGGTCACCGATCCGCAATTCCGCAGGCGCAACGGTCTTTTCGCCGCCATCGCGTAGAACGGTCGCCTCGTCGGGCACCAGTGACAACAGGGCGCGCAGCCCGCGGCGGGTGCGGGTCAACGAATATTCTTCCAGCCCTTCGCTGATCGAGAACAAGAAGGCCAGCATCGCGGCCTCGCCGACTTCCCCGAGGATCACCGCGCCGACGGCGGCGATCGTCATCAGCGTGCCGACGCCGATCTTGCCTTTGGCCAGCCGTCTGAGGGTAGACGGCACGAAGGTGTAGGCACCGGCCAGCAGCCCGATCGCTTCCAGAGTGAGCACGACCGACTCGGCGGCATCGACTCCTCCGGCGATCAGGGAAGCCAGCAGGAAGACTCCGGAGATGGCGGCGAACTGCAATTCCTTGATCTGCCAGAGCCGTTCGGGCTCACCGTCCCGTTCGTCGGTGTCGCGGGGCTCGTCGTTGCCGCATCCGCAGGCGTCACTCATCGGCGGGGCTCCTCGGTATCGATCGTCGTCGTTGTGTGGGCGTTGGTTCCGTAGTTGGGGCACAACGCCACCGTGTTGCCGGTCGCGGCCAGCAGCGTCTCCGCTGAGGCCAGCAGATCCATGAGTTCCGGTCGGGTCAGCGAGTAGAACATCTGCCGGCCTTCGGGGCGTCCGATCACGAGACCGCAGTCCCGCAGACAGGCGACATGGGCTGAGACAGTGGACTGCGCCAACCCCAGCTCGCCGATCAAGTCAGCCACGCGCGCCTCACCGTCGGCCAGGCGGCGCACGATCGCCAGCCGGGCGGAATCGGAGAGACTATGAAACAGCGCTACCGCAGCATTCAGATTCGAAGAGGTTCCACCTGCTGAGCCGACAGCCGCGCAATCATCCGACACATTCATCGCCATTTGACGATGATACATGGTCCCCGGCGATACTTCGCGCCTGGAGTGTCCGCTTACGCCGGCTGCGGTCCCAGGGGGCTGAGCGGAAGGTGTGAAGCCGCCGCCATCAATGGAACGCTGAGGGCGATCTGTTGGCCTTGCGCCTGATGCAATTCAGCCAGGTGGCACTTATCGGGGCTGCTGGCCTCCCATGGTCACGTTGAGTCGGTGGGTTGTCGTGTGGAGGTGAGGCCCAGGGTGTCCGCGGTGCTGTACTCGTCATCGACGAGCACCACGACGCCCCCTTCCCGGTCGATGATGGAGGCGGCGATCGACGCTCGGTACCCGGAGCCGCAGTGCACCCAGATCGGCATGTCAGGCAGTTCGTGAAGGCGGTCGGCGAGTAGGTGCAGCGGGATGTTGATCGCGCCGGGGATGCGGCTGGTGTCGTGCTCTTGGCGTTGTCGCACGTCGAGCACGACGAAATCCTCGCCACTGCCTAGGGTTTCGGCGAGGTCGGCGAAACCGGCGGTCCGATAGCAGCGCAGTGTTGATCCGGCGCGTAGATCGTCGATGTTTCCTGTGGCGGCGCCGTCGAGGTGGTCGACGCCTATGCGGACCAGTTCGCGGCGGGCCTCAGCGATCTGATCGAGTGTTTCCCCGATCAGGGTCAGTGGTTCGCCCCACCGGTGAAGCCAGCCCAGGTAGGTTACGAAGCTGCCAGACAGTTCGAACCCGAGCGTGCCGCTGAGATGCCCTGCGGCGAAGGCGGTGCGATTCCGCAGATCGACTACCCACTGGCCAGCGTCGATGCGTCGCCGCACCTCCTCGGGATCGACCGGTTCGGGTAACGAGAGGTCCACCGGAGCTGGTCCAGCCTGGTTAATCACTCCCATGTGGGCGTAGTACGCGGGATAGGCCGACAGTCCCTCGAGCAGCTCCGCGACATAGGCCTGCTCGTCTTGGGTGAGCGCCGGATTGCTCAGGCGTTGCTCGGCGATGGTCGAGGAATCACCACTGCCGGGGGTCGCCGAGCAGAAACTGCCGAACCCGTGGGTGGGATAGACCGAGGTGGCATCGGGGAGCACCGCTGCCAGTCGGTGCACCGACTGGTACTGGGCACGGGTCAACTCGTGCGTGTGTTCGGCGCCCAACAGATCGGTGCGCCCGGTGGTGCCGTGCAGCATGGATCCGCCGGTGAACACTGCGGTCACCGCACCGGTGATGTCGCGCAGCACATAGCTGACGTGGTGGTGGGTGTGACCGGGAGTGTGCATCACCTCCAACTGGATCGGTCCGGCGTCGATGACATCCCCGTCGCACGCCGGGCGGCGTTCGTAGTCCACCTGGTCGCCGGCGGGCACCACGTACTCGGCGCTCACCGTGCGGGCGAGTTCCAATCCGCCGGTGACGTAGTCGTTGTGGATGTGGGTTTCCAGCACGTGGGTGATTTGCACCCCACGCCGCTGGGCCAGGCCCAGCACTCGGTCGATGTCACGCTGCGGATCGATCACGACCCCCGTCGAACCGCTGCTGACCAAGTAACTACGGTCGCCGAGACTGGAGGTGTCGATAATCGTGACGTCCACGAAAAGACTCCCTTCTGGTTTCTGGATTGCTGAAAGTATGTTCACCCCCGCCAGTATGGATCGAAGCCTCTTGGACGGGGCAGCTGATGAAGGTGGGATCAGTTAGGTCAGGACGAGCGTGTCCAGCAGGACATATGCCGCCACGGCGAAGACCAGGTAAGCGAACCAGTGTTGCAACCGGCCGGTGTCGAGTCTGGCGCCATAGTGCCCGGCGACCAGTGAGCCGCCGATCGCAGTCGCAACGAACGCCGCTGTAATGGACCAGTCGATGCTTGCCCCATCGAGGTGAAAGAGCGCCCCGGCCGCGGAATTGGCGACGATGATCAGCAGCGAGGTGCCGATCGCGACGGACATCTGCACACCGAGCAACAGCACCAGGGCGGGAATGATGACGAATCCACCGCCCACACCGAACAGCCCGGTCAGCAGGCCGACCGCGAAGCCCGCCGGAATGGACCGCGGTGCGCAGCGACGCCAGTTGATGCCGCCATCGCCGACGGTGCAGGCAGTGCCGGCGTCGGTGGAATCGGTCAACATTCGCAGGCCGGCGCCGATCATGAGGATCGCGAAGCCGATCATCAGAACCCGCTGAGGCAGGCGCTCGCCGATGGCGCTGCCGAGCAGGGCGGCCGGTATGCCGGCCACCGCGAAGACAGCGGCCAGGCGCCACTGCACCTGTCCAGCGCGCAACCTGGGCAACACCCCCACCGCCGAGGCCACCGCCACCACGATGAGCGACATGGGGATCGCCTGCTCGACCCCGAGGCCGAGCGCATAGACCAGCGCCGGGACCGCCAGGATCGACCCGCCGCCGCCGAGCAACCCCAACAGCACCCCGATCACCGCACCCAGCACCAAGGTGATGACCACAGTCACCGGCGACACCGCTTCGACGCCCGGACGCACGCTCTCACGCAGCACACCGCAGGTCAGTCATCACGGTCTCCGACGCCGATACCAGGCACTGCACGCATCCTTCATGCCAACGCCAAGAACAGCTTCTCCAACTCGGCCTCGGTCATCGGCGCTGCCCCACCTTCGACCTGCCCGGCCAGGCACTCTCGCAAACCCGTGGCCACGATCTTGAAACCGGCCTTGTCCAGCGCGCGCGACACCGCGGCAAGCTGGGTTACCACGTCCTTGCAGTCGCGGCCCTGCTCGATCATCGCGATCACGCCCGCGAGTTGACCATGCGCACGACGCAACCGATTGAGCACCACTACGATGCTGTCCTGATCGCCGACCATCGCCAAACCCCTTCCGTAACAGTAGTTCCATCGTATACCCCACCGGGTATCTACCCGATCGTTGCGACGCCAGTCGTGGCGCTCGGTGCAAACGGGGCGCGCCGTGGTCGGAGAGGCAGGGTCGGGCCGCCCTTGCATTTCAATAAATCAGGGCGGACCGTGACTTCGCCACCCATCGACAGGGTATACCGGCGGGGGTATACAGGAAGGGTGAATGAACCTGTGAAGTCACCGTCGACGAGTTGGCTGCCAGGCGGGGCGCGGCCGGCCAGTCGGGTGGCGGATGCCCGCGAAGCCCTAGGAATACCAGTGCATCATTTCCTTGGCGCGCTGCCTATCAAAGGTGCTGGCCGCGCGTCTCGTCGACATCCCGGACACTGCGTTACGTCGTCTGCAGGTCGGGAAGCCGGTTCACGGCGCGCGAAGCCTGGGATTCTTCGGCCCGAAACGCTGTGTCGACCAAGGTGTGGGCGGGATGACGCAATGGGGGTGACGTCAATCCGGCCCATCGAGATTTGACCACTCGTCAGCGCCCACCCCATTCGGGTGCGGTACCGACCCCGACTGAATCAACAATTGTCCGACTACAACGAAAGAGGGACGCTCCAATGAAGAAGACCGTACTGATCCTGGGTGCCGGATTTGGCGGCCTGGAATTAGCCGCCCAACTCTCCGACACCCTCGCCGACCTGCACGTCATCCTGATCGACCACAACGACGGGTTTACCTTCGGCTTTTCCAAGCTCGACGTGTTGTTCACGAATCGCACCCCCGAGGATGTCCGCATTCCGTATGCCGAGCTGACCAGGCCCGGCGTGGAGTTCCGCCAGGAACGCATCACCTCCATCGACCCGGCCACCCGTCGCGTCGTCACCGACCAATCCGACTATCAGCCCGACTTCCTCGTCATCGCCCTGGGCGCCGACTACGAGCCCGAAGCCACCCCTGGCTTCACCGAGGACGGCTACGACTTCTACACGGTGGATGGCGCCGCTCGACTGCGCGACCGCCTCGCTGAATTCACCAGCGGCACCATCGTGCTGGGCGTCCTCAGCGTCCCCTTCAAGTGCCCGCCAGCACCCTACGAGGCAGTCCTGCTGCTACATGCCCACTTGGTCGAGCGGGGCATCCGCGACGCCGTCACCATCAAGGTGATCAGCCCCATGCCCTCTCCGATCCCGGTCTCCCCGGAAACATCCGAAGCGCTGATCACCGCCATGGCCGAACGTTGCATCATCTACCGGCCTGAGACCAAGATCCATTCACTGGACCCGAACCAACACCTAGCCCACACCGACACCGACACCGAGCCCTACGACTTGTTCATCGGCATCCCCAAACACCGCGTCCCCGACGTGATCGACGCCTCCGGGCTGACTGCTGGAGGCAACGACGGATGGATCGCCGTCGACCCCGCCACGCTCGCCACCAAACATGCTGGTGTGTATGCCATCGGCGACTGCGCCGACGCACCCGTACCCCGCGCCGGGGTTTACGCCGAAGACGCTGCCGGCACCGTTGCCGCCCACATCGCCGCACAGCTGCACGGGACACCATTTACCGCCAAGTATTCCGGGCGCGGGGTCTGCTACATCGAGTTCGGCGATGGACGGGTCGGTAAGGTCGACGCCGACTTCCTCTCCGGGTCCAAACCCACCGCCCCCTTCATCGGGCCCTCCACCGACCTGGCCGACGAGAAAGCCGAATTCGCCGTCACCCGACGACACCGCTGGTTCGGTCGATCCGCAAGCTGAACGACAGAATCACCTCCGATGACGGCGTGCCGGACAAGACCGATCGTCGCACACCCTTTTCATCGTCAAACACCGATGATAGCGTCGTATGTAGATTATTAGCTGGCGATGTCGCACCCTTATAGAGCGATGGCTGCCGTGAAGGGAAAGGGTTCTGAGGTGTTGATGAATCGGGTCGAGACTGCCCTGATCAATTCGCCGCCCCGGCGGTGGCTGCAACGTTTCTACGAAGTGCCGGTACTGCTGCGCTTAGGGGGCCGTATCCCGCCGGGCAGTACAGCCCTCGAGATTGGCTGTGGACCGGGCTACGGCTCACAGCTGGTGCTACAACGCTTCGGCGCCGACCGGATCGATGCCCTCGATCTGGATCCGACGATGATCGATCGCGCCCGTAAGCGGCTGGCACCCTGCGGAAATCGGGTCACCTTGGTCCGTGGCAGTGCCACGGACCTGCGGGCCGCGCTCGACGCTGACGACGACAGCTACGACGCGGTGTTCGACTTCGGCATCATCCACCACATTCCGCAGTGGCGTACCGCGGTGGCAGAAGCCGCGCGGGTGCTCGCCCCCGGTGGACGGTTCTACTTCGAAGAGGTCACCAAACACGCCCTCGACCGCCCGACCTACCGGCGACTGTTCGACCATCCCACCGACGACCGCTTCACCGCTGAACAGTTTGTTGACGAACTCCGCCGGCACGGCCTGCTCATCCTCGGCTCTGTCACCCGCATTCGGGGCGATTATCTGCTCGGTGTCGCCACCAAGCCGCTCGTCAACGGTGGTGCACGGTGATGGCCGCCGCCGCGGTAGGCCTGAAGCGCACAGATCGACTGTAACGACGGGCGACGTGAGTGAGAATGGCCAACCATGGGTGAGGCCGCTGCAGCGGACGCAACGTTCGCTTTCGTCGATCTGTCCGGCTTTACGGCCTTGACTGAGATGTGCGGCGACGAGGAAGCCGCCCTTCTCGCCGGGCGGCTGGTAGACCTCGCGCGAGACTCGCTCACCGTTCATGTCAGCCTGGTGAAAAGCATGGGGGACGCGGTGATGCTGCGCGCCCCTGGTCCTGAACAGATGATGGCGACGATCGTGGCGCTGGCCGATCGCGCCGCTGCCGAAGACGGCTTCCTCGTGCTCCGAGTCGGAATCCATCACGGGAGCGCCGTCGAACGTGACAACGATTTCTTCGGGCATGCGGTTAACACCGCCGCACGCGTGACAGCGCTGGCCGGCGCAGGCCAGGCAATAGTCACCGATCCGATACTGCCCGCATGCGAAGGGTTGGGTCTCGCGGTCCGCTCTTTGGGCGCCACCGCGCTCCGCAATATCGCATCTCCTATGGCGGTGTATCGCGTGTCGCTCCCACCGCCCCGATATCCCGTTGACCCCGTGTGTGGGGTTCGAATTGATCCGCGCACAACCAGCCACCATGTGCGGCACGACGATCAAGACATATGGTTCTGCTCCGGCCGATGCGCCGAACGGTTCTTGGCCATTAATGAAGGCAAACAACCTGAAGGAGGGCGAACCCGCCGCGCCAACTACGACGACTGACCCAGGCGCACGACGAGTGGAGCCACCTCTTTCGTTTGAAGGGTGTCTACATGCGGCTGGCTTCCAGCGACCACCCGATCCGCTCGTCGGCTCGTTGGGGTTGCCGCAGCAGCTGTTCGGGTTGCGCCTCGGGTCAGAGGCATATCGATGGCGCAAGCATCAGCGCGGCGGCCAGGAGTGGTCCGAGCAGGGCCGCGCCCGTCGCCACAGTGAGGTAAAGGCGGGCGCGAATCCGGTTCGGCGGAAATAGAAGTCGTTCCACACGCTGAGTGACGGCCAATCCCGTCGCACCAAGCGCCGCGGCCGGCATCGGTGATGTCGAGGTGGGGCCTGGAAGGCTGAGGGCAACAAGTGCGTCGACGATGGTGTCGCAGCTGTGTCGTCGGGCGGCGGCGTCGTCGGCGCACATCTCCAAAAGGCGAGCGATCTCGCTGGCGCCCTTGGCGAAGAGCTGCACCCGCGGCAGCATCGCGCCCAGAGCGGCGGTGACGGCCAGGACATGATGGTGGCGTCCGCTCAGGTGGGCGCGTTCATGAGCGAGGACTGCGGCCAGTTCGGCGCCATCGAGGGCGTCGAGCGCGCCGCGGGTCATGACGATGGTGTGGGGTCGCCCAGCAAGGCAATACACCCCGCGCTGAGCGCTGTCGATGATCAGGGCGCCTCCAGGCCCCGGCAAGGTGTCACCGGCGGCGATCCGGGCGGCGCTGACGTGGTCTCTACTGCCCCGATGCGAACGGCGTATTGCGAGCACCACGCGGCTGCCCAGAACCACGACCGTCAGGGTGCTCATCGCGGCCAGCGCTAGAAAGCTGACCTGCAACAACTCGCCATAACCGCCGTGGACGATGAAACCCAAGCCGGCCAGGCACCCGGTCACCATCAGACCAATGTCACCTTCCGAGGTGAGGACATGGGTCACCAGCAGGGTGAACGCCCCGATCGAGGCCGCGAGCACGGAGGCCATCACGGCGAGCCAGGCGCTGACACCGAGGCGGGGGGCAGCACCGTGGAGATTGGCACGCAACAGCAATGGCGGCGCCAAAACGCTCAAGGCCAGCGCGTAAACCGCGAGGCAGACGGCCATGCTCATGGTTTCGGCGATGTCCGGCCCCGGCGGCGGATGACCTCTTTGAGCCCTGCCAGCTCGTCGGCACTCATCTCCCCGACGAAATGCGCCAGAACCGCGGCTGTGTCGTGTTCGCCACCGCCGCTCAACGCTTCGCGCATGAGCGCGGCGATGTGTTCGGGATGGCTCAGCACGGTGCGGTAGCGGAACGCTTTGCCCTCCCGTTCCCGCAGGAGGTGACCCTTGCGGTAGAGATTCTCCATGGTCGACAGCACTGTGGTGTAGGCGATCTCGCGATCGGTGCGAAGCTGTTCGACCACCTCCCGGGCGGTACCGCTGCCGCCGGATTCCCACAACCGCGCCATGACTACGGTCTCGAGTTCACCGAACACCCGCACCGCTACTCTCACCTACCTCGTCTTCGGTCCTTGCCGGGGTTGCCGTGCGATAAGCACACCTCCTGCACCAGCCTACGGCCTCGGTACGGAGAACCGACATTGCGCGCCGACGGCGGCATGACCCTCCGACGATGCGTCCACCACGTCATGTTCTGACGGGCCGGTTTCCTTGGGTTTGACGGTTACATGTTTCCTGCACAACACGGGCACGGTTCCGGATCGGTACAACAGGCGCAGTCATCCATCGGCATTGGCTGCATCGCCATCATCGCTCCGCTACAGCACATCATCGCCTCGCTGCAGCACCACATCAGCGGTTCAGAACCTCCAGCGTCGTAGCTCACGGCGACGGGGTCGCCACCGGTGACGTCGAAGTAGATCTTGCCCGTAGCGGTCTGGCCCTGAGCCAGTGCGGCGCCAGAAATCCCCTGCGGGCTCGCCATTTGCCACAGCACGCGATAGCTGCCGCCATCAGCAGTGGAGGCGTTGAAATTGGGGATGATGGGCGTCGATCCCCCTGAGGTCGCCGTGACCGACGCGGTCGCCTCCCATAGCTGTCCGGCCAGCGGATATCCAGGCGCGGGATCCGCGCTCTTCGTGAGGTTGGTGACTGACCACTCCTGTACGCCACCCCCCATCTCGGCCTGCTGCTGAGACCCAAAGCGGTGCATACAGTCATCGGAAGCCGACGCCGTCGCGGCGAGTCCCACACCAAACAGCGCCGCCACCGCCACCAGCGCCACCATCACACCGAGTCCGCGAAACACATTTGCTCCTTCTTTCACATTGCTGCGGCCGCCGACCGATCGGCCCGCCGAGCATCAAGCATCTACTATGTCGGTACCGAGATAGTAGATGATGCTCCGGGGCCCGGCGCGCCCGGATCGGCCAACGAGAAAGAGGGTGACCAAGTTGTCGGACCAAACAGCGTTCAGCGATGCGAACGAGGGGCGCGTTGTTCGGGACGCGTCGAACACACCCAACGAGACGACACAACACGACGGTGGAGCGACCTACCTCGGCCCTCGGGTGGAGCTGCTCGTGATTGCCGGTTGCCCTCACGCCACGCTCGCCGAGGCACTGCTGAGGGTGACGCTCGACGAACTGGGTCTCACTCGAACACCGGTATACATCAACATGATTGAGACCACCGCCGAAGCGATTCACCAGACCTTCGTGGGATCGCCCACCATCAGGATCAACGGCGTCGATCCTTGGGCGCAATCTGGCAGCGAACCCGGACTAGCTTGTCGTGTTCATCCCTCACCAGCTGGGCTACCCACCCAATACAGCCTCGCCCAGGCACTGTGCGCAGCCGTGGTCAATGACCAACTGCCCATGCCCGCAGACTCGCAGGTCAACGACTAACGAAGCCAATGAGACAAGACCGAGACGGGGCCTTGCCTTGCACGAGCCCGCCGTCTCGTTTCTAGAGAAACGAGACTCCTCACGCGGCCCGGCTGCGGTTACTTCGCGCCTGGTTTGCCGTGCCTCATTTCCTGTCTGATACCGCGCGTCTCGAATCCTCGATGTAGGAGGACAGTGAGATGGTCCTTCACCTAGGACAGTCGAGTACGCCGGAGCACGGCGGGCCAAGGCGGCCTCGATCGGCAACTCTTCCGCGCATCAAGGCTCACAGCACAAGAGGTACTTCGCACAAACTCGTTAGTCGTCGATAGTTGCGGACTCGAAGGAAACTGACTGCCCTAAGAAGCAAGGAATAGTGCACGCACGAAATACGTACACTCCACCAGCAGAATCACAGCTCGCCGGAGCGCCTTCGCTGTCTCCGATGGGGATCCGCATGGTCTCGCACGCGCTGGTGAAGTTCGGCACGGACAAGCAGAAGGACTTCTTTTTGCCCCGGATCCTGACCGGCGAGGTGTTCTTCTGCCAGGGCTATTCCGAACCGGAAGCGGGCTCCGATCTGGCGGCACTGTCGATGGCGGCCGTCGATGACGGTGACGACCTGGTGTGCACGGGAAGCAAGATCTGGACGACCCACGCCCGCGAGGCAAACTGGATGTTCGCGTTGGTGCGGACCTCGAAGGCGCAGAAGAAGCAGCAGGGCATCACCTTTGTCCTCATCGACATGACAACGCCGGGCATCGAGATCCGCCCCCTGGTCATGACCTCAGGCGAGGAGGTGCAGAACCAGGTCTTCTTCGATGAGGTCAGGGTGCCCAAGGCGAATGTGCTCGGCAAGATCGACGACGGCTGGACCGTCGCCAAGTACCTGTTGGAGTTCGAGCGCGGCGGCGGCGCGTCATCCCCGGCGCTGCAGGTGATGGCCGACGAGATCGCCTCCGTCGCCGCCGATCAGCCCGGTCCCGCCGGCGGGCAACTGCTCGACGACTCCGCCTTCGCGCGCAAGCTCGCCGACGCCAGGATCCGCACCGAGGTGCTGGAAATTCTCGAATACCGAGTGCTCGCGGCGGTCGCCGAGGGCAAGAATCCGGGCGTGGCGTCGTCGATGCTCAAGGTGATCGCCACCGAGTTGAGTCAGTCACTGACCGAGCTCGCGATGGAAGCGGCAGGCCCCCGCGGACGCGTGTACCAACCACACGCGACCTGCCCCGGCGGCCCGGTCACCGAATACGAGCCGCCCGCCGACGACTACATCAGTGGCGACGAGTGGCAGGCGGTCGCGCCGCTGCGCTATCTCAACGATCGCGCCGGCTCGATCTACGCGGGCAGCAACGAGATTCAGCGCAACATCCTGGCCAAAGCGGCTCTCGGACTTTGATAGGCGGCATCACATGGACTTCAACCTGAGCAAGGAACAGGAACTGCTGCGCGACGGGCTCGGCAAGTTCCTGTCGACCCGATACGACCTCGAGAAGAGCCGCGCCGCGGCGAAGACCGGTCCTGGCTGGCAGCCCGACATCTGGAGTGGGTTCGCCAATGAACTCGGCATCCTCGGCGCCGCACTGCCCGAGGATGTCGGCGGCATCGGCGGCGGCCCGGTCGAGATCATGGTGATCGCTGAGGCGCTCGGGCACGCGTTGGTGGTGGAGCCCTACGTGGACACCGTCGTGGTCGCGGGCGGACTGCTGCACCGTGCGGGCGGTCCCGTCGCGACGTCGCTGCTCGAAAAGGTCGTGGAAGGCAATGCGGTCGTCGCACTGGCAGCGGCCGAAGCATCGTCGGGCGAGAACTGGCAGGACGTGTCCACGATCGCAGAACGCGACGGCGACGGGTGGGTTCTTCGGGGGTCGAAGATCGTCGCGATGAGCGCGCCGTTGGCGACACACCTGCTCGTGACCGCCCGCACCGATGACGGCATCTCGCTGTTCGTCGTCGACCTGGACGGGGCGACCACCGGTATCGAGACGCACCCCTATCGCACCGTCGACGACCGACGCGCCGCCGACATCGTCTTCGAGGGGCTGGCGCTGCCTGGCGACGCACTGCTCGGCGAGGAAGGTCAGGCTTGGCCGTCGATCGCCACAGCGCGCGACGAAGGCGCCGTGGCCGTCTGCTCCGAAGCGGTCGGCTGCATGCGAAAGGTGTTGGCCGATACCGTCGAATACGCCAAGCAGCGCCATCAGTTCGGACAGCCGATCGGCAGCTTTCAGGCGCTGCAGCATCGGATGGTCGACATGTACATGGAACTCGAGCAGGCCGTCGCGGCCGTATACCTCGCGGTCCTCAAGCTCGATGCCGAACCCAACGTCCGCGCCCGAGCGGCATCGGCGGCCAAGGCCACGATCGGGCGCGCCGCTCGCTTCATCGGTCAACAGGCGGTGCAGCTCCACGGCGGTATGGGTATGACAGAGGAACTGGCGATCGGTCATTACTTCAAACGGCTGACCGCGGTCCAGTTCGAGTTCGGTTCGACGGACTATCACGTGACCCGCTACGCGAAGCTGACCCGTTCCTGATCATCGGTATCCACGTTTTGCAGGAAAAGTTCGAGTAAACGTCTGCATTTCGTCGATTTCGATGTGACGGAAAGCCCGGAAAACCTTTCGACGGCCGTCGGTACCGTTTCGTAGGGTGGCTGCGTGAGCTCGCGCGGATGGATCCTGTTCCTCGCGATGAGCATCATCTGGGGTATCCCCTACCTGCTGATCAAGATCGCGGTCGATGGCGTTTCGGTTCCGGTGCTGGTGTTCACCCGCGTCGCCGTCGGCGCCGCGGTCCTGCTTCCGCTGGTCCTGTCGCGGCGGACGGTGACCATCGTGCGCGACCACTGGAAGGCGCTGCTGGGATTCGCCTTCTTCGAAATCATCGCCGCGTGGTGGCTGCTGTCGGACGCCGAACGCCACCTCACCAGTTCGATGACCGGTCTTCTCATCGCCGCGGCTCCGATCATCGCCGCGCTGCTGGACCGCCTCACCGGCGGCGAGCGACTCGGCGCCAAACGGATCCTCGGTCTTGCCGTCGGCATTGCGGGTGTCGCGGTTCTCGCAGGCCCGCACATCGGCGGCAGCACGTGGCCGATCATCGAGGTTCTGTTGGTGGCGACGTGTTACGCGATCGCACCGCTGATCGCCGCGCGCCATCTAGCCGAGGTGCCGGCACTGCCGATGACTGCAGTGTGTCTCGGCTTCGCGGCACTGGTGTATGCGGTGCCGGCGGCAGTCACCTGGCCATCTGAAATGCCGTCCACTCAAGTACTTTTGGCACTCGTCGGGCTCGCCGTGATCTGCACGGCGTTGGCGTTCATGGTGTTCTTCGCCCTGATCCGCGAGGTCGG
The DNA here is from genome assembly GCF_032883055.1 of Mycobacterium sp. 29Ha. NCBI lineage: Bacteria > Bacillati > Actinomycetota > Actinomycetes > Mycobacteriales > Mycobacteriaceae > Mycobacterium > Mycobacterium sp. 29Ha. The sequence continues at coordinate 20,333 of NZ_JAMQTI010000041.1, forward strand.
GGCGGCTCGCGCGCTGGTATTCACCTACATCAATCCGGCGGTGGCCTTGGCGGCCGGCGTCATCGTGCTGAACGAGCCGCTCACGCCGTGGAACGTCGCTGCCCTGGTGCTCATCCTCGTCGGTTGCGTGCTCGCCACCCACCGCCGCGCGGCGGCGCCGGCCGGTGCCGCGACCGAGCCGACACCGGCCGCACCGCGCTAACCTCTGCGCGCCTCGTCGACGTACGCCGTGATCGCATCGGTCAACGCACGTAGTTCGCGGCTGACGTCGACGGGGTCCGGCACCGCCATGGTGGCCACCATGGCGCCCATCAACGTGGTCCACACGAGATTGCCGACCGCGTCTGCGCGCTCGGGCTCGAGTCCCTCGGCGACATAACGACCGAGGCCGGTGAGCGTCGCAAACAGATCGAGCAGATGACGTTGATCGACGTCCGCACGGCTGGCCCTCGTCGCGATCAGAATCTCCAGTGCCGCAATCGATGTCGGACTCAAAAAGGCGTCCGCGACGGTGTTGACCAGAAGTTCGGTTCTCGCGCGTCCGATGTGCGAGCCCAGTTTCGGCTCGACCTCTCGCAGTTTCGCCAGCAACTCGCTGAAGCCACTGTCGACGACGGCCATCAGCAGACCGTCGCGGTCACCGAAGTGGTACTGAATCACTCCCCACGTCACACCGGCGCGCTCGGTGATGTGTTTGGCACTCGCGGCGCCGAATCCCTCCTCGAGGACGCAGTGCACGGTCTCGTCGATGACCATCGCCCGCGTGCGGTCCGCGCGGACCTGCTTGCCCTTGGCGGGACGGCGCGGCGTGACGTTGGAGGTCATATGCGGTCCAATGCTACTGCTCAGCGCTATCGGCGAAGGCGGGCAAGACGAAACGCTCGACGACACGGCGCTCGGCGTCGACATCGTCGACAGGCCAGCAGAGCATCGACAACACGACCCGCAGGATCCACTGCGCAGCGTCCCGGTCGTCTTCAGTAAGTCCATTCAGGTCGGTCGCGAACCCGGCCACGACAGGAGATTCGGCCAGCCATGTCATCCCCCGTCCACTTCGAAGCGAATCGACCATCGACTCACGAAGCGGATGGGAACGAATCTGTTTGAGCGCCACCGCGATTGCCCTAGCGATCCGGTCAGCCCCGGACAGCCCGTCGACCGCCTTCCCCACCGTCTCGACGACGCTTGCCGCAGAACGCAGCAGCACTGCTTCGCGTATTTCCCCCTTTCCGCCCGCATGGCGATAGATCGTTGCCCGGGAACAGTGCACGCGCGCGGCCAAGACGTCGACATCGAAAGCGTCCAGCCCGTCACGCGCTATGAGCTCGGTCGCCGCGTCGTAGATGCGTTCGGCGGCCGCCGATCGCCGATCACCGCCGACCAGCCAGTCGTTGCGAGGCATGTCCCAGATATTCTCACATTGAGACGAAATTACGAAGTAATCTCACCATCGTTCCTGGTCCGAACCGCGACGTGAGACAGCGCTGCCGATGCGGTCCTACCTGCAGTTATCAACTTCACGCTCGCCGGTTGACGCGGCGCGCGGTCCCAATTCAGCCTTGACGAATGACTGTGCCCGACGGCCGACTCGGTCTCGCGTTGTTCGATGACGAGTTCATCCAGGATCCCTATCCGCTGTACGCCCGCATGCACGCCGCCGGGCCGGTCCACCGCATCGGGGACTCCGCGTTCCACGCGGTGTGCACCTGGGATGCGATCAACGAGGCCATCGGCCGACCCGAGGACTTCTCCTCGAACCTCACCGCAACCATGACCTACGAGAACGGCAAGGTCGGCCAATTCGCGTTCAGCGAGCTCGGCAGCGAGTTGCAGGCATTGGCGACAGCGGATGACCCCGCGCATGCTGCGCATCGCAAGTTGCTGCTGCCACAGCTCGCCGCACGGCGAATCAAAGCAGTCGAAGAGTATGTCCGCGAGATCGAAGCCCGATTGTGGCAGGAGCATGTCCGCGACGGACGCGTCGAGTGGATGTCGGCGATGGCGAACCGTCTGCCGATGATGATCGTGACGCGTCTCATCGGTGTACCCGACGTGGACAGCGAAAAGCTGATGCGTTGGGGCTACGCAGGCACGAAGACGGTGGAAGGCCTTGTGAGCCAAGATGAGCTCGCCGAAGCCGGAATGGCAGTCATGGAGCTCGCCGTCTATATCAACGAACATTTTCTGGCCGCTGCCGACGATCCTGAGGACAACCTGCTCGGCGATCTCGCAACCGCCCGTGCCGCAGGGGATTTGACGGACGCCACTGCACTGAACATCATGGCCACGCTATTCAGTGCAGGCGGTGAATCGACGGCATCGCTGATCGGATCTGCCGCGCATGTGCTGGCTTCTCGGCCCGACGTGCAGCGCGAGGTTCGCGAAAATCCAAATGCACTGTCGGCGTTCTTGGAAGAAGTGCTTCGGTTCGAGCCGCCATTCCGGGGGCACTACCGCCATGTCGTCAAAGACACCAGCTTGTGTGGGGTCGATCTGCCCGCCGGCTCCCGCCTCGTGCTGCTGTGGGGCGCGGCCAACCGCGACCCCTCACATTTCCCCGACGCCAATGACTTCCGGCTCGACCGCCCCAGCGGGAAGGGACATATCACCTTCGGTAAGGGAGCCCACTTCTGCGTCGGGGCGGCACTCGCGAGGCTGGAAGCCAGGATTGTCATCGGCCAACTCCTCGACCGCACGACGTGGATCGAGGCGGCGGACACTGGCCGATGGCTGCCGAGCCTGCTGGTGCGGCGGCTCGAGCGACTCGAGTTGGCTGTCGCTATAGCTTGAAGCGACCCGCGAACCCACGCAACGGGAGATCGGCGCTCGTCAGCAGCCCGGGCGGCGCATCGACCACCGACGTGATCGCACTCAAAGCGGGCATTCCGGTCACCGTCATACCGATCGACGCGAAGTTCGTCGGATCGGACAGGTCGACTCCGGGCTTCGGAAAGATCATGTGCTTGTTGTACACACACGGATCGCCCTTGATCTGTGTGATGTAGCAGCCCTTGATATCCCAGCTCGGGTCCGTATGCGGAGTCATCTGCCACTCCAGATGCGTCTCGACTCTGGGCACGCCGTCGACGATGCCCTGATACTTGATGTAGTTGCCGCCGAGCGAACCCTTCGGCAGCACGTACCAGCCTAGATCGACATCCTTGGTGCACGCCCCGAGCTCGAAGCTGAACTTGACCTCGTCGAGTGTCAGATCAAAGCAGTCGGCCATCATCAGCACACTGTCCGCGAAAACGCGGGTGTACTTCTCCAACTTGCCAGGAATGCTCGGATCGCCGACGGGCAGGCCGTATCCGACCTCGATCCAGGTGTCCTTCGAGTGGTGACACGACACGTCGACCGACTCGATCGTGGTGACGTTCTCGATCTCGGCGACGTCGGCGGAGCACACGACTCCCAGGATCTGGTTCAGGCCCGGATTCATCCCGGTGCCGTAAAAGGTGGAGCCGCCCTTCTCACATGCCTCCCGAAGCAGTTGCGAGACAGGCTTACCCGACGGATGCGGATGGTTGGTGTCGCGATGCCAGCCGGTGATCCAGTCCGCGGTGGTGACGATGTTGATGCCGGCCTCGAGGATCTTGACGTAGAGGTCCTCGTCGGGGAAGACGCCGTGGAAGGTCAGGACATCGGGCTTGGCGGCGATGATCTCCTCGATCGACCCGGTCGCGATCACCCCGTTGGGCGCCAGCCCGGCGAGCTCGCCGGCGTCCTTTCCGACCTTTTCCGGCGAGTAGCAGTGCACACCGATCAGTTCGAGGTCGGGCCGGTCGGCGATCCGCTTGATCATCTCGCTGCCGACGTTGCCCGTCGCGACCTGGAACACGCGGACCGGCTTACGATTTGCACTCAATTCTTCTGCCCTCTCTCGGAAGCGGATTGCAGGTCGGCGGCGCTACCGCCGAGGCCGTCGGGATAAAACTTCAAGGCCCACTGGCGGATTGCGGTGAACCCATCCTGCTCGGCATTCGCCAACGCGGGCGGATCCGAGTATCGCTGGTGCTGCCAGATGTGGATGTCCTGAGTGAACTGCCGGATGACCTCGTCACCGAACTGGCGGGCCTTCATCTCGGCCCGCTCATCGTCACGGCCCGGCGTGCGGCCGATGTAGACCATGAAACGAACGTCGGACGTGCGATCGTCGACCGGGGTGACCGCAGAGATCGTCCGATTGTCAATCATCCCATAGCTTTTCGTCACTGCGATGCCGAGACCACCGTTGATCGCCTCTACCCTGCTTTCCACGTCTTCGATGTTCTGCTGATCGTCACCTTCGAAGGTGATCGTGAAATCGACGTATGACACGTCGTCGTCGAAGTCATGGCGGGTGAACACCGGCACGATCGGCGTCTGGTGCACGAACTTGAAGTGGGCGAAATCGACGCCGTTCTCCAAGACGTACTGGGGATGTAGCTCCAACGTGTCGCGGTAGAGCCGCTGCTGTGGGTAGTAGTCGGCCGCGCTGCTGCCGTCGCCGAAACTCGCGAAGACATCCGGTGCGTCGAAATACGGTTCGCGGCGCTCGATGTCGTGCCAGATGTATACGGACTCGTTGCGTTCGACAGTCGGGTAGGTGCGAATACGCCTCCCCCGGTTGGGCCGATCCTGATACGGAATGCACACGTTGCGGCCCTCGTGGTTCCACTGCCAGCCGTGGAACGGACATTGGATGACCTCGCCCTCGACGTGACCACCGTGACCGAGGTGCGCGCCGAGGTGCTCGCAGTATGCGTCCATCACGGTGAGCTGGCCGGACTCGGCTCGCCACGCGACCATCTCGGTGCCGAAGTACGTCATCCGGTGGACGTCGCCGATCTTGATCTCGTCAGACCACGCAACTTGGAACCAGCCGGTCGGCTTCATCGACAGCGGTGGCTTGGCCATGCGAAAAATCATAAAGCACTCAATGTAAAAAGGCGACAGCCGGCTGCCTGCCCGCTCAGCGCGGTTTAATGATCCGTGCCCAATCGAGTGCAGACCCTTCTCGGCGTCGACTATCCCGTCGTTCAGGCCCCCATGACGTACATCGCGCGCGCAGAATTGGCCGCAGCGGTCTCAGAGGCCGGCGGGCTCGGGATGATCGAGACCTTGACCCCAGAGGGCCGTGCGGACCTCATGAGGGTGCGCACGCTGACAGACCGACCCGTCGCGGCGAACCTGATGATCCAGGGCTGGAAGGGCGATCCCTCGATCGTCGAAACGCTGAGCGCGGCGGGTGTGCGGCACGTTTTCACCTCCGCGGGTGATCCCGCGTTGTTCACCGCGAGACTGCACGACGCCGGCATGGCGGTGGTGCATGTCGTCGGATCGTTGCGAGCGGCACGCAAGGCGGTCGACGCCGGAGTCGACGCCTTGGTCGTCGAGGGTGTCGAGGGCGGCGGGTTCAAATCCGCGCTGGGAGCCTCGACGATGGTGCTGCTCCCCCTGGTCGCGGCCCACGTCGATTTGCCGATCATCGCCGCGGGCGGGATGTGCGACTCGCAGTCAGCCGCGGCGTCATTGGTCCTGGGCGCGGAGGGCGTTCAGATGGGCACGCGGATGCTGGCGAGCCGGGAGTCGTTGGTGCACATGAACTTCAAGGATGCGATCGTGGCCGCCAACGACGCGGGCACCGTGTTGCTCGACATTCCGGGCAACCCGACCATGCGTGTCCTCCGCACGGGCCTGGCCGCACGCGTGGCCGAGCATGATCCGAACGCGAAACTGCTCGGCAAGGTGACCGAGCTCTACTTCGGCGGCGATATGGAAGCCAGCGTCGCGAACACCGGTCAGGTGTCTTCGCGCATCGCCGATCTTCTTCCGGTGGCCGACATAGTCCGCCAGACGTGGGTCGAGATCGAACAGGTGTTAGACGCGGCGCGATCCCGCGTCGGGCTAGGCGACGCTCTCGAGGAGGCGCGGTCCGGTTGACGCCTTCGCGTGGACAGCCGGTGTCGGATCAGCCGCGCCAGGCCGCGCGGTCCGCGTGTGAAGCGCGATCAGCGAGCCCGACCGCACGATTCCCATCGGACCCGGGCCTGCGAACCGTGCGATTCCCGACGCCCGCAACGCGAGACCGGCCTTCGCCTGCCGATAGCCGACGCGGATACCCGCCGCGCACACGATCAGCAGACCACCGATCCCCGGCACGGCGATGGCGGCGAGCGCCGTCAACGACGCGGGCACCAAGACCGAGCTGACCACGTGATCGAGGAACGATTTAGTCGCGGGGCTGACGCCCGACGGGGCCGGGGCCAGACCGGACAGCGTCAGGTCGCTCTTCAGGCCGGCCGCAGGAGCGCTTCCCAGGTTGGCCGCACGAATCGCGGGGCCGAAGAGCGGTGCTCCCACGGTTGCGACCGGGAGCTGCGCCTGCGAAACGGGCCCGAGGAGCGGGACGTCGACGGGTGTATGCACGGTGGGGACGACAGCGCCGCTCGCACCGATCAGCGGCGGCTGGACATCGCCAGGCTCAACCCCAAGCAACGTGACCAGGTTTCCGGGCACCTTCGCGACCTCGACGACAGCTCCGACCACGCCGCCGACCATCAGCGAAACCCCCTCGATGAGGTCGGCGAGCGGTGTCTCGGACGTCGGCAATTGTGCGAGCGTGAAAATGCCCTGCCCAAGTCCTCGCGCAAGGGTGACAGCCGCGTTCGTAAAGGGCACGACGACGGCATTGGAGATCGGATCCAGCTCTCGGTCCGTCAGCCCGAACGCGAAGGTCTTCTCCTCCTCCGCGCCAGTGGTTGCGGCCGCGTACTCATTGCCTTCGGTCATCTTCGCCGACTCAGCAGCCGGGTCCGATCCCGACGATGGGCGGTGCTCAACACCGGAAGGTGTAAGCGCTTGCGTCAGAGGCGTTTGCAAGATTACGCCCGGCGTGATGCCGACCTCGTCGAGAACGCGCACAGCGATGGTGACGAGGTCCGGATCCTCTTCAGTCTTGGTGGATGTGTTCGTCTGCGCTTGGATCGTCGAGGTTGGTCCGTTCCCGATGGTCACGCTCGTGGTCGTCGTTTCCGTGCCGACGGTTGTGACCTTGGCCTCGACCGCATCGGTGTCGGTGGGCTGACTGCCGACAGTGCTGGTTGGACCGGTGGAGGTGGCTGTGGTCGTGCCGTCACCCGTGGTGCCACCGGGGGTGCCGGCGGCAGCACCACCCGCGTCAGTCTGATCGGCGAAGGCGATTGCCCCTCCGCTACTGCAGACGAGGAGGCCGATCGAAAGCGCGCAGGCACCCGCTGCATTGCGCAGATGAGTGGTGACGATGATGACCTCCATTCAGCAAAACCGCATGCTGATTCCGCAGGACATTGTCGCACAGAGATGCCTACGTGAACTAGAAATCTGACGCCCCGAAAGTGGCCCCATCTCGGCGCATCGCGCCTGCGTACGGGCGCTGTAACACCGCCCGGCGTCGCGGTCGTCGAGCCTCGCCGTGCCATCCGAAATGACAGCTCACGCAACCCGGCCCCGCAACCAGCGGTTTTTCCGTTTGACCAGGCAATCGACAGCCGTCAAGATCACAGGTCGGTTCTTCGCCAGACGACGTACGAAAACGCTCGAATGTCAACGGCGTTGCGGACGAAATTTCGCAAATCGGCCACCTGCGGTTTCGGCAGGCAGCTGTCCATACGCCGAGGTGCGGCCGGCGATTCAAGATCGCTCGTGATTGCGATTGTGTCGGCGCCTTTCACGGGCCACGAATCGCGGCCGGCGAGCAAACTCCTGCACTTGTCAGGTCGTCGCTTGGGCTAGACGATTGTGCGGTGCCGCGAACTTCACGCGTTCTCGTTCTCGGGTCAGGGTTCGCCGGGCTGTGGGCCGCCCTCGGAGCGGCGCGACGACTCGACAAGCTCGGCGCTTCGCAGGGAGCGGTCGACATCACGGTCGTCACGTCGCAGCCATTTCACGACATCCGGGTCCGCAACTACGAGGCCGATCTCAGCGCATGCCGAATCCCGTTGCAGGACTTGCTCGATCCGGTCGGCATCGGTTACATCACCGCCGAGGTGACCGGAATCGACCCGGCCGAGGCGACCGTGAGTACCGCAGATGGCACGACGTTGAGCTATGACCGCCTCGTGTTCGCGCTTGGCAGCAGAGTCGCCAAGCCCGGTCTGCCCGGCCTGGCCGAGTTCGGCTACGACGTCGACACCTATGACGGCGCGATGAGGTTGCAGGCGCACATCCGTGGTCTCACCGACCGCGCGCCGGACCCTGCGAGCGCCACCGCGGTTGTCGTCGGGGCTGGACTCACAGGTATCGAGACCGCCAGTGAGTTGCCCCGGATGCTCTCGCATGCGCTGGGTCCCGAGGCCACACCCCGGGTGATCCTCGTCGATCACAACCCGCATATCGGGTCGGATATGGGAGAGTCGGCTCGCCCGGTGATCGAGGACGCGTTGGCCGCCAACCACGTCGACACCTTGACGCGGGTCGGCGTCACCGCCGTGGACGAGCGGAGTGTCACCCTGTCGTCCGGGGAGGTGGTCCCCGCGGCGACGGTCGTGTGGTGCGCGGGCATGCGCGCCAATCCGTTGACGGCGCAATTCGGGGTGGAATGCGATCGGCTGGGGCGGCTTCCGGTCGACGACTACCTGAGGGTGAAGGGTGTCGAGGGGGTGTTCGCGGCAGGCGACGTGGCCGCGGCGCGCATGGACGACGACCACATGTCGGTGATGTCGTGTCAGCACGGGCGACCGATGGGCCGGTACGCAGGTTACAACGTGATCGGAGATCTGCTCGGTGCGCCGATGCTGTCGCTTCGAATCCCTTGGTACGTAACCGTTCTCGATCTCGGCCCGGCGGGCGCGGTGTACACCGAAGGCTGGGATCGCAAAGTTGTCAGCACCGGCGCGGAAGCCAAGGCGACCAAGCAGGAGATCAACGGTGAACGCATCTACCCCCCGCTCACCGGCGACCGCACCGCACTCCTCGCCGCGGCCGCGCCGGCGTTGCAAGCGGCTCCCACCTACGGCGATTGACGTCCGCTACTTGCCGTTGCGTTCGCGATGCTTGCACCCCGGCCAGCAGCACGGTCTGCGCCGCCCCTCTTCGAGTTCCTCCTGGGTGCGACGAATGCGGCGGTCCCGGGTCTTCTCCTGCTTGGCGTCCTCGACCCAGCAGATGAACTCGTTGCGCGCCAACGGCGTGATGTCCTTCCAAGCCGCCAGCGCCGTGTCGTTGGCGATAAGCGCCTGGCGCAGATCGGAGGGCAGCTTGTGCACCACCCCGCCGGGCACCCGCTGGCTACTCATGTCGCCACGATATCGAAGATCACGCTGAGACAGTGTGATCGCGCCAGTACAGTTCTGACGAGTCTTGTCAGGCAGCAGTGCCAGCGCGCGTACCGGCGCGGCACCTACGGCCGTGAACGAAAGGAGAACACCGTGAAGAAATCTGCTGTGGCCCTTGGGATTTCCATGGCTCTGCTGTCCGGCTGCTCGTACGCCAGCGTCGGAGCCGGCGAGCAGGCCGTCGTCGTCGACGGTTACTGGATGATCCCCACCGACCCGGTGGTGAAGGGGTGCATCGAACCAGAGAACTCACAGAACGAGATCACGAACCACGTCTACCGGTATCCGGCTCGGCAAATCTCCTGGGATGCCACGGGCGATCCCGGTTCTGAGCGCGGCCCCTATGTCGTCGTGTCCAACGCCAAGGCGCCCGCGGACATGAATGTTCCTGTGGTGGTGACGTTCGATCTGACGACGGATTGCGAGAAGCTCAAGCAGTTCCATCGCGACTTCGGAACCAAGTACAACGGCTGGCTCAACGACGACGGCACGGTCAGCGACGGCTGGGTCGAACTGTTGAACTACGTGATCGGACAACCGTTGCAGGACACGCTCAACGGTGTGGCACAGAAGTACACGTGGCAGCAGATCTGGAACGACGAGCAGGCGCGCACCGAGTTCCGCAATGCGCTGCTGCAGTCGCTGCCCAACGCCAGTAAGGCCCGCACCAACGGGGTCGACTTTTTCACCAACTTTCAGGTGACGGTGCTCAAGCCGACGCCCGTCAACCCCGAATTGAAGGCGGCGATCGAACGCGAGCAGGCCGCGATCCAGAATGCGCAGGCGACGCAGGCGCAGGGTGTGGCCGAGGCCAACGCGAAGAAGGCCAAGGCGGAAGCTGACCTGGCCGCCGCCGTGGCCGAGACGAAGGTGGCCGAGCAGGAGGCGCTGAAGCGCGCTGCAGAGGTCAAGGGATACCCGTCGGTCGAGGACTACCTGCGGGCCGAGGCCATCAAGCAGGGCCTCAACCCCTACCAGCCGACCTACGTCGTTCCCCAGGCAGGCTGACGCCGCGCGTCGCGGAGCGAAATCGCCTCACCGAGTGCCTATCCTCGGCGCATGGTCGACGCAGTGGATCGCGGACCGGTGTTCGACGGTCTGAACCTCGGCCGGCCTGCGACCGGCGCCCTGATGGACGCGGGTTACCGCACGGTGGCGGATCTGCCTGCGGATCTCGACGGCCTCCTGGCCCTCCACGGCGTCGGACCGAAGGCTGTGCGTCTGCTCCGCCAGGCACGGGCGAGCTGAAATGGGCGACTCGAACGAAATCATCAAGGACGTCGTGGTGATCCACACCGATGGTGGGTGCCGGCCCAACCCGGGCCCCGGCGGCTGGGGGGCGGTGCTGCGCCACCGTCAGCACGTCCGGGAGATGTGTGGCGGTGAGCCCGGCGTCACGAGCAACAACCGGATGGAACTGACCGCGCCGATCATGGCGCTGGAGGCACTCACCCGACCCGTGGTGGTGCACCTCTACACCGACAGCACCTACGTCCGAAACGGCATCACCAAATGGGTCCTCGGCTGGGAGCGGAACGGCTGGATGACCGCGGCGAAGCAGCCGGTGAAGAACGTCGATCTCTGGCAACGGCTGCAGACAGCGTGCGCGCGGCACCGCGTCGAGTGGTTCTGGGTGAAGGGGCATGCCGGTATCGCCGACAACGAACTGGCCGACCAGCTGGCCGCTCGGGGGATGCACGAGGCGATGACCCGGAGCGTGGTCTGCTAATTTCCTCGCGTGATGTCCTCAGCTGCCAACGCAGCCGCGCGGTTCTTCGTCCTGGTGGTTGCCACCGTGGCCGGCATCGGTCTTCTCGCTGATCCGGTCAGTCAGACCCCGTCGGTGCGGCTGGCCAGCGACGCGAACCCATTGGTCGGGGCGCCGTTCTACGTGAACCCGAACTCGGCGGCGATGCGCGCGGCGAACGCGGCCGAACCCCCGAACCCACAGCTGAGAGCCGTCGCCGACACGCCACAGGCGTACTGGCTCGTTCCGGGCTCGTCGGCATCGACGGTCGCGAAGTACACCGGTGACGCGGCGGCTGCCGGCGCCATCCCGGTGTTCGCGATTTACGGAATCCCGCACCGCGACTGCGGCAGCTTCGCTGCCGGCGGCATGGCGTCGGGCGATGCGTACCGCGGGTGGATCGACGGGATCGCAGCCCAGATCGGCGGGGCGCGGGCGGCGATCGTCCTCGAACCCGATGCGCTCGCGATGGCCGACTGCCTGTCGGACGATCAGCGCCAGGAACGCTACGACTTGATTCGGTATGCGGTCGACTCACTGACGCGCAATCCGGCCGCGGCCGTGTACGTCGACGCGGGCCACTTACGTTGGCACAGCCCGGAAGAGATGGCGTCGCGGCTCGGCCAAGCCGGTGTCGAACGCGCCCGTGGCTTCAGCCTGAACGTCGCGAACTTCTTCACCACCGAGGAGGAAATCGGTTACGGCGAAGCCATTTCAGCCCTCACCGGAGGCAAGAATTACGTCATCGACACGTCGCGCAACGGAAACGGAGCGGCTCCGGACTCGCCGCTGCACTGGTGCAACCCCAGCGGCCGGGCTCTCGGTGTGCCGCCCACCACGGCTACTGCCGGTCCGCACGCCGACGCCTACCTGTGGATCAAGCGTCCCGGGGAATCCGACGGCAGCTGCGACAAGGGCGATCCGCCTGCGGGCACCTTCGTGAACTCGTACGTCATCGAGCTCGCCAGTAACGCAGGTCGTTAGGTCGGGGTCACGCGCGGGCGTTGCGCTGGCCCGCGGCCTCTTGCCACGCGCGATGAATCGGGCAGTCGTCGAACCAACATGACGGTCCGCGACGTGACTCCGCGCCGGACCCGACGGTGACCACCCGGAAGTACGTCGGGTGCCCGCGGTCGCATTGGTCGCCTGTGTAGTCGTTCCGCCTCGCCACGTCCACCTCCTCAGCACTGCGCCAGCTTGTTTCGGGCTGCGCAGTCACACGCAATACCCGGCGCGGGGGCGGACAAACATTCGTCGCGATCACTGCGACGCGGGTGTCGTTTCGGCTGCGGTGTCGGGCGTACTGGAGACGAGTAACCATACGAGAGTGGCCAAGCCGGTGAAGATGGCCTGCACCGCGAACAGGAAGGCCACGTACTCGTGCCAGGTGGACAGCACGTCATCGCACCCTTGGCCGTCCCAGGGCAGCGTCGACAGCGCCCCGACGAGGCCGACGGCCAACACCGTCACCGTGGCAGCGGTCGCCGCGCGCGCCGGCGTCGGTCAGCGTCCGGCGGAAGTAGTTGAACTCGATACCGAGGGTCAGTAAGAGCACCGGCAGGACACCGACGATCTGCTGGAAGAACACCGGACTGATCGCGCCCTCGCACAGCTGAGACAGCACCGCCATCTGTTGCGACATATCCATTTCGGCGACGAGTTCTTCGGTCGCGGCATCGAGTGTTCGCATGGTGTCGACGTTGAAATAGTCGACGTACGCGCTCGCGGCGAGGTAGCAGAGGTAGGTACCCAGCACCAACGGGACGATCGCGCGGACCCGCTGCCAATCCGTGGGCATGGCCACCCGACGTGCCGTGCTGAACAGCGTGAGCGGATCGGAGTTCAGAGAGGCCACCGTCGTCCAGCCCATGGCTACGGCGTACAGGGTCGCTGTCACCACGTCCACCTGGATCGAATGCAACGGGAAAAGGCGAAACACGTCGACGCCCAGGAGCACGACGACGCCGGTCCACCACCAGCCCCAGAGCCGCGACCCGTCGCCGTCGCCTCTGGCGATGACGCGCTTCATCAGGCCCACCGAACCCAACACCGCGGCATCGACGGCGATCACCGCGACCCGCCACCCCGTCTGCCCACCACCGCCGACGACGGGAAACAGCCCCGACACGACCTGCTCGCTGTAGGAGAACGCGAACAACATGAGGAAGACGACCCCGAACACCGCGCGGTCGCCCCGCTGGCGCATGGCGAGCTCAGACACGATTGGCCTCCGACGGGATGCGTTGATCGGGAGCGCTGACCACGAGGAGCCACAGCAGCGTCGCCAATCCCGTAGCGATGCCCTGAACCGCGATGACAAAAGTCAGATACTCGTGCCAGTACCCGAGCACGCCGCCACAGCCACTGCCCGCCCACGGCAGCGTCGACACAGCCAACAGCAGCCCAATCGCCATCACGGCCACCGTCGCCGCCGCGGCTGCGCGCTGGGCGGGCTCGTCGAGTGCGCGCCGGAAGAAGTTGAACTCCACGCCAATGGTGAGCAATAGCAGCGGGATGACGGCGACGACCTGCTGGAAGAACGCGGGACTGACGGCGCCCTCACACAGAGTGGCGAACGCTCCAAGCTGCTCGGCCAACGGCATGGCGGCGACTTCGGCCTGCATCTCCGCGTCCAGGACACGCACCGTGTCGAGGTCGAAGAAGTCGTCGAATGCCGTGGCGGCGACATAGCCGGCGATGGTGCCGAGCACGAGCGGAACCACGGCGCGTACGCGCGCCCAATCCGTCGGTGCCGCGGCACGTCTCGTCGCGCTGAACAGTGTGAGTGGATCTCCGTTGAGCGCCACCATCATGAGCAGTCCCATGAGGATCGCCAACACCACCGAAGACGCCAGGTCGATCCACAGCGGGTGTTCCTCGGGCAGCAGGACTAATAACACGTCGAGACACACGACGGCGGAAAACGCGATCCACCACCACCGCCACAAACGCGGCGAGTCGCCTTCCGCACGCGCGATGGAACCCTTCAACACACCGACGAGGCTCAGCACCGCCACATCGAATCCGACCAATCCCACCAGCCATGCCACGGCCTCGTCGCGGCCGGCCGCCTCCAGAATCGCGAAGACGTAGTCCTCGCTGTAGGAGAAGCCGAACAACAGCAGAAAGACGACCGCCATCACCGCGCGATCGCGTCGATGCCGCGTCAGTACGTCGAAGTGTTCGGCGTCGGGTTCAGCGTCCGGTTCGGCGTCCAACCGCACCACCCACCAATCACCTTCGGGGAGGGCGGAGACGACCTCCGGTTTAACCACGCTAGTCCATCAGTACGCTCTCCCTTGGGTTTAGACGTATTGGCAGACATCGCTGACCAAGCGGTGACACGATTGGTGATGTGGACGCCAGCCCGGATGGCAGCGGTGGACCGACCGCCGTGAAGGTGATTTGCGGTTCCTGTGGCGCGCATGCGACAGGCAAGTTCTGCACGGAGTGCGGAACGCGACTGCTGCCCGTTACCGCGTCGGCCGAGTACAAGCAGGTGACCGTGCTCTTCGCCGATGTGGTGCGTTCGATGGACCTTGCGTCCGCGTTGGACATAGAGCGTCTGCGTGAGGTCATGACTGCACTGATGGAACGTTTGGCGGACGTGGCACACCGGTACGGCGGCGGGACCGTGGAGTACGCCGGCGACGGCTTGATGGTCATCTTCGGCGCGCCGGTTGCGCTGGAAGACCACGCCTTTCGTGCGTGTCTTGCCGCCCTGGCGATCCAGCAAGAAGCCAGCGAGCTTGCTGCAGAGGTTCAGCGACGTGACGGCGTGACGTTGCAGGTGCGCGTCGGCCTGAACTCGGTTCGGGTGATTGCGGGCGAAATTGGTTCGGGAACAACAAGATACGCCGCGACAGGTGAGACCGTGGGGTTCGCGCACAGGATGGAGTCGGCGGCGCGCAGGCGCATCTACTTCCTCATCCCGGCCACCGACATCTGGGCTGCCCGGGAAATGGCCTGGCATAACCCGGGATGCCGCTACTGCGGCGATGCGCCAAGCTGTCGACCAGATGCGCCAGGGGTACCTCTTCTATCGCGTATGGGGCACCGGTGTTCTCGCGGAGACCCTGCTGGAGCGTGGAGCCAAGTGATCTGGCCGAAGCGCGCCAGTTGATCGACTGGTTGGCGAATCTGGCGGCCGACGGCGGTTCGGTGATGCTGGACCTCATGATGCTTCGGCGACGCGCGCTGATGGCCCGCTCAGACGGCGCATGTCGCGTGGGCTGCGGCGTTAAGGGACGTGTCCTAAATCACGGTCACGGGCGTGTCATTCCATCTGTGTAAGTCCGGGGTGGTCCATCATCGGACCGCCG
>NZ_JAMQTI010000042.1:0-33207 GCF_032883055.1 Mycobacterium sp. 29Ha
AAGGTCCCGCCTATAACGCGGTTGACCAACCTGCCTGGGCAGTACAGTTAGGCCGCACCGGAGACACAGATTAGGTTGTCGGCATGGGTGGCGTGCCGACCGGCCCACAGGACATCGAGCGAACCCGCACCCTGTGGTTCGCCTTGCTGCTCACAGTGACCAACGGATTCCTCGACGCGCACACCTACATCGCGCGCGGCGGCGTGTTCGCCAACGTGCAGACCGCGAACGTCATCTTCGGCGCGATCGACACGTCGGAAGGCAAGTGGTCTGCGGCGCTCGCCCACGTCTGGCCGCTGCTGGCGTTCATCGTCGGCATGGCGCTGGCATCGCACATCAAATCCGGCCGCGTCGAGCGTCTCGTCCCGCATGCTCTGCGCTGGACCATGGCCGTGCAGGCCGTCTCGCTGGGCATCATCGGATTCGTCCCCGCCTCGGTACCCCACAGCTACGTGACCGTGCCGATCTCGTTCTTGGCCGCCATGCAGATCGGACTGTTCCGCAACATCGGAGACCTGGCCTATCTGCCGGTCGCGACCACGGGCAACCTGATGCGACTCATGGAGTCCGGGTACGACGCGTTTGTCGAGAAACACGCGGCGTCACGGCGCGCATTCGGGGTCTATGGTGCGCTGATCACCGTCTTCGGGGTGGGCGCCCTCGCGGGTTCGTTCGCCAGCGTTGCGTGGGGAGTGCATGCGATCTGGCTGCCTGCCGGATTTCTGGCCATCACACTGTGTTTGTTCATCGTCGATGAGCACTACCTGCGGTGATCTACGATCCAGGGATGATCCGGTCGCTGACGTTCCTCATCGCCGCAGCGACGCTGCCGCTTGCCTGCCCCGCCGTCGCCGTCGCCGAACCCCCGCCCACCTGCACCTACAATTTGTCCCCGCCGCAGGTCGTGGACGTGTCGGGCACGAGGATGGTCACTGCGACGATTTCACCGGGCGCGTGCGAGCGATCCAACGTCTACCTCTCCGTGGCCTGTCTCCAGATGCAGGGCAGCCCCGGGGCCCCCAACTGCCAGGCGAGCAACGGACCGCTGGCCGCGCAGGTCTTTTATGCGCCGTATGAGCCCGGCGCCACCTACGTCTCGACAGGCCGGGGATGCGCGAACACCGGGAATCCGCCGCAGCCGGTGTGCACGCCGGTCGGGCCTGTCAGCGCGACGGTCTGATCGGGCGCGGTCGCAAAAAGCGCCCTGGTTGGACGAAACCGGTCGATAATCGTGTTCGACTTCAGGAGACGCGATGAAGAAGATCTTGCTGGTGTGCGTGACCATCTGCCTGTCCGCTGCGATCGCCGCGTGCGGCAGCGAATCCAGCTACACCACCTCAGAGGGCGACAGCGGCACCGCGACAGCGACCGCGAGCCCCGAATCCACCAGCGGTACCACCGAGGCGTCGGGTCCGACGATCACGATGGCGAACATGAGCTTCGGCGATCCGATCACCGTCGCACCGGGCGCGACGATCACCTTAAAGAACGACGACTCGGCCGAGCACTCCGTGACGTCCGAAACCGAAGGCACGTTCGACGTGCACGTCGACGCCGGAGAGCAGGGCACACTCACTGCGCCGACCGAGCCGGGAGAATACGCGTTCTACTGCGTGTACCACCCCTCCATGAAGGGCACCTTGATCGTCCAGTGAATCCGGCCGGCATCCGGTTCCTGCGTCCCGCTGCGGTTTAGACGCATCGACGGACGGGCATCCGCAGAATTAGCGGGTTCGTCAATCGTCGTGACCCGGGGCAATCCGAAGGAGCCGACATGGATAACAACGCCGTCATCTGGATAGTTGTCGCTGTCGCGGCGATAGTCATCATCGCGTTGGTCGCATGGACCGTTCGTAATTCACGCCGGCGCGCCGAAGCCGAACGGCTGCGCGGCGAAATCAACCAACGGACAGAGCATCTCGAGAAGCGGCAGGCGGTCGCCGATGAGACCGAGGCGAAGGCCAGGGCAGCGGCCGCAGAAGCCGAGGCGAAGGCCGCCGAGGCCGCCCGCCTGCAGAACACCGCGCGCACCCACCGCGAGGCTGTCGACAACTCTCGCGAGGAACTGGACGCGCATCGCGAACGGGTCGACAAGCTGGATCCGAAGGGAAGCACTGACGAGTCCGCTCCCGGCAAGGTTGACGGGGTGGACGAAGGGCGCGCGAACACCCCGACCACGCCGCAGCAGAGGCCAGCGTCGCAGGAGCATCTGCGTTCGTGACGTCGAGCAAGAGAGAACCCGCGGCAGCGGTGCTGTTCGACATCGACGGCACCCTGGTCGATTCGAACTACCACCACGTGTACGCCTGGTCCCGAGCGTTCGCCGAGGTAGGAATCGCGGTCGACGCGTGGCGCATTCACCGGTCAATCGGCATGGATGGTTCGACCCTCCTCGCGACGCTCGCCGAGGACGCCGATGACGACACACGGGCGCGAGCCAAGGAGCTGAATTCTCGCTACTACAAAGAAGCAGCGTCGCTGCTACGGCCGTTACCCGGTGCGCGAGAGCTTCTCGAGGCCGTCGAAAAGCTGGGCGTGCAGGTTGTTTTGGCGACATCGGCACCGGACGACGAACTCGAGATTCTGCGCGACGTCCTGGATTGCGACCACCTGGTGTCGGCAATGACATCGTCGGCCGATGTGGACACCGCCAAGCCGAAGCCCGACATCATCAACGTCGCCCTCGAGCGTGCCGGAGTAGAGGCCGGGCACGCCGTGTTCGTCGGCGATGCGGTGTGGGACGTCGAAGCGTGCAAGCGCGCCGGTGTCGTCACCATCGCCCTGCTCAGCGGCGGGGTGTCGAAATGCGAACTCGAACAGGCCGGGGCGCACCAGGTTTTCGAGGACGCTATCGACCTCTGCCAGCACCTCGACGACACGCCAATCGCGGCGCTGGCCAATCTGGTCGGAGCCCGTTAGTCGACCGACTCGCCGATCAGCTGCTCCGACAGAAGTTCGGCCAGCCATCGCTCGAATCGGCCCCGCGACCACCCTCGGGTGCGCACCAGCCGGTCATGCAGCATCGGGTCCGCGGCCAGCCATGCGATGTCCGCACCTTGGTTCTGGTTGAGTCCGCGGTTGAGCGCGCCGAGGGCGGCCAACCGACGCACGATCGCGCGTGCACCTGCTAGACGCCGCCGCTGTGACTCATCAAGCAAGTCCTGCGCTTCGGCGTCCCCGTTCGCGGCGATCTCGAGCGCGCGCATCAGGGGGCCCACGCGGATGTCGATATCCACCAAAACGTGGACCCATCCTGTGATCAGCTTCTTCGGATCTGCCTGCTCCAGCAGTTCGCGAAGCTCGTTGCGATCCGCCAGCGCCAGCTGTCGGTCGTCGCCGGTCACCGCCCAGTCCAGCGCGGTCTTGAGGAGGTCGAGCTTGCCACCGACTGCAGTGAACACCGTCTTGCGGCTGACCCCTGCGGCTTCGGCGACGGCGTCGACGGTCGTCGCACCATAACCCCGTGCCGCGAAGAGCTCAGCAGCCGTGGTGACGATGACCCGGCGCGTTTCGAGCGCCTGCGCCGTGCGCAAATCTGATCGGTAATCGCGCTTGACAGCCGCCGACATTCTAGGTAACCCTGTGTCTATTCATTACACTAAATGTTACCTCAATTGGAGTGCCCATGAGAACCCTCATCGTCGGCGCGGGCCCGACCGGGCTTTTCACCGCGATCGCGCTGGCTCTCCGGGGGCGCGAGGTCGTCGTGGTCGACCGCGAACCCGGGCCACCGCTCCAGGCCGAGTGGCGCCGTAGGGGAGTGATGCAGTTTCAGCACGCCCACAGCTTTCGCGGGCAGGTGGTCGACGCATTGAACGCCGAAATGCCCGACGTGCTGGCGGGTTTGCTGTCGGCAGGCGCCTCGGTGGTGATGACACCGGGTCCCAACAGTCGAGCCGCCGCGCTGCGCTGTCGCCGAATGGTGTTCGAGCGCGAACTGTGGCACCGTGCCACCCTTGACCCACGGATACGCCTGGTCGCGGCAAATGTGACCGGGGTGGTGGTTCAGCGAGGACGCGCCGCCGGAGTCAGGATCGGAGCCGACGTGCTGGACGCCGATTTGGTCATCGACGCCTCGGGCCGTACGGGCCGCATCGCCGGCGCTTCGCGCGGCCGCGGTGAGGGCGCAGACTGCGGAGCCACCTATGTCGGTCGGCAGTATCGGTTGCGACCGGGTGCGCAGCCTGGCCCGACGAATTCGGTGGTCGGATTGTCTCTGAGCTTTCCCGATTACGCAGCGGTGACGTTCCTGCACGACAACGACACGTTCACTGTCACGCTGATCCACGACGGCGCGGACCGTGGTCTGCACCGTCTCCGGCATGACGGGGTGTTCGAGGCTGCGGTGGGCGCCATCCCGGTACTGGCCGACTGGATCGACTCCGACCGCTCGCTGCCGATCATGGCAGTCCTGGCCGGCGGGCGGTTGTACAACCACTACCGCGGTCAGCTCGACGCTTCCGGTCGTCCAGCCCTTCCCGGGCTGATCTCTGTCGGAGATTCCGTCTGCACCACGACGCCGTTGGCGGGGCGCGGCATCGCGTTGGCCTTCATGCAGGCCAGGCAGCTGGTAAGGATGCTGACTGGCAAGAACATCGACATCGTCAGCGTGACAACGGAATTTGATGCCTGGTGCACCGCCAACATCAAGCCGTGGTTCGCCGACCACCAAGTCGTCGACAGTGACCGGGTCCGTCGGTGGTCGGGTGGTGACATCGACCTCGGCCGCCCGTTGCCGTCAGATCTGATCGTTGCGGCAGCGGAGGCCGACCCGCGCCTCACCGAGGTCGTTGCGCCGTACATCACCATGGACGACTTGCCCGACAGCCTGCTGCTGGCCGAGCCACGTGCTCGCGAGATCTACTCACGGGGATGGCGGCCGACTCCACCCGAAGGGCCCAGTCGTCAGGAACTCATCTCGGTGGTGTCCAGGACACCGGCAGCCGCTTGATTCCGTGGATGAACGGCGACAACAACCGTCGGGGTTCCTCGGTGGCGGCGATGTCGGGCATCTGGCGGTGCAACTCCTCGAAGACGACGCTGATCTCGCGGCGGGCGAGGTTGGCGCCCAGGCAGAAGTGCGCACCGCCGCCGCCGAAGCCGGCATGCGGGTTGGGGTTGCGGCCCACGTCGAACGTCCACGGATCGGCGAACTTGTCCTCATCGCGGTTCGCCGAGCAGTACCACAGCGAGACCTTGTCGCCCGCCGCCATCTTGGTGCCGCTCAGCTCGCAGTCCTCGGTCAACGTGCGCCGCATGTAGATGACCGGCGACGCCCACCGCACGATCTCCTCGACGGCCGTCGGCGCCAGCGCCTCGTAGTCCGCCCACCATCGCGCGCGTTCCTCGGGATACCGGCTCAGCGCGAGCACGCCGTGGCTGATCGCGTTGCGAGTGGTCTCGTTGCCCGCAACCACCAGCAGGATGAAGAACGAGGCGATCTCGGCCGACGTCAACCGCTCACCGTCTACCTCGGCCTGCACCAGCGCGGTCGTCAGGTCCTCGTGCGGATTCGCTCTGCGATCCTCGGCGTGCGCGGTCGCGTATGCGCCGATGTCCATCGCGACCTTGACGAAGTCCTCGTAGTCCGTGGCGATGTCCTTGTCGCCGAATCCGAGGATCACGTTCGTCCAGTGGAAGATCTGATCGTGGTCCTCCTCGGGGAGGCCCATCATGTCGCAGATGACCTGCAGCGGCAGCGGCCCCGCCAGTTCCGTCACGACCTCGCCCGAGCCGTCGGGATGCTCGGCGATCATCTTCTCGACCAGGCGGCGTGCCCGCTCCCGGACCGACGTTTCGGTGCGAGCGACGACGCGAGGCGTGAACGCCCTGCTGACGATGTTGCGCAGTCGCAGGTGCTTCGGGTCGTCCATCGCGATCATCGAGCCGAAGAACTCTGACACCTCGGGGTTGGCGTCGTTGATGGTGATACCGGGACTGGAACTGAAGATCTGCGGGTGACGGCTGGCGAAGTGGACATCGTCGAACCGGGTCACCGCCCAATGCCCGGGCCCGGCTTCCACGCCGGGGGTTTCCAGCGGCATATGGAAGGACACCGGCGCCTCGCGTCGCAGCGTGGCGAACGCCCCGTCGCGGATATCGTCGTCGAGGACCCAGAACTTCCAATCGCCGAGGTCGATGTCCGACATCGGCACGTCCGGGGGAGCTGTGCCGTTCGTTTTCGTCGCGATACCCACAGTTCGGAGCGTAAGCCGCTTCGAGCGCGAGTTGGGCCCACATCGCCAGATTGGGGAACGCGAATCCCCCCAATTTGCCCCGGAAATGGGGGTTTTCACGACTGCTCGCGGTAAAAAGGTTCCGTGCGTAACCCACATGCCGGACAACCCTTTACGGCGACCGACGATGAAATAGCCGAAGCGTTGCTGGACGTCAGCATCCCGACCCTGATGCTGTCGCTGGTGCACATGTCCGGCGACCCGTCGCTGATCCGCGGTGAATTGAAGCCGGCAGGCCTGTTCCTCAACGAAGTCCAGGGTTACATGTCCGAAGAGGACAAGGCGGCGGTCCGCAAGATCGCCCTCGAGGTCATCGCGGACTACCGCGACCGGGGCTGCCCGGAGCCCGAACCCGTCAGCGCCGAGTTGCTGCACGAGATGATGCAGTGGCTGGTGTGCGAGCCGGTGCCCGCCGAGTACGTACCGATGGTGCTCGAAGAGATGGAACTCGACGGCCGCGACGCCAGGGCGACGGGTGAGGTGGCCGAATCCGCCCGCGAAGATTTCCCGGTCGTGGTGATCGGCTGCGGTGAATCCGGACTGCTGGCGGGGATCCGGCTCAAGGAAGCCGGCATCTCGTTCACGATCGTCGAGAAGAACGCGGGCGTCGGCGGCACGTGGTACCAGAACACCTATCCCGGCGCGCGGGTTGACGTCGGAAATCACTTCTATTGCTACAGCTTCGAGCCGACCGATCACTGGACGCACTTTTTCGCCGAGCAGCCGGAGCTGCAGGCGTACTTCCAGGCTGTGATGGACAAGTACGACATCGCGCCGCACGTTCTCTGGGAGACCGAGGTGACCGAGGTCGCCTGGAATGACGCCGATGCGACGTGGACGGTTCGCACGCGCGACCGCGACGGTGAGATGAAGGCGCTCACAGCCCGCGCGGTGATCAGCGCGGTCGGACAGCTCGATCGGCCGCACACACCGCACATCGACGGCCAGCAGGACTTCGCGGGACCGGCGTTCCATTCCAGCGGATGGGACCACTCGGTCGATCTGCGCGGCAAGAACGTCGCGATGATCGGCGCGGGCGCCAGTGGATTCCAGATCGCCCCGACGATCGCACCGGAAGTCAACCGGCTCACCGTGTTTCAGCGCACAGCCCAGTGGATGTTCCCGAATCCGAACTACCACGAGAAGGTAGGACCCGGTGTCCAGTGGGCGCTTCGTCACCTGCCGTTCTACGGCCGTTGGTACCGCTTCCTGATTTTCTGGCCCGGGTGCGACAAGGGACTGGATGCGGCCCGCGTCGACCCCGACTACCCGGATCAGCAGAAGGCCGTCAGCGAGATCAACGAGATCACGCGGATCATGTTCACCGAGTGGATCAGCAGTCAGGTCGGCGACGACGAGGACCTGCGGGCCAAGGTCGTGCCCGACTATCCGGCCACCGGCAAGCGCACCCTGCAGGACAACGGCAGCTGGCTCAAAACGCTGACCCGCGACAACGTCGAGTTGGTGCGCACCGGTATCGACCGCATCGAAGCCGACGCGGTCGTCACCGAGGACGGCACCCGGTATCCGGCCGACGTCATCGTGTACGCCACCGGGTTCGAGCACACCAAGATGTTGTGGCCCATGATCATTCGCGGCCGGAACGGCGAGATCCTCAGCGAGCGCTGGGGGGAGAGGCCGTCGGCGTATCTGGGCATCACGATTCCTGGCTATCCGAACTTCTTCTGCATGAACGGCCCAGGCACCTGGCTGGCCAGTGGTGGCAGCCTGATCTTCCACTCAGAATGCCAAATGCGTTACATCAGTGAATGTCTGGAGCTGCTCATCGAAGGCGGACACGCCACGATCGAGCCGACGGTCGAGAAGACCAGGGATTGGCACGAGCGCAGCCAGGCCGAGATGCACAAGATGGTGTGGTCACAGCCCACCATCAAGCATTCGTTCTTCAAGAACCGCTTCGGCGAGATTCACACGCTGAGTCCGTGGCGTCTCGTCGACTATTGGACGTGGACCCGCGAGCCCGATCCGGCGGACTTCGTCATTCGTTAGGTCTCAGGTCAAAGCCCAGTTCATGTTCCTGGCGAACGTCCGGGCGTCCTCGGAGATCGTGCCGAGTTCGTGGCTGCGCTGGATGTAGCCCTGGACCATCGGCAGGAAGTTCGTCGGGTTGTAGGCGTCTTCCTCGTTGCGCCACATCCCGTTGCCGCCGTACCGCAGGATCGTGATGCACGGCGCCTCGAAGATGGTGCCGTCTCCGGGATCCTTCATGCGGTTCATGATCTCGCTGAAGACCCAGCCCTTCTCCACGTCGATCGAATACCACGTGACCGGGTAGAACGGCATCTCGCTGCCGGGGAACGTGTCCATCGTCGACGCGATCCACTCGCTGATCTGTTTGCGGCCGGCCATCTTGCCGTAGAGGTGTTCGACGTAGGTCGCGTCCTCGGTGAACAACTCGCCGTAGCGCGCCCAGTCCCACGACTGGCCGATCTCGACGACGAGCTGCTGATGACGCTCAAATGTCTCTTCGATCTCCTCCCGAGACCACTGCGCAGAACCCATCAGACCAGCTCCCAGTTCATGTTCTTGGCGAACGCCTTGGCGTCATCGGAGATCGTGCCGAGTTCGTGACTGCGCTGGATGTACTGCTGGATCATCAGCATGAAGTTCATCGGGTTGTAGGCGTCTTCCTCGTAGCTCCACTTGTCATCGCCGGCGTACTCGAGCACAGTGATGACGGCGGCGCCGTGGACACTGCCGTCGCCCGGATCCCGCATAGTGTTGATGTTCTTGAAGATGACCCAGCCCTTGTCGACGTCGATCGAGTACCACTCGACCGGATAGGTCGGCATCTCGCTGCCGGGGAAGGTGTTCATGGTCGAGACGATCCACTCGCGGATGTTCTCGCGGCCTTCCATGTTGCCCAGCGCATGCTCGACGTAGCGCGCATCCTCGGTGAAATGGTCGGCGTAACTGGACCAGTCCCAAGTCTTTCCGACATCGACGACGGATTCCTGGTAGCGGCGCCAGGCCTCTTCGAGTTCTTCACGTGACCATTTGCCCATCGCGGTGACTCCCTTGGCTCGCCAAATAATGGGCCCACGCGCGTAGCGCAGGGGACTAGAACCTGTTCTACCAAAGGAAGCGGGACGCGGGAGGCTTTTCAACCCGTAATCCGAAATTGCCTGCAGCGCAGTGCAAAACAGCGAATATATCGGCGGACGGCAACACCACCCCGGTGGCGAACGGTGCGATCGGTCCAGAGTTGACGCGGTTCCCGTCGCTGTCACCTTCATCCGCGTTACTGTCGCTGCCATGACACTCGGTATCGACGCGCAGGTACTCGCGGAGATGGCGCCGTTGTTCGCAGAAGTCGGCGAGTCGGAGCCCGCCGCCGTCGGCGACGTCGAAACGCGGCGCGTCAGTGGCCACCGGATGTTCGATCTGGTCGGCTCCAGACGGGCACCGACCGCAGGCGTCGAGACCGAAAATCACACGATGACCGCTGCGGACGGCGCGACCGTGGATCTCACCTGGTACCGCCCGTCGGGTCGTCCCGGGCCCGGCAGCGCTGCGCTCTATCTGCACGGCGGGGGCATGATCTTCAGCCTCGAGCAGATCGGCGTCCTATACGACCTGGCGGTGCGGGAGTATGTCGCGGCTTCGGGCGTGCCGATGCTGGTGGTCGACTACCGCGTCGCGCCCGAGCATCCAGACCCGACGCCGGTCGAGGACTGCTACCGCGCACTGGTCTGGCTAGCCGAACATTCGGCCAACCTCGGCGTCGACCCCGCACGCCTGGCGGTGATGGGCGACAGCGCCGGTGGCGGGTTGGCGGCCGGGGTGTGCCTGCTGGCGCGGGACCGCGGCGGTCCCGCTGTCGCACAACAAATCCTGATCTATCCGATGCTCGACGACCGGCCGATGACGCCCAATCCGGATCTACTGCCGTTCCTGACGTGGACCTACGACGACAACCTCACCGGATGGGGTGCGCTGCTTGGCGAGTACGCCGGCGGAGACCACGTTTCGCCGTACGCGGCACCGGCGCGCGCCGAGGACCTCACCGGGTTGCCCGACACCTACATCGACGTCGGTGATCTCGACGTCTTTCGCAACGAGGACATCGCATATGCCCGACGGCTGGGTGACGCGGGCGTCCCGACGGAGTTACACGTGTACCCGGGCTGCCCCCATGCGTTCGAGGCTCTGGCCCACGAGGCGGCGGTGTCGCGGCGGGCGATCAGCGATCGCGTGCGTCGTCTGCGCGGTCTCTAGCAGGCCGCGGTCAGGCAGCGTCGGGTGCCTCGACGACGGCCTTGATCCGCTCCAGGGTCTTGCGCATGTCACGGATGTTGCGGCGACGACGCAGCTGCCCGCCGAAAATCGAGAAGAGCTTCATGGTGAGCGAGTCATCGAGCCGAAAGGATTCGGTGACATCGGTTCCGCCCTCGGTTTCCACGAGCCGATAGTGCCAGTTGTTCACCGCCTTACCGTTGAGCAAGACGGCGAAGCCGAATTCGCGTCCCGGCTCGCAGGCGGTGACCTCGCACGTCGTCCAGTAGACCGGACCGATTTCGTTGCGCTTGACGTGCCCGCGGAAACGGGCACCCAGCGCTGGACCCGTCGCGGGTCCGATCCACTCCGCTTCCATCACCTCCGGTGAGAAGCGGCCGGTGTTGCGTACGTCGGCGATCAGATTCCAGATCTTCTCCGCGGGCGCCGCCATCGACACCGTCACCGATCCGTCCATCGCTACTCCTGCCGTTGGTAAATGCCTTTGCGTTCACGCACTTTGCACGGTAGCAAGGGGGTCGACCGCGCTTTCCGTAGCATTTACCGCAGAATCCAGGAGGCACGGTGTGAAGATTCGCTTCGGTGTCGGATTGGGTGCGGAAACCAGCCCGGACGAACTGCCCGCGATCGTCGACCATCTCGAGTCGGCGGGCGTGGATTCAGTGTGGTTCTCCGAACTCGTCTACAGCAAGGCCGTGGAGCCGTTCATCGGCATGGCGCACGCACTGTCACGGACGGTCAACCTGAAGGTCGGCACATCGGTCGCGGTGCTGCCGGGCCGCCATCCGGTGCTGGTCGCAAAACAGCTGGCGTCCTTGGCGGCACTCGCGCCCAAGCGGGTCCTCCCGGTTTTCGGCCTGCGGCCCGCCATCCCGGGGGAGCGGGAGATCTTCGTCGTCCCCGACGGTGCACGGGCCGCGGTGTTCGACGAATCCTTGCGACTGCTGAGATCCGTTCTGGAACAAGACGATGTGTCTTTCACCGGCGACTACTACACCGTGAGCTCGGTCGGTGTCGCCCCTCGACCGGTCAAGGCGCTGGACATCTGGCTCGGCGGCTCGGCGCCTGCGGGCTTTCGTCGCATCGGGCAGCTGGGCGACGGATGGCTCGGCAGCTTCCTGACTCCAGGCGAAGCCCGAGACGGATGCGAACAGATCCAACGGGCAGCCGAGGAGGCGGGCCGCGAAATCGACGCCGACCACTACGGCATCAACCTCGCGGTGTCCGACGGCGCCCTGCCCGTCGAGGTCGCCGCCGCGATCCGCCGCCGCAGACCGGACGTGGACCCGTCGGAATTCATCGCCGACAGCTGGTCGGGCCTGCACCGTCAACTCGACGCCTACCTCGAAGCGGGATTGAGCAAGTTCGTCATCCGGCCTGTCGGCCGGTACAACCCGTCGGAGTTCATCGACCGTTTCGTGACCGAATTATTACCGCGGCAGAACTGATTACGCGATTCCGAGGTGAACCATTTCGGCCGTCGTAGCGTGTTTAGAAGCGTGCGTCCAGGCCATACATCTGCGGCGCCATGACCGGGAGGAGATCGAAATGAGGCTTCGGTTCTTGCGGATTGGTCGGTCGGTGATGATCGCAGGGCTGGCCGCCCTGCTGGCGTACGGACTCGTCAGCCCGCCCGCCGCCCTCGCCGATGACCGTCTCCAATTCACCGGTACGACCCTGTCCGGCGCACCGTTCTCGGGTGCGAGCCTGGTCGGCAAGCCTGCGGTGTTGTGGTTCTGGACGCCGTGGTGCCCGTTCTGCAACGCCGAGGCGCCGAACGTCAGCCAGGTCGCTACAGCCAACCCCGACGTCACGTTCGTCGGTGTCGCAGCCCGCTCGGACGTTTCGGACATGCAGGGATTCGTATCGAAGTACAACCTCGACTTCACGAATCTCAATGACGCCGACGGCTCAATCTGGGCGCGTTACAACGTGCCCTGGCAGCCCGCCTACGTCTTCTACCGCGCGGACGGCTCGTCGTCGTTCGTCAACAATCCGACCTCGGCGATGCCCCTGAAGGAATTGTCCGATCGGGTAGCGGCGCTCGCTTAGCCGGTCGACCCCGCGTGGACCAGGATCTGATCGGTCTGGCGTTCGCCGCCGGGTTGGTCGCCGCGCTCAATCCGTGCGGCTTTGCGATGCTGCCCGCCTATCTGGCACTCGTGGTGCGGGGCGACGTGGACGGCGAGCGAGGCGGCCCGCTCACCGCGCTGGGCCGTGCCGTCGCGGCGACCGCGGCCATGGCGCTCGGCTTCGTTGCGGTGTTCGGCACGTTCGGACTGCTGACGATCGCCGCGGCATCGACAGTGCAGCGTTACCTGCCCTACGTCACGGTGGTTATCGGCGGGGTCCTCGTCGCCCTCGGCGTCTGGTTGTTGCTCGGCCGCGACTTCACGGCGCTGATTCCGACTGTGCACACGCGTTCGGCGCCGACTGCGCGCCTGGGCTCGATGTTCGGCTACGGCGTCAGCTACGCCGTCGCGTCGTTGTCCTGCACGATCGGCCCCTTCCTCGCGGTCACCGGGATGGCGTTCAAGGGTGGTTCCCATGTCGGCGGGGCGCTCGTCTACGTCGCCTACGCCGCCGGATTCACATTGGTGGTCGGCGCGTTGGCCGTGGCCGCCGCGGCGGCGAGTTCCGCCGTCGCCGACCGGATGCGCCGAATCATTCCTCACCTCAACCGAATCGGCGGCGCGCTGCTTGTCGTCGTCGGTCTTTACGTGAGCTATTACGGCGTTTACGAGGTGCGTCTGTTCAACACCAACGGAGACCCGGCTGATCCGGTGATCGCCGCCGCCGGCCGGGTACAAGGTGCGCTAGCAGGCTGGACTCATCAACACGGAGCCTGGCCCTGGGTGGTGCTGGTGGCCGCGCTCGCCGCCGTGCTCGTGGCCTTGCGCGCGAGGGCTACAACCGCCTCGAGATATCGCCGTGCAGGTCGGGCCACGGCGGGCGACGAACCATAGCTATGCCGGCGAATGCGACCGACACGAGTCCGACACAGATGCCCAGCAGCGCGATGCGGGTGGCGTCGGCGGCGGGAACCCATGAGGCCGCGCCGTCTTTGACGACGAACACCCCGAGGGCGCCGCCGCGCGCCCTGCTCACCGGGATGACCGTCGTGCCGTCAGCGGTTTCGTGCGGCTGTCCGTACACACGTGAGGCATCGGGGTGTGCGGCGTCGCGCAGTTCTGAAACGTCTCGCAGGTTCATGCCTTCATGCTTACTACCGCACGGCGGTTCCGGGAAGTCGATGAGTTCCGCCGGTCGTCGCAGTCTCCATTGCAGTCACTGCGGTGCGACATCGGAGGTCTTTGTGGTTTTGCAGGAGGTCATCGTCGCCGGTCATCTCATCGTCGACCCTCAGCGGCGCGACGACTACCTGGCGGGGTGCGTGGACGTCGTCCGTCAAGCCCGCGCGACCGCGGGCTGTCTGGACTTCGCGTTATCGGCCGACCTTGTCGACGCTGGGCGGATCAACATCCTGGAACGCTGGGAGTCGCAGGCCGCGGTCGAGGAGTTCCGTGGCAGCGGTGTCGGCGTCGAACAGGGGGCGGCCATCCGCGCCGCGTCGGTAGCGGAGTACGACGTGGGCGCCGCCCGCAACCTCAGTTGATGCGGCTCGGGGTTGTGACGAGTCCCTGACGTTGCGCTGGGTGTCGCCGGTGCGCGTCACGTTGCTGAGGGGCGATTCGGACAGCGCAGCGGGGGCGACGCGACCCGACCGTCGGACCGGCACCGCCGACGCTTGAAAGGCCGTAGACGTGGGTATAGGCGCGGTTGAACTCGAGTTGGCAACCCGCCCCGTCAATGACGAAGGACCACGATGCGAGAATATTCGCTGGCGTCAGTAAGTGGCGCCCCCCGATAGGCGGATTCACGGATGAGGCCAATAGGGTTTGTCTCATGTACTGTGCGTAAACTGCGCACATGACGGGGGAGGTCACCGCACCGACGCGGGGCCTTCGCAAATTTTCCAGAACCAACGTCAGAGGCTATATACCTTGCCAGAAACGACCAGCGACGAGAGCGGTCTGAAGCCGCATTTCGAGGACGTGCAGGCGCACTACGACCTGTCCGACGAATTCTTCCGGCTCTTCCTCGACCCGACGCAGACCTACAGCTGCGCGTATTTCGAGCGCGATGACATGACGCTGGAAGAGGCGCAGATCGCCAAGATCGATCTGTCGCTCGGCAAATTGGATCTGAAGCCTGGAATGACGCTTCTCGACATCGGCTGCGGGTGGGGCGCCACGCTCAACCGGGCGCTGGAGAAGTACGACGTGAACGTCATCGGCCTCACCTTGAGTCAAAACCAGAAGGCCCACGTCGAGAAGGTGTTCGCCGACTCGCCCAGCACGCGTACCAAGCGGGTGCTCCTCCAGGGCTGGGAGCAGTTCGACGAACCCGTCGACCGCATCGTCTCGATCGGCGCCTTCGAGCATTTCGGCCGCGATCGCTACGACGATTTCTTCAAGAAGGCCTACGCGGTGCTCCCGGACGACGGGGTGATGCTGCTGCACACGATCATCAAGCCCGAGGACAAGGAGTTCCTGGACAAGGGCCTGAAGCTGACCATGAGAATCGTCCGGTTCTCGAAGTTCATCATGGACGAGATATTCCCCGGCGGTGATCTGCCGAAGCCGTCACAGGTCGAGCAGCACGCCGCGGAGGCCGGCTTTGAGCTCAAACGCGCACAGCGGCTGCGGATGCACTATGCCCGCACTCTGGACATCTGGGCGGACAAGCTGTCGGCCCGCAAGGACGAAGCGCTCGCGATTCAGTCTCAAGAGGTCTACGACCGGTACATGAAGTACCTGACGGGTTGCGCCGACCTCTTCCGTGAGGGCTACACCGACATCTGCCAGTTCACCCTCGCCAAGAGTTAGGACCGCCGCGCCCGCCGCCAATCCGCGACGCGACGGGTCAGCGGGTGTTGGCTCCCACCTTGGTGATCGCGTCGATCACTTCCGACGGCGCATCGAGTGAGACGAACGTTCTCGCATCGGGTACCTCGATCAGCGTCGAGTCGGTGAACAGAGCTGCCAGCCTGCGGCCGAGCGCCGGGGTGAATGCGCGATCACGCTGACCCCAGACGATGGTGACCGGTTTGGTGAAGCGGGGCAGGCGGGTCGACACATCGGTCAGGTCGGTCTTGGCGACTGCGCGCAGTAGGCGTGCCAGGTCGCGTCGGATCCGAACGTCGGTGCGGCCGGGCTCCAGCCACGACGCCGTCAGCTGGGCATCCGGATTGACAAGCAGGCCGAAGCCGAGCGGCGAATGCCGCAGTGCCTTGATCCGCATCTGCTCGAACAGCACCTTGATCGACCGCGGTCCGCGCAGCAAGGCGAACACCAGCGTGAACGGGAACGGTGGGAACTTGTCGAAAGCGTCGCAGTTGGTCAGTACCAGCCGGCCGACGAGGTCGGGGTACGCGTCGACGACCAGCTGACACAATCCGCCGCCGGTGTCGTTGCCGACCAGGGTGACGTCCGAAAGACCCAGTTCGACGATGAAGTCACCGATCATGGCCGCGACCGAACGGGGGGACAGTTCGACGCCGTCGTTGACCGGAATGGTGTGCGAGCCCAACGGCCAGTTCGGCAGGTAGCACCGGAAGCCACGCTTTGCCAGACCGTCGGCCACGCGGTCCCACAACCGGCTGTCTACCAGGATTCCGTGCACGAACAACACGGGCGGGTGCGGCGAGTCCTCCGGGCCCAACACGCGGTATTCGATGGTGGCTTGATCCAGTACGGCCTGCGGCATGTTCGCTATCCTTCCCGTAACTTACAAACACCTGGTATGAAAGTTACGTGCAGTCTGTATGAAAGTCAACGATCGGGCCGCAGCGGCGCCGACCACCCGGCGCACCCAGGCGGAGCGCACCGCCGCCACGCGGGCGCTGCTGATCGATGCCGGCCGAAAGCTGTTTGCCGACAAGGGTTTCAATGATGTCTCGACCCAGGCGATCGTGGCCGCAGCCGGGGTGACGCGCGGTGCGCTGTATCACCAGTTCGACGACAAGGTGGGCCTGTTCGCGGCGGTCTACGAGCAGGTGGAGCAGCAGCTGGTCGAGGACATCGCGCGTCAGATCATGGAGCGCCAGCCCCTCGATCCGTTGGAGGCGATGCAGGTCGGGGCGCGATTGTTCCTCGATGGCTGTGCGGCACCCGATGTTCAACAGATCGTGCTGATCGATGCCCCCGCGGTGCTGGGTTGGGACCGCTGGCGCGCTGTGGGGGTGAAATACGGGCTCGGGGTCATCGAGGGCATGCTCGCCCACGCGATCGCCGAAGGCGCGGTGCCCGAGCAGCCGCTGCGGCCGACCGCGCACGTGCTGCTCGGCGCGCTCGACGAAGCGGCGCTGTTCGTGTCCCGCGCGGCCGATCACGAACAGGCGCGCATCGAGATGGATGCGGTATGCGCGCGGTTGATCAGCGGGATCGCCGGGCGCGGATAGGTTCTGTCATGCCCAGTGCAGGCTGGATTTCCACACGGCGGTACAGGGGTCTGCTCTGGGCCGCGCTCATGCTGTCGTTGGTGCTGGGGACAGCGTTCATCGTCGTCGATCGGCGCGAAGCTGACCTGCTCCAGCGGGACATCGTGCCCTTGACCGATGAGCAGGCGGTGCAGCAGGTCGTCGCACCGGCCCGGCAGATCGTCGCCACCGCGCACCTGAACGAAGTCACCGCCGGCTACGCCTTCGTCTCCTGCGTCAGCGAGAACGAGCCGCCCTATCAGGTGGTCCTTTACATGAGTTTCAGGCTCCCGCAGGGTGATTGGGGTCGCCGCTTGGATGAGGTCGCCTCGGCGATGATCGACGGCGGCTGGGCGGATGCACCCGCCCCCGCCGAGCGCTTCGGCCGGAAACTCACCAGTGACGGCGTCACGGCTGTGCTGCAGCGCAACGGCGACGACGCGGGCTTTGCCACCGCGCGGTTGTACGGCGAATGCCGCAATACGACGGACCATCGAAACGACAATCCGGCGTGGACGGAAGTCAGTCTGTGACTTCGGCCATGCTGTGTTGCAGCAACATCGTGTCGAGCCACAGGCCGTGCTTGTACCCGACCGAAGTGAGCCGTCCGGCGTCGATGAATCCGCGATTGCGGTGCAGCGCAAGGGAGGCCGCCGCGCCTTCCGTGTCCACGATGACGGCGATGACCTGCCGTACCCGGAGGCGGCCACATTCGGTGAGCAGGGTATCCAGCAGCATGCCGCCGATGCCCAGCCCCATCGCGCTCGGCGCGAGGTACACGGAGTCTTCCACGGTGTGGCGATAGGCCGGCCGCGTCTTCCACGGTGCGCAGTAGCCGTAGCCCGCCACCTTGCCGTCCAAGCTCGCTGTCACAAAAGGCAATTCGCGTTCGGCGACGTCGTCGAAGCGCCTGCGCCACTCGTCTGCGTTCGGGGGAGTCAGCTCGAAGGTCGCCACTGAAGTCAGGACGTGATGGGCGTAGATCTCTGCGATCGCGTCGAGGTCGTCGGTGACCGCGGGCCGGATCGCCACATCGTTGCGGCTCATCGGCCGTTCAGCAGGCGACCGGATTCGATTCGCAGTACGGGGTGGTGCCGGGGAAGCGGTACCGATGGTCCGCGACCCAGCGGTACACCGCTTCCTCGAGTGACCGAATACCGGGTATGCGGTAGATCATCAGCGGGATCCGGGTGCCGAGGGCGACCGACACCGCGGCGTTGGCCGCCTCCGCTCCCGCGTACACGTTTCCCTCGGTGTCGAGCCAGCGCACCGAATCCATCAGGTTCGAGTCGGCAACGCCGAGCCGCTCCGCGGTGCCGGGGGTCTGCAGCGGTTCGGTGTGCAGGTCGCCGGTGCGGTTGAGTTTCAGCAGGAAGTTCCGCGATCGGGTGCACATGCCACAGTTGCCATCGAAGAACAGTGTTCCGGACATGCCCTCATTATCCCCGTCGGTGTCGTCGCCGGAGACTACCGGGCCGGTGGTCCCGGGGGCGCTGCGTCGGGTGCGGCGTCCCGGCGGCGGGCGGCCATGCCGCCCAGCGCCTCGAACACGACGCGGTGCGCGGCGTTCACCGTCAGCTCCGCGTGGTCGTAGGCCGGCGCCACCTCGACGACGTCGACGCCGACGACGTCGTGTTCTCGACAGAGTTGCCGAACCAACCTCAGCAGGTCGGCCGTGGTGATGCCGCCCGGCTCCGGGGTCCCGGTGCCGGGTGCGTGCGCGGGGTCCAGCACGTCGATGTCGACGGAGACGTAGAGCTTCTCGGCCTTGGCGAGCGCCTCGTTCACGGCGTCGCGCATGACCTCCTTGAAGCCGCGATCCCAGATCTCCTGCATGGTGTGCCACGTCATGCGCTGCTCTTGCATCCACTCGAAGGTGTCCTGGGGCGGCCAGTAGCCGCGCAGGCCGACCTGGACGAAATGGCTGCCGGGAACGGCACCGGATTCGATGAGCCGTCGCATCGGTGTGCCGTGGCTGGCGAGATTTCCTTCGATCTCGTCGGCGGTGTCGGCGTGCGCATCGAAGTGCACGATGCCCACGTTGCCGTAGCCGTGGACGTCGGCGACGGCGGTCGCGGCCGGCCAGGTGATCGAGTGGTCGCCACCGAGGATGACGGGGACGATGCCGCGCGACGCGATGGCGTTTACGCGCTCTCGAATGTTGTTGTGGGAGACCTCGGTCTGCCCGTGCGGGCAGTACGCGTCACCGAAGTCGACGACCTCCAGCCAGTCGAAGATCTCGAGGCCGAGATCGAGGTGGTAGGTGCCAGGTTCGTAGGCAGTCGCCCGAATTGCGCGCGGACCGAAGCGGGCGCCCGGCCGGTTCGTGGTCCCGACATCGAACGGCGCCCCGACGATCGCCACGTCCGGTCGCCACGACTCCAGCTGTTCGACCTCGGTGAGGAAGGGCCGGTGCCCGAACGATGCCACGCCGGCATAGGCGAGCTCGAGCTGTTCGATCATCCCCGGCGGAAGGTCGCGCTGATGTCCGTGATCGTGATCGTGGCCCATTCGTCGACCGTACCGTCCCCTGCCTTCGGCGTGGGCCCAGTCGCCGATTCACTCGGACACGTTATGGGGTTGCCGCTCAACCGAAGTGAGCGCTTCGCGCAGCAGCGGCGGGATGGGCCGTTTGGCCCAGTCTTCGGTCGAGACGACGACGTAGACGTTGTGACCGCGTACCGCGGACTTGTGCTCGGCGGTGGGTTCGCCGTCCTTGCCGCGCAACACGTTGAAACCGAGGGTGAAGCTGGTGGATCCGATTCTCTCGCAGTTGACCTCGACGCGGACGGCGTCTCGCCACCTGACCGGGCCCGCGAAGTCGATCTCGCTGTGCACCACCTGGATGTCGTACCCGCTCGCGATCAGCCCCGGATAGGTGACATCGAGATGGTCGAGGAAGCCGGTGCACGCCTCATCGAACCAGGTGAGGTAGTGACCGTTGAAAACGACACCCTGTTGATCGACCTCGGCGTAACGCGGCGTGATCGGCAACGAATACGAGGTCACCGCATCACCCTAGCCAGCAGGCTCGGCCGGGTTGCAGCGTGTTGGATCAGCGGCCGCCAGGCCCGGCAACGGCCGGAGGACTCCGCCGAGCGACCAGTACGCGGGTGTGACGGCCGACGGCAGTGCCATCGAGTTCACTCCACCGCCGGACGGTCCACCGCCGATTCGGCTGCCCCAGGACCGGGTGTTCTCCCGCGAATACGGCGTGCGGCTGAAAAGCGCTGTCAGCGCCGACTTCTTTCGCCGGCTACTGGCCGACCGCGGATTCGAGATCGAAGGCCCGGCAACGGGAAACAGTTTCACCGCACGCCGGCGATGACCGGGGTGCGCGCATTCCCGCACGACGTTCGGGAAGACTGAACCTGTGGACATGGTGACCATCGACGACATCAGGGCGGCGGCGACGCGGATTCACGCGTTCGTGGTGCGCACGCCGTTGCTCCCGACGCTGTGGGCCGACGCCGACCGGCCGCTGTGGATCAAACCCGAGAACCTGCAGCCCATCGGCGCCTTCAAGGTTCGCGGCGCGTTCAGTGCGATCGGCAGCCTCGACGAGTCGGTGCGCACCCGTGGCGTCGTGGCGTATTCCAGCGGGAACCACGCTCAGGCGGTGGCATACGCCGCCGCCGTCTATGGAATTCCGGCGACCATCGTCATGCCGAAGGAGACGCCTGCGGTCAAGGTCGACGCCACCCGCAGTCACGGAGCCGACGTGGTGCTCTGCGATGCGGGGCAGCGCGAGCGCGTGGCCGCCGAGGTGCTCGAGCAGACGGGCGGGGTGTTGGTTCCGCCGTTCGACCACCCCGACATCATCGCGGGACAGGGCACGATCGGCCTGGAGATCGCCGAGGATCTGCCCGCCGTCGAGAACGTCCTCGTCCCGGTGAGCGGCGGCGGCCTGGCCTCCGGGATCGGGACCGCCATCAAGGCGCTGTGCCCACGAGCCCGCGTCTTCGGCGTCGAACCCGAGCTCGCCGCCGACACCGCCGAGGCACTCGCCAAGGGGCATCGCGTGGATTGGCCGATCGAAGACCGGAACCGCACGATCGCCGACGGCCTTCGGTCGCAACCCTCGGAGTTGACGTTCGCGCATCTGCAGAGGGTGCTCGACGGCATCATCACCGTTTCCGAGGGCGAGATCGAAAGCGCAGTACGTGAACTCGCGAACAGGGCGCATCTGGTCAGTGAACCCAGTGGTGCGGTCGCATTGGCGGCCTACCGCCAGGGTCAGACGCCACCCGGTCGTACCGTGATGGTGCTGTCCGGTGGGAATATCGACCCACGTGCGCTGAACGACATCCTCGCGGGATGACCCTCGGGCGTCAGTGCACGCCTTCCATCAATCGGCTTATCCAGGGGGACAACGCGAATACGCCGATACCGACGCAAACGGCGACGGCGCCGAGGCTGCCGAAGTATGCGAACTCGTGCGCCGGATCGTAGAAGCCCGACAGCACACCCGACATCGATGTGCCGACACCGACCGAGAAAAAGTACAGCGCCATCATCTGGGCCCGAAACGCTTCTGGGGCAAGCTTTGTCGTGACCGAAAGGCCGATCGGCGACAACATCAGTTCGGAGATCGCGAACACCGCCATGATGCCGAGCACCCACAGTGCGGGAACGGCCTTACCCGTCGTACCCGACATCGGCAGGAACAACAGGAAGGCCACGCCCATTCCGATGACGCCATAGGCGAACTTCCGTGGGGTGGTGGGCGCGCGCTCACCGAGCCGGGTCCACATGAGCGCGAACAGGGGTGAGAGCAGGATGATCCATACCGGCTCGATGGATCCGATCCAGCTCGACGGAGCGGTCCAGCCGAAGATCGACCAGTTCATCCGTTCGTCGGAGTAGATGGCGAGCACGGTGAAGATCTGCTGAAACAACGACCAGAACACCGCGTTGGCGATGAACAGCGGAATGAACGCACGCAGTCTGGTCCGCTCGATGGGTATTACCTTCGAACTCGTCAGCATCACGATGAAGTAGGCGACCGCCGCGGCGACGAGCACCCCGGTTGTGACCTGCGACAGGTTGGACAGCTTGACCAGACCTGTCACGAACGCCACCGCGGCCACCGCGATCGTGATGACCGCGACGCCCGCGTACCAGCCAATAGCGGTGCGGGGTAACGGATTCGGAACGGTGCGGCCGTGGTCGCCGAGGTTGCGTCGGAACATGACGTATTGCGTGAGTCCCAGCGCCATCCCCACGGCAGCGGCGCCGAATCCCCAGTGGAACCCGATCCGCGTCTGTAGCAGGCCCGTCACGAGCGGTCCGATGAAGCCACCCAGGTTGATGCCCAGATAGAACAGGGTGAAGCCGCCGTCGCTGCGCGGATCGTCTTTCTCGTAGAGCGTGCCGAGCAGCGACGACGCATTGGCTTTCAAGGCGCCCGAACCGAGCGCCACCAAGACGAGCCCCACGGCGACACCGGAGAACCCCGGTACGAAGGCGAGCGCTATGTGGCCGCACATCACCACCAGGCCGCCGTAGAAGACGGTTCGCTCCATGCCGAGCACCCGGTCGGCGATCCAGCCGCCGAGGACTGTCGCCAGGTAGACCAGCCCGCCGTAGGCGCCCACGATCCCGGTCGCGGTGGCTTTGGGCATGCCAAGGCCACCGTCGGTGAGCGAGTAGTAGAGGTAATACCCGAGGATCGTCAGCATCCCGTAGAACGAGAATCGCTCCCAGAGCTCGACTCCGAACAAATTCGTCAAACCGATCGGATGGCCGAACACCGTGCGCCCAGCAGGTGTGCCCGCCAGGTGTCCTGTCACCGCCATGGGCGTCACCCTGCCATCCTGGACCCAATCGGGCCGACCAATCGAAAGAGCCAGGCGCGCGGGCAAAGCCACAGTCGCGAACATGCAGTGCCTTTCGTCGGCACAGCACACCTACGAACAGCTATGAAGGCATCCGCGCAGCCGCCGGGACCCCCGCCCGGTGAGCCAGCTCACCCCGGCGCGGGTAAGGTCACCCCGAACAGATGGACGTCCGGAAGGGTGGTATGGACGCCGTACTCGGCTTATCGGTGACGCCGTCCGCCGTCGGTCTCGTGCTCGTCGAAGGGCAGGACGCCGACGGTTCGACAGTCGACCGTGAAGCCTTCGAAATCGTTTCCGGCCGGCATGCGACGCCGTTCGACACCTCGGAGAAGGCGGCCGCCGCCGTGCTGCGGACCGAGGCGATCGCGGCAACCCGTGGTCAGCGCCTGCACTCGATCGGTGTGACGTGGAGTGACGGGGCCGACGCGGAGGCCTCACTGCTGTTGAAGTCCTTGAACGACCGCGGTTTTGACAACGTCGTACCCATCCGGCTACCCGAAGCGACGGAAGCCCTGGCATGGGGAATCGCCGAGGTCATCGGATACGAAGTGACCGCGGTGTGTGTGATCGAGCCCGAAACGGTGATCACGCTGATCGTTCATTCGGGCGAGGGCGCCGTGCAGACTGCCGTCAACCATGCGATCGACACCGAAGAGGCCTTGCTTCGCTGGTTGAGTGCCGTCTTCACGAGGGCGGACTGGCGCCCCGAGGCGTTGGTCGTCGTCGGTTCGGGGAGTGAACTCCACGGCGTCGTGCCCCGACTCGAGGACATCTTGGGAGTTCCGGTGTTCGTTCCGGCCGAATCCGAGCTCGCACTGGCCAGGGGCGCCGCGCTGGCGTCAGCGCACAACGCGGAGGTCATCGAGATCGGCCAGGTGGCTGAGCGGGCCCCGAGGGAGCGCCGCAGGCAGCTCGGTACGACCGGCCCGCTGGCCATGCTGGTGGCCGGTGCAGTGACCTTCGTCGTCTCGGTGTCCGTGGCCGTCAGCCTCGAGGTGACGCCCGAGCGGGACATCGCTGCGCCGGAGCCACAGCCCGCGGCCAAGACGAACCCTGACGTCGCGTCGGCCGCCGTCCGTGCCGCCCTTCCGGCCGCGCCGAGTGTGGCCGTCCCGATTCCGATCGCACCGGCGCCCCTGCCTCCGCCGGAAGCGCCACCCGTCGAGGTGGCCCCGCCCGAGGCCGCCCCCGCCGACATTCCCGAGATGCAGCCGGTCGACGGCATGCCGTCGGCGGCCCCGATCGACGCCACTGTTCCGGAGGCTCCGGTGTTGCCCCCGCCCGTCGCCCCGATCGAAGCGCTGCCGCCCGCACCGGGCCTGGTCCCCGCGCAGCCGACGCCGGTGCAGCAGCGCCCAGGTCTGCTGACCCGGATCAGGGATCGGCTGTCGAACATCGGTGGGAACGACGAGGCCGCCGCACCACAGGCTCCCGCGCCCGCGGGAGTGCCTCCGGCGCCCGGCGCTCCGCCTGCGCCGCTGCCCGACGCTGCCGCAGTGCCGCCCGACGCCCCCGCGCCGCCACCGGAGGCGCCGCCGCTGCTGCCGCCTCAGTGACGGCATCTGTCACCGGTCCCGCGTTTCTGCGTCTGGTGCTGCGTGTCTCGATCGTGGCCGCGGTGCTCATCGCGATGGTGGTCGTCGAGTATTCCTCGCGTTCTGGCGTGACGTGGCGGCTGATCACCTTCACCTATCAGGTCAACATCCTTGCCGCGGCGTACTACCTGTGGACTCTGGTCTCCCCACGCGCCGACGCCCGGGTGGGGTTCCGCGGAGCAGTGGTGCTTTACGTCTTGATCGCCGGCGTCGTGTGGAACCTGCTGTTGACGGAACGGAGCATGGGTTACACGGTCGCGAACTTCCTGCTGCACGTCGTGGTGCCGGTCCTGGCGCTCAGCGACTGGCTGCTCGTCGGGCGTGGGCATGGACGGGTGAACTGGTGGCATCCGGTGGCCTGGCTGGCGTATCCCGCGCTCTATGTCGTTGTGGCTGTCGCGATTCTCAACGAGGTCGGCCGCCGCGCGCCTTACTATTTCCTGGATCCCGCCAGCGTCGGCGTGGCTACGGTGCTGCTCAACGTCAGTGTGCTGGGTGGCTGCGTGCTCGCCGCAGGCTATGCGTTGCTGGCAGTGAACCGGCTCGCTTCACCCGCGCGAATCGATGCCGTTTGAAACGTTCTGAGCGGCGGATTCGATGATCTGTCGACATGGAAAACAATATTGGTGACGACATGCGGCGGCCTGTGGGACTTGCGGCTACCTCGCTGACTCTCCCGGACGAACTAGGATGAATGTGTGCTGAAGCTTCGATTCGTGGCCGTGATCGCGGTCATGGTTGCCGCCCTGTCAGGCCCCGTTGCGACCGTGTCCGCCGGTGTCTCCACTCCGACTGACGTGGTCAGCATCTCGCCGTCCGGTACGACAGTCGGTGTGGCGCATCCGGTCACCGTGACCTTCGCGGGGCGCATCGCGGATCGCGCGGCGGCGGAGCGGAGCCTCGAGATCACGTCGACGGACACGCCTGCCGGAGACTTCAGCTGGCTCGATGACCATGTCATGCAATGGAATCCGACGGAGTTCTGGCCGGCGCACAGCACGATCGCGTTGTCCGTCGGTGGCGTGAAGGCGAATTTCCAGACCGGGTCGACCACGGTCGGGGTGGCCAGCATCAGCAATCACACGTTCACCGTCAGCGTGGACGGTGAGGTGTGGCGTGAAATGCCCGCGTCGATGGGCAAGTACGGGTTCGCGACACCGACCGGAAACTTCACCGCACTCGAGAAGCAGTCGGTCGTGATCATGGATTCGCGCACGATCGGCATCCCGCTGGACGATCCGGAGGGCTACAAGCTCACCGTCTACGACGCGGTGCGTGTCACGTGGGGCGGTGTCTACGTGCACGGCGCGCCGTGGTCGACGGGTTCCCAGGGCTATGAGAATGTCAGCCACGGTTGCATCAACCTCAGCCCGGACAACGCGGACTGGTACTACAACTTGGTTCGGATCGGCGACCCGATCATCGTGGAGGCGTAGCGTTTCGCTACGCCGCTACGTCGGCGTGCAGGTTCTTCACCGTCGGTGAGTTCTCCACCGCTGCCGGGTCCGGGTTCGTCTGCAGCACGCGGTCTGCGGTGCCGGAACTGGTGACCGTGAACCAATAGTGCTCGTTCTTGTAGTGGTGATTGCGATGATTGCGCCAAATCGACCGATAGACAGCGGTTTTGGGCTTGTAGTCGGTATGGATCAGGTAATGGGTCCACTCGTAAACCAGGCCGGCCACTGCGATGCACACCAGGAATGTCAAACCCATCCCGAGCCGGGGGAACGCCAGCAGAGCAGTTCCGATTGCGAGCGGAAGTACCCATGTCGCAAGTGATTTCCAGGGGATGAAGATCAGGGGGAGGCTGCGCGGATCCACGTGGTGGGCGCGGTGCTCCCTGGACAGCAGCGGGTCGATCGTCAGCCGGCCCACCCGTTTCGGGCGCCAGTGCAGGATGAACACGTGGATCATCCACTCGAAGAATGGGAACACCGCCACGATCGCCAGGGGTACGACCGCGTCAGTGAGCTGCCAGTCGCCGACGATGACCCGCGCGGCCACCGCGACGACGAGCACGGCGCCGATCATCCAGGGGGAGGGGTACTTGACGAACTGTCGGGCGGCGTCGCGAAGCGTCATCTTCTTGCGTGCGGTACGTGCGGCGGCGGTGGTCATGATTGGTCCTTGAGGTCATCGAGGGCGGACAGGAGCGAGGTCGTCGCGGGTTCGAGTAGGTCGTGTGCGGCTTGTCTGGCCCGCGCAGAATCGCCGGCGGCGATCGCATCGGCCAATTCGCGATAGGCCTGCGGACGGCCCACCTCGTCGGCCATGACCGCGGCAAGGGCAGGTAGCGCGGGCTCGTAGGTCGCGCGAAGCGTGTTGTACATCAACCGGAGTGCGATCGAGTCCGCGCCGTCGACGATGTGATCCCAGAACGTCAGCGCGCACCGTTGCCGCTCGACGGGGTCGGTCTCGGCGGCCAGGGCAAGCAACGCCTCATCGAGTATTCCGGCGAGTTCGGGAGTACGCCGCTGGGCGGCGAGTTCGGCGACCTTGGGTCCGTTGTGCAAGCGGGTCTCCAGAATGCTGCGCACGACGGACACATCGAGTTCGCCCGCACGGATGAGCAGGCGGGGCAGCAGGTCGAGGCCGGCGTGGCGACGGAAATCGCGCACCGTGGCGGCGTCGCCCTGACGCACCTCGATCAGACCTGCTGCGGTGAGCCGCTTGAGCGCCTCGCGCACCGCGGGCCGCGAAACCCCGAGCACCTCGGCGAGCCTGCGCTCACTGGGCAGCGATTCCCCGGGCTGCATTTCGCCGCTGAGCACCTCGGCGACGATCTGTTCGAACACGTCCTCGGGCACCGAGCGGCGGTTCACCGGTTGAAGGGCCATACCGCCACAGTGCCAGGCAAGTGGCCAGAGGTCAAGTGGTCAGACCAGTGACCTATCCGGCGGCGAGTCGCGCCTTCATCGCCTCGGCGAGCGCGAGCGTCGCTTGCAAGGGCCGCACCATGACGGTGAACTCGTCGATCGCACCGTCGGCGTCGACGTGGATGAAGTCGCAGCCTTGCACCTGTTTGTCGCCAACCCTGGCCTCGAACACCAGAGCATGGTCGGCCGCACCGTCGGCACCGATCTCACGGGTGTAGCGGAAATCCTCGAAAACGTCGATGACCGCGGCGAGGATCTGCCTCAGGGCCTCCCGCCCTTCGTATGGGGTGAAGACGACAGGGCTACGAAAGACCACGTCCTCGCGAACCAACGCGACGGCAGCGTCGAGATCTCTGGCTTCGATGGCCGCGCGGAAGGGGTGTACCACCACGTTCAGCAGCTGGCTTCGATACGGAACGTCGCCGTCACAGCGTTGCTCGGGTTGTCCTTGAACGAACCGTCGGCCTCGCCGGTGATCGTGAATTTTCCGCCCTGGCCGGTCACCTCGGCTTTGCCGACACGGCCGTCCCAGAACGTGCCGGTGAACCCGCCGAGATCGCGGAAATCGACGGATTGGACCGTGACGTCGCCGCCCTCGCTGTTCAGGAACGCCGTCAGTTTCGTCGGCTCACCGGGGGTCTTGATGTTCCACATCCACCCAGTCTGGGTGCACACCACCGCTTGCGCGTCGGCGGCGTTCTTGCCGTCGATGGTCACCTTCGCGGTGGTGCCGCCGAGCGCGGTCGGCGGCGCTGAGCACCCTGCTGCTGCGGCTGCGAGCACAACGGCGACCGTCGCGACAAGTCGATTGTCCATGTCGGATGACTCTATTGCGGTTGACGGTCCGCCATG
The DNA here is from genome assembly GCF_032883055.1 of Mycobacterium sp. 29Ha. NCBI lineage: Bacteria > Bacillati > Actinomycetota > Actinomycetes > Mycobacteriales > Mycobacteriaceae > Mycobacterium > Mycobacterium sp. 29Ha. The sequence continues at coordinate 28,138 of NZ_JAMQTI010000042.1, forward strand.
TGCATTTCACCTCAGCGCGGCGGCGGTCGCCTCGTCGGCGGGCAGAAACGCCTCGATGGACAGTTCGGCTGCCGTCAGGTCGAGCGCCGTGCCGAATGTCGTCACCGTGGACAGGAAGGTGAGCAGCTGCCCCTGCGGAGTGTAGAGCTCCAACGGCACCGCGACACCGCCGAGATCGCGAGTTGTGTCGGATCCGCCTGGAAAGGCCTCGATTTCGGCCAGCAGCGCTGACAGGTCGCTCGACCCACTCACCGCGGCCTCGCGGCGAAGCCGCTCGATGACGTGGTGGCGCCACTGCGCGAGGTTGCGGATGCGCGGTGCGAGCCCGTCGGGATGCAGCGAGATGCGAAGCGCGTTCGGCTGCTCGAGCAGACTCGGCGCCACGCCCTCGAGCAGCAGACCGGCACCCGCGTTCGCATGGACGATCTGCCAACCCCGGTCAACGACGACGCAGGGAAATGGGTCGTATGCGCTGAGCACCCGTTCGACGCCGTCGCGGACGGCGGCCATGTCCGGATCGTGCAGGGATCGCTCGCTGTAGACCGGGGCGAGTCCGGCGGCCATCAACAACTGGTTCTGTTCGCGAAGCGGAACGTCGAGCACCTCGGCGAGGCGCAACACCATCGCCCGGCTCGGACTCGAGCGACCGGTCTCGATGAAGCTGACGTGGCGCGCGGACACGTCCGCCTCGATCGCCAGGTCGAGCTGGCTCAGCCGCCGGCGCAGCCGCCAATCGCGCATCATCGTGCCGAACGGCGGCGTGTGCACAGCGGCGGTCGTCATCGGCCCAGTGTCGCGCACCGACGCACCCATGGCGATTACTCGTCAGGTAATTGCGCCGCTTACCCGGGTCGGGGAGTGTCAATGGTGACAGTCGAGCAGAGGAGAACGATCATGCGGACCGCACCGTCCGTCGACCGCCCGATCCCGAGGTGGCTGCACGTCGTGCTGATCTCCGATCGGGCCGGTTCGTCGTGGTACATCGGCACCGGGTTCTTCTTCGCCCCACTGCTGGTGCTGCTTTCACCATGGCCGACGGTCACCGCGATCGCGTGGGTCGTCATCGCGCTGGCAGGTCTGTGGCTGGGCCTGCTCGGTATCGCCATGGCGGCCGGACTTGCCATCGCCATGCGGTCGAACGTCGAGATCCCCGAGGACTATTGGCGTTCGCTGGTCGACTATCCGGTCAGGTAGCCCCCGCGCCGGTGTAGTCGACCTGCCAATGCTTGATGCCGTTGAGCCAGCCGGACCGTAGTCGTTCGGGCGCCGAAATCGGTCTGAGGTTCGGCATTTCGTCGGCGATGGCGTTGAAGATCAGGTCGATGGTCATCCGGGCCAGGTTCGCGCCGACGCAGTAGTGGGCGCCGGTGCCGCCGAAGCCGACGTGCGGGTTGGGATCTCGCAGGATGTTGAAGGAGTAGGGGTCCTCGAACACTTCCTCGTCGAAGTTGGCCGATCGGTAGAACATCACCACCCGGTCGTCCTTCTTGATCTCGACGCCGCCCAGCTCGGTGTCCTCGAGCGCGGTGCGCTGGAAGGAGGTGACCGGCGTCGCCCAGCGGACGATCTCGTCGGCCGCCGTCGAGGGCCGTTCCCGCTTGAAAAGCTCCCACTGGTCCGGGAATTCGGTGAACGCCATCATGCCCTGGGTTATCGAGTTGCGGGTGGTCTCGTTGCCAGCCACCGCCAACAGGATCACGAAGAAGCCGAACTCGTCGTCGGTGAGCTTGTGGCCTTCGACGTCGGCCTGCACCAACTTGGTGACGAGGTCGTCACCGGGGTTCTTGCTACGCTCGGCCGCCATCTGCATGCCGTACATGATCAGTTCGACCGATGCGGCCGTCGGGTCGTTTCTGGTGTATTCGGGATCCTGGTCGCCGACCATCTGGTTGGACCAGTCGAACAGCTTCATGCGGTCTTCCTGGGGGACGCCCATCAGGCCGGCGATCGCCTGCAGTGGAAGTTCGCACGACACCTGCTCGACGAAATCGCCGGATCCCTCGGCCGCGGCCCGCTTGGCGATGTCGTGCGCCCGCACACGCAGCTCGTCGCGCAGCGACTCGATGGCCCGCGGAGTGAAAGCCCGCGAGATGATCTTGCGCAAGTGGGTGTGATGCGGCGCGTCCTGATTGAGCAGCACGACCTTGCCGGCTTCCAACGACGCCGGATCGGCCTCGTCGCGGTACCGGGGCAGGGCGGTCTTCTTGTTGGAGGAGAAGACGTCGCTGCGCCGCGACACCTCCTTGACGTCCTTGTGCTTGGTCACCACCCAGAACCCGTCGTCGCCGAACGCGAGGTTGCCCCGTTCCTGCTTCTGCCACCAGATCGGGGCCACCTTCCGCATGTGGGCGAGCTCGTCGACCGGCAGCCTCTCCGCGTAGATGTCGGGATCGGTGAAGTCGAATCCGGGCGGAAGGTTCGGAGATGGCATCAGGAAATCCTCAGCGTTGCTCATATGACGTTGTCTAGGCCGGCAATCCATTGCTACACCACAGTTGGGGCCCGCTGCGGCCGGTTACAGATACTCCGAAGTAGAACGTGTTCCCACAGCCCGCCGATTCTTGACCGGTTGTTCACTCGGGACCCAGGTGTAACAATTTTGACGGTCAAACTGAAGCATTCGTTAGACGGGATTCGGTCCATCTTGCGGAAGGGGGCTCCGGTGCGAATCGACATCGAGGTGAGGGCCGCGACAGTGGCCGTCGCGGGCGTGGGAACGCTCGCTGCGCTGCTGGGAGGAGCGACGACGGCGCAAGCCGACCCCGGCGTTCCCGTCCCGCCTCCCGCGCCCCCCGCAGTCGTCGGACCCGTTGTGCCGGGTCCTGTGCCTGCGTCGCCGCCGGCTCAGCCTGTCGCTGCGCCGGCGCCCCTCGTGCCGGCGGCTGCCCCCGCTCCTGCTGCACCCGGGATCGAAGCCGCGCCGGCCGCCGCTCCCGTCCCGGGCGATGCCGCACCGCCCGCGGAGGTCCCGCACCTGGCGAGCCCCGAGAATCTGCCGCCGGGCACCAGCATGGCTCCACAACCCAGCACCGGCGGTTCGTACCTCCGCGACCTCTGGCACGCCGTTCAGACGCAGGAGGTGAGTGGTAAGGACGCTCTGCTCCTGCTGACGCAGCGGCCGATGAATGCCAACGCCACCCCGCCGCCGGGACTCTCGGCGAATCCGGCGCAGCAGATGCCCGCGGCACCGCCGCCGGCTCCTGGTGATCCACCGCCGCCGGTTACGGCTCCCGCGCCTCCCGCTGCGCCTGCGCCCGCACCGGCGCCTGCGCCGCCGACTCCGTAGCGGTCAGGATCGAACGTCGCTGCCGACCCGTGCCAGCAGTTCCTGCACCATCCGGACGTGAGTGGGCACCACGGGCGCCCAGAGCGCGCGGACCAACGCATTCTCGTGGCGCACGAAGGTGGCAAATAGCAACCGGTCGGTCGCACGCCTCAAGAGCAATTCCGCGGGCATGCCGAGTCGTGACTCAGCTCCCAGCAATACGAAATCCGGGTCTGCCGTGCGGATCTGCCAGCCGAGCACCGACCGGTCTGCTTTCGACAGGCTCACCCTGAGGCCGAGTGCAGACCAGCCGGACAGCAGCTGAAGCCGCACCGCTGCGGGCGCGCCTTCCAGGATCGTGCGCATCCACTGCTCGGCGGATAGAGCGGACGGCTCGCAAACGTCGACGACGAATGCATCTTCATAGTCGACGCGGCCGAGCGTGCTCGCCGATCGGGTGCCGGGAGGCGGCGTGATCTGGCGGGCGACGGTTTGGGTGGTCGCACCGCGCTTCATCGAAGTCCCCGTTGAGAAGGAGCGGACCCGCTGCGGCGCTCCCGCCAGGCTCGACCTATGTCGCGCATCATCAGCGGGTAGACGATCAGGTGGCGAAACGGAGCAATCGCCGCCATATACGCGACACCGAGTGCGCCATTGGGTCGGACCAGAACCGCCATCTGTCCGCGAAATTGTCGCGAGCCTCCGGCCGCGTCGGGCACCCACCCGACATGCAGGACACCGTGCACCGTCCGGTTCGCGATCTCCATCGCGAACTCATCGTCGGTCAGGTACAGCGGGCTGAATGGAGACCCGTCTCTCGCGAGATCGGTTGGGGCGTGGCGCAAGTCGTCTGAAAGCCGGTCCCGCAGCGTCTCGACGCGGGCGCCCAGACCCGCGTCGGTCCGGTCGAGGCCGAGTACCCGGCCGAGGGCCCACCGAGCGGCGAACAGGGCCCGCACGACGGGAGAGGACTTTCCCGGATCGAACGTCGACCATAGGTCGACCAGTTGTCTGAAGTCGCCTTCACCACCGGGTGTGGGCAATGCCCACACATCGAGAACTTGAAAATCCTTGGCGAGATCGTGGATTCGCCACGGCCGCTGCGTGTGTTCGCTCTTGTCGAGTATCGCGGAACCAAGCATACAGTACTGTATGCTTGGTTGACCGCGGTGGTCAAGCCCCGTCGACTCAGCTGGAGGATCATGGTCGCCCAGACCCGCACGCCCCGTGGCACGTGGGTCGACGCCGGGCTGGAAGCGCTCGCGGCGGGCGGAGCGGATGCGGTGCGAGTAGACCTTCTCGCGAAATCGCTGCAAGTCACCCGTGGCGGCTTCTACCACCACTTCGACAGCAGGGGAGCCTTTCTCGAGGCGCTGCTGGAAGAGTGGGAGCGCCGCAGCACCGACGAGGTTCTCGACCGGGTGGAGGCCGAAGGTGGAGATGCGCGGGACAAGGTGCGCAGGGCGGGCATGCTCACCTTCTCCAAGAAGCTGCTGCCGATTGACCTCGCGGTGCGCGACTGGGCGCGCCGCGACAAGTCGGTCGCCAAACGTCTGCGGCGCGTCGACAACCGGCGAATGGAGTACCTGCGCGCGCTGATCGGCACCTTCAGCGACGATGCCGACGATGTCGAGGCGCGCGCCATGCTCGCCTTCTCCCTGGCGATCGCCAACCACTTCATCGCAGCCGACCACGGGACAAGCAGTCGGCGCCACGTTCTTGAACGAGCTACGGAGCGTCTGCTGTCGGACTAGGTGTACTGCCCAGGCAGGTTGGTCAACCGCGTTATAGGCGGGACCTTCCCG